>CAMBSN010000009.1 GCA_945870505.1 Candidatus Kuenenia stuttgartensis | reverse complement strand
TGATCACAGGCCGCTTCGCCACGTTCGGCACGATCCGCACCAAGGGGGGCCTGATGGGCTACCCCAATCCCGACGAGAGCTCCTACGACCTGTTCATGACCGGCCACGCCGGCTGCAGCGTTTCGACGGCGCTCGGCCTCGCCAGCGGCGACTGCCTCCGCGGCGAAGCCGACCGCCATTCGGTGGCGGTGATCGGCGACGGCGCGCTTCCCTCGGGCATCGTCTTCGAGGCGCTCAACAACGCCGGCTTCCTCAAGAAGCGGATGCTCGTGATCCTCAACGACAACAAGATGTCGATCTGCCCACGGGTGGGCGGGCTGGCGGAGTATCTCGACACCGTCCGCACCAACGCCTGGTACCGCGGCTTCAAGCATCAGGCCGGCGAGTTCATCAAGGGCATGCCGATGGTGGGCGAGTCGGTGGAGCGGATGCTCTCCAACGTCAAGGAGTCGCTCAAGACCTCGCTCCACGGCGGGGCGCTCTTCGAGGCCCTCGGCGTCCGCTACTTCGGGCCGGTTGAGGGGCACTCGCTCCCCAACCTCATCCGCTACCTCGAACTCGTGAAGGAGGAAGAGGGGCCGATTCTCCTCCACGTGCTCACCGAAAAGGGGCACGGCTTCAAGCCCGCGGAGGCGGACCCGGTCTTTTTTCACACCCCCGCGCCGTTCGAGTGCGACGACGACGACTGCATCGTGTCGATCAAGAAGTCGACGTCACGGGCCTACACCGACGTCGCCTCCACGGCCATCGGCGCCGCACTCCGCCGCGACGGGCGGGTCACGGTGATGACCGCAGCCATGTGCCAGGGCAACAAGCTCGAGCCCGTGCGGGCGGAGTTTCCCGAGCGGTTTTTTGATGTCGGCATCTGCGAGTCGCACGCCGTCGCCTTTGCGGCCGGCCAGGCCAAGGCAGGCTGCCGGCCGATCGTCGACATCTACAGCACGTTCCTGCAGCGGTCGTTCGACCAGGTCTTTCAGGAGGTCTGCCTCCAGAACCTCCCGGTGGTGTTCATGATGGACCGCGCCGGCCTGACCGGCCCCGACGGCCCCACGCACCACGGCTCGTTCGACCTCGGCTACATGCGGCTGTTTCCCAACATGGCGGTCCTTGCCCCCGGCGACGAGCACGACCTCGTGGCGATGCTCGACTGGGCGCTGGCCCATGACGGTCCAGTGGCGATCCGCTACCCGAAGGCGGTCGTGGAGCGGCACGAGGGGCCACGGCAGCCGATCGAGCTCGGCCATGCCGAGACACTCGCCGAGGGAAGCGAGGGCCTCGTGATCGCCTGCGGCACGCTCCTGGGAGAAGCCCTCAAGGCGGCGACGATCCTCCGCGGCGAAGGGCTCGAACTCGCGGTCGTCAACGCCCGGTTCGTGAAGCCGATCGACGCCGCACTCGTCGACCGCATCGAGTCGGCGCCGTGGACGGTGACCCTCGAGGAGAATGCTCTGCCGACCGGCTTCGGCAGCGCCATTCTCGAGGCGGTCAACGACGCCGGCATCCACGCCGGCCCGATCGTGCGGCTGGGCCTGCCCGACCGCTTCGTGGAGCACGGCGAACGGGCAGAACTGCTGGCCGACCTGAGGCTCGATGCGGCGGGCATCGCCGCCACGTGCCGTCGCCTGTCCGGTCGTGACCCGACCGGCAGCGTCGCCGCGCACGCCGCCTTCAACCGTTGATCGACGCCGGAGGCGTTTCGCCGTATGCCCAGCGGCTCTCGATTGCGTCCCGGTCATGCCGCTGCAGCCCCGCTGCGGTTTGCGATCGTCGGCCCCGCTGACAGGCCCGACGTGGCGGCAGAGGCCGACCGGGTCGCGGCACTGATCCGCGACGCCGGTCACGAGGCGACCGCGCTCCTGGCTCCGCCTCCAAGCACCGCCGAAAAGCCCCCCTGCCCCTCGGCCACCGACGTCGTGGTGGTCATCGGGGGCGACGGCTCGATCCTCCGCGCCGCCCGCTGGATGGCGTACGACCAGATCCCCGTGCTTGGTGTAAACCTTGGGCGGCTCGGCTTTCTCGCCGACGTGCCTCGCGCCGCCGCCGCGGAGGCGATCCGCGGCATCGCGGCCGGCGGATTCCAACTTGTCGACCATCTGATGTTCGAGACGGAGGTCGTCCGTGGAAACGCCACAGTGGTGCCTCGTGAACTCGGCCTCAACGAGACGTCGATCCTCGCGGGCCCGCCGTTTTCGATGATTGAGATCGGCCTGATCGTCGACGGAGAGCCCGCCACCACGTACCGCGCCGACGGGCTGATCGTCTCGACGCCGGTGGGGTCGACCGCCTACAACCTCTCGGCCGGAGGCCCAATCGTCCGCAAGGACCTCGACGCGTTCGTGTTCACGCCACTCAACCCGCACACGCTCACCAACCGCACCGTCGTCGACTCCGCCGCCCGCACCTACGAGATTGTCGTGGCTGAGCCGAATGCGGGCTCGGCCTGCGTGGTCGATGGCCGCGTGGTGACGGGCCTCGAGCCCGGCGACCGGATCCGGGTCCGCCGCGCGGAACCCCGCTTCACGCTCGTCGAGACTGGGCGGCACGGCTACTACGGCACGCTCCGCGAGAAGCTGGCCTGGGGCGGCGGCCTGCGGGCCGCCGAGCGGCCCACGACGCGGGGCGGCACATGACGGCCGCAGCCCCTCGACGAGTCGCCTTCGCGTGCCTTGTCCTGTTCGTAACGGCCGCCGCGGGGGCGGCTGAACCGATCAGGCTTCGCTACGAGTTCCAGCCCGACGAGCGGATGGCGATGAGGGTCGCCCATCGCGCGCTCACCGAGACGACGATGAACGGCACGACGCAGGCCGTTGAGACGATGACCGACTCAACGAAGACCTGGAGGGTCGTCGCCGTCGATGCGGATGGCACCGCCACGCTTGAACAGACGGTCGAAGATGTGACGATGACCTCGCGGACGAGCGACCGCGGCGAAGTCCGCTGGTCGAGCGGGAGCGGCGAGGAGCCGCCGCCAGGCTACGAACTCGTGCCGCACAGTCTCGGCGTGCCTTTGGTGAAGATGACGGTCGCCGCGGATGGCCGCGTGCTCGACCGCCGCGAGCTCCGCCCCTGCCCACCGGCGGCGACCGGCGACCTCGTCGTGGTGCCGCTTCCGGACGACCCGGTCGAGGTCGGCTTCGAGTGGACGATCCCGCAGGAGGTCGTCATCGAAGTACCGAACGGTCCGCGAAAGGCCGTCCGCACCCGCCTCCGCTACCGCCTCGAATCGGTCAAGGACGGCGTGGCCACGATCGCGGTCGACACCACGGTGCTCACGCCCGTGGACGATCCGCGGCTTGAAGCCCGGCTCTTGGAGCGGATCTGGGACGGCACGATCCGCTTCGACATCGAACGCGGCCGCGTGGTCGGCCGCCAGACCGCCATCGACCGCCGAGTGGTCGGCTTCGGCGGCCCGCAATCAAGCGTTCGCTACAAGGCGAGCCTCGAGGAGACGCCGGTCGAGGCAAAAGACTAGGACGGTCACCGGCACTTCTTCCCCGAGTCGGGCCATGAGTTTTGGCCGAAGCAATCCGCGAGGTGTCGTGACAGGGACTGGTGCCGGCTGTGGAGCACTCGGTGCCTGGCTCTCTTGCCCTGCACACGGGGACAGGCACCTGTTCCTGTGAAACACGGGCCAGAGGCCTTCGCACCGACACCTTCGATGCATCCGACATCGCCTCCTGCCGGATGTATGCGCGGAGCCTCGATGTCTGGACGAGACTTCTCAAGAACGTGACCGAGGGCAACGGCAGCCCGGCCATGCGTCGACAACTCGGCCTCCAGACCAGGTGGCGCGGCCGCTCACTCTCCCCGCAGTGAAGTCGGCACGTGAATGATCGCTGAACCATTCGTGAACGGTGGATGAACAGAGGCTGGGCTCCGCGACCACGACGACACGAAAAAGACATGTTTTTAAGGCTTTTTTGAATCGTTGAGCAGATGTGTGACCGCGTCCAAAACCGTAAACCAATTCCTTGCTTCGAGCAGGTGGTCGGGGAAGAATCAGGAACGGAGCAGGGAGGTCATCACGCAAGCTCCGCGCCGGTCGTTCAGGGGCAGACCGCCGGGCCAACGCTGACGCAATGCGGATTGCTGCCAGCATCTTTTTATGAGTGGGTGGGAACCAGCGAGACGGTTTCGTCTCGGGTCGCATCCCGCACATCCTCTTCCCGGACCATTTTTTTATCCTCCACGAGGTGCTCCCATGACGCTGCGTAACTGGTTCTTTCCTCGCACTTCCTCCGCCATCGCCGACCTGTTCCGCCGTCGGACCACTCACCACAGCAGCAGACCACGCCGCGGTCGGCCGACGCTCGCCAGTCTGGTCTCGGAAACGCTCGAGCAGCGGTCGATGATGGCCGTCACTCCGTCGTCGATCTCGATCGATGACGTCACGATCACGGAAGGGGACGCCGGCACGAAAAATGCGGCCATCACCCTACGGCTCTCGCAGCCCACAAGCAGCATCGTGAGCCTGCGATTCGCGACGGCCAACGGCACCGCCACGGCCGGGAGTGACTTCATGGCAAAGGCCGGCAGTGTCTCATTTGCCCCAGGAACGACCACCAAGCAGGTGCTGATCGCGATCAAGGGCGACCGCACCTACGAGCCGAACGAGACTTTCTCGATCAACCTCTCGTCGCCGAAGCGGGCAACAATCGCCGATCGGAGCGGCACTGTCACGATCGCCAACAACGATCCTTCGCCGACGCCCCCGCCAGCACCAGCCCCTGCGGCGACGCTGTCGCCCGCCGTCACGCTTGCTGCGCCCGCCGTCGTGGCTGCACCGACGCCTACCGCGGCCGCGACGCCGTCTTCAGCAGTTGCGTTTTCAGTCACAAGCGATTGGGGTAGCGGCTTCAACGGTGACGTGACGGTTCGCAACACGACCAGCGCCGCGTATGCCAACTGGACGGTGGAGTTCGACTTCGACGGACAGATCTCGTCGCTCTGGAATGGCGTGATCGCCGGCCACTCGGGCAGCCACTACACCGTCCGCAACGAGAGTTGGAATGGATCGCTCGCGGCCGGGAGTTCGACGACCTTCGGCTTCACCGCCACCCCCGGCGGTAGTTCGGCAGTGCTTCGTAACCTCATGCTCGTCGGCGGCGTAACGGCCACGCCGACTCCCACGCCGACTCCCACGCCGACTCCCACGCCGACTCCCACGCCCACGCCAGCCCCAGTCACTGGCACCACAGGCCGTGTGTTCCTCGTCAATCCTGCGGCCGACGACATCGTGGGATTCGACCCCTCCCGCGACCGCCTCAACTTCGGTGATGTGTCGGTCCACAACCTCATCATCGCCAAGACGGAGACCGGCGAGGTGGCGATCGTCAATCCGTGGGCTTCAACACCCGAGTTCCAGGTGCTGCGCGGCATCAGCTACCGCGACCTCACGATGGCCAACTTCGGCGTCGTCCAGAACGAGCACCTGCGTCAGGACATCGGCGGCGTGGTCTCCTGGGAGCAGGGCATCGGCCCCCGGGACAGCAGCACGGTCTACGTGCGGTCGCACGAATATGGAGTCCGGCAGCGGATTGAGGGCTTCAATCCGGCTACGATGAAGCTGAGCTTCCTCTACTTCGGCACCCGCGAGCGGCTCTCGGTGACAGACACAGCCGAGGGCCTGTTGATCTCCGTTCTGCCCACCAACCAGAGCATCCTGCTCGTGGGCATGACAAAGGCCCAGCTCGTGCCGGGGAACGTCGAATTCCATCACGACCAGATCGTTGAGGATCAGCTGGAGGTGTCGTTTGGCCACCCCGCCGAGCACTTCACGCTCGTCAGCCGGACAGCGCTGCTGACGCCGACCGCTCCGGTAGGCCAGATCACCGACGGCTACCAGACATCGATGGGCCAGACCATGCCCGGTGGCATGGATCACGGCACGATGCACACCCCGACCCCGACCCCGACCCCGACCCCCTCGTCCACCGGCAACGTGGTGACCACCTACGCGCAGACAAACGCATGGGGGACTGGGTTCAATGGCGACATCAAGATCAAGAACACTGGCACGACGGCGATCAACGGCTGGACGATGGAGTTCGACATGAAGGCGAACATCGTCAACATCTGGAACGCAGTGATCGTCAGCCACGTCGGCACCAAGTACGTGATCAAGAACGCCGACTGGAATGGCACCATTGCTGCTGGCGCGGAGATCTCCTTCGGCTTCCAGGCTGACGGAGTCGCCGGTGAGTTGCCGTTGAACAAGAAGATCAACGGTGTCGCCGTGTAGAAAATTGGAAATCGGGGACGGGAGCGATTGAGGATAGGACGGTCACCGTCACTTCCATAAGTGAGCGACCCGTGATGGGCGGTCGATGGGGAGCAGTACCGGGGCGTTCACGGCTGTGTGGCCGTCGCGGGGCTCAAGCCTCTTCTGGATCGGTCACAAGCACGCTAGCTGTTGACACTTTGTACACTGGTCATGTACAGTGGTCATTATGAAGATCACTGCGTCTGCCTTTAAGGCTCGTTGCCTGCGACTCCTTGATGAGGTCAGCCGCACAGGCGAGGAACTGCTCATTCTCAAACGCGGACGGCCTGTGGCCCGCCTGGTGCCGGCGCGAGACGATAAGCCGTGGCTGGCACTTCGCGGCCGCGGTGCGTTCACGGGAGACCCATTCGCGAGCGTTGTCGATGAATCCGAGATCGAAGTTTTGCGATGACGAAGACGACGAAGCAGCCGCTTCTCGACACGCACATCTGGGTCTGGTGGATGCTCGGCGATTCCCGGCTTCCAGCCCGTGAGCGAACGGCTCTGGACGACCTCCCGAGCCGCCAGCGGCCTAGGCTATGCGACATCAGCCTCTGGGAAGTTGCCATGCTGGTTCAACTCGGGCGTCTGCGGATCGACGACAGCCTGGAGGATTGGTTGCGCATCGCCGCTTCTCCAGCCACGGTCGAGGTGATCCCCATCAGCCCCGCCGTGGTCGCGGAAATGAATCGCCTGCCCGCAACATTTCACCAGGACCCTGCCGATCGCCTGATCGTGGCAACTGCCCGGGCGGGAGGGTTGCCGCTGGCCACCCACGACGCTCGCATCCGCAGGTCGCGACAAGCGTCGCTCTGGTCGGCGGGATGACGCGGTCTGGACCAGGTGCGCCGCCGTCTGCGCCATGTGGCGGCTGTTACAGGAGGGGTAGACGCCGCGGCCTATCCAGAAAGTCTACTCTGCCCCAGGGACAGATGCGTGCAGGAATGGCGCACGTGCGCATCGTAATTCCGACCGTGATCCCCTCGCTGGTGCCCGGGGCTTGCTGGATGCAGGGCAGCAGCAGCGAGCAACCGCAGGGAACGCGCACAGGTTGAAAACCTGTACTACGGAGGCATGAACACGAAGCGAGGGGCTGCCCGTGCCCGAGAGCCGGGCTCGGCGGCAAGCGAAGCCAGGATGGCGAAGCGTAGCCGGCGTGCAGCGAGCGGAGGGCCGGAGCCCGCAGCGAGCGTCCGGCGACGGGCATGGGCAGTCCCGAGCGATGCAGCGGAGCCAGCGTGCCCCCATCGCTCACGCGATTGGGCTTCCGCAGGTCGACAGCGACGGCACGGGCAGCCCCTCGCAGCGCCGGGAGTCGAATCACCCGGCGCGGAGCACGTCCTCGACGCGGCGGATCGCCTCTTCGACGTCCCACGTGGCGTCGGCGAGGACTACCTGCGATCCCTTCGCCACCCAATCTCCCACGGCCTTCTGGGCCGCGATCACGGTTGAATGGCTGCGACGGCCGAAATACCCGCCGATCTCCGTCAGCGCCGCCTGGGTGTGCTTCCGCGCCAGGAACATGGCGAGCATCCGCGGATGGCTCGCCGACCGCGCCCGGCGCGACGACTGCAGCGCGCCGCTTTCGATGCCAAACGCCTTGCAGACCGCCCGCTCGATGTCGGCGAGCCGAACGCTCCGACCACTCGAGCGGACGAGGTCGGCCAATGCCTCCTGCGCCATCCCGAGCGTCACCGGCAGGCCCAGCATGTGGCTCGTGGCCTCGAGCCGGTTGATGGCACCGAGGAGCTCCCGCGCGTGCCGCGTCATCGACGTGGCCACGTAGTGGAGCACGTCGTCCGTCACGACCAAGCCCCGCTTGTCGCAGACCGCCGCGACGATGCCTCGGCGAACGTCGTAGTCGGGGGGCAGCAGGCGGGCCACCATGCCACCCCGCAGCCGCGTCAGCAGATCGGCTCCAAGATCGGGCAGCGCGTCGAGTTCGCGGTCGCAGGCGAAGATGACCTGCCGGCCCTGGCGGAGCAACGCATCGAGCGTCTGCTGCAGTTCAAGGAGCGTCGCCTTCTTGCCGACGAAGAACTGTAGGTCGTCGATCACCAGCACGTCGGCCGAGCGGCAGGTGCGGCGGAATCCCGGCAGGCCACCGCCGTGCAGCGACTGGAGGAAGGCGGTGGTGAACTGCTCGGCCGAGAGGCAGACAGCGGTGGCTCCCGGATGCAGTTCGCGGGCACGGTCGCACGCGGCCTCCACGAGGTGCGTCTTCCCGACCCCGCTCGGGCCATGAATGACCAGAGGCGACATCTCTCCGGGCCGCGACGCGGCGAGTTCCACCGCGGCGAACGCCATCCGGTTGCTCGGGCCGACCACGAAGTCGCCAAGCCGCAGCGGCTGCCGCCGCGACGGGGAGACCGTCGACGATCCAGACCGCGGAACAACACTGAGTTGGCGACAGGTCGGCTCCGCGGCGGGCGGACCATCGGCCCGACGGACGCGAGACGGCGACGTTGGCCCACGCGACGGCGACTGACGCCGGACTTTCTGCGAGCCACGATCCTGCTGCTCGTTGGAACCGGAGGCAACGGGCGGTTCAGCGGCAACGGCCGCCGACTGCGGTCGCCAGGCTGTTTGGCTGCCGGGGCCGACCGTTTCCCGGACAGCCGTGTCAAACTCGGCGTGGAACGTCCGCCGCAGCCATTCATGGGTGAACCCGCTTCCCACGGCAAGCGACACCTGGACGCCGCTCCGGTCGGCGGCGGCCTCAATCGTGCAGGCGGCGTCGCCGAACCAGACCGCGAACCGATCGTCGCCGATTCGAGACCGAAAGGCATCGAGCACGCTCGCCACTGACGCGAGAGGTGCCGAAATGCCGGCGGCCACGTCAACGTCGGTTGCGTTCCCCATGGATCCTTCCTGTGGCCCGAAGGCGTTCACCTTCGGCAATATTCATCCGTGCTGCTGTTTGCGTGACGGAAATCACTCCGAGGCCCGCAACGTGGCGCGAGTATAGGAGTGCATGCTGTGCTGTCAAACCATGACAGCATCGCGGCGAAATCGGCGCCGCGAATCGCGATCCGCCGCTGACGACTCGCGAGCCTGATGCTCGTCTGCCAGGTTCGATGCATACATCCGTGCATGGTGCAGAACTTGTGCACGACTCGCAGCCGTGCGTCGAAACCACGCATTTTCGCGGCTGCAACACAGGGTCGCGGAGGCCTCGAGGCGGCGTATACTGGGGCTCATGCAGGATGCTGGTCTTTCACTGAACGGACTCAGGACTTCCCCGCGGCGTGTTGCCTGCGTGGCTGGTGTCATCACATGCTTCTTCGTGATGGTCGCCCGCATGTGCATCGCGGCCGACCCGGAGCGAGCATCCCCGCCACCGGCCTCGTTTCAGCCAGACGACATTTCGATCGGTGAGCCGATCGCCCTGCCCTTCGCTCAACCGACCGCAGCACCGCCACGCGGAGCCCCCCCTGTGACACCCTCGGCCAGTGCGACGGCCGCAACGCCAGGGTGGCTGGGGATGTCGGTGGCCGAGTCTGCCGCCCCCGGCCGCTGGACGATCGTAGAACTCGTGCCGTCGGGCCCTGCCGCCGCCGCTGGTATCGTCATGGGTGACGAACTCCGCGGCGTCAACGGCAGGCCATTGGCCAGCGCCGACGACGTGTCTGAGGCCCTCACGGCCATCACCGCGGGGCAACAGGTGCGACTCAGCGTGGCTCATGCCGATCGGGTGAGCGACGTGGATATCGTCGCGCTGCCCCGCCCCGTAACCACGGCCGGCACGGCAACTCCCGACATCCCCGCGGCTCCGGCCACCACCCTGGCAACGATCACGACTCCCGCCCCGAGCAGTCCTGCTGCCGACCGCGGCTGGCAGTCGTCCGTTGATCCAGCGGCCACGGTGGCCGTGCCCGCCCCGAATGGCGTGGCCACCGTTTCGGTTCTCACGAACCCACCGATCCCAACGGCTCCATCAACGGCTCCATCAACGGCTCCATCAACGGCTCCATCAACGGTTTCGTCTCGAGGCCGCACCGCGCTTGGTGTTCGCACGCTACCGATCGACAGCAGCATCCAGGAACGGTTTCGCCTGCCGGCTCAGGCCGGAGCCTACGTCATTGGTGTGGTCGGCGATCTCCCGGCCTCGAAGGCAGGCATCCCTCCGGGCAGTGTGATCGTGTCGCTTGCCGACCGTCCGGTCCGCTCACCGCAGGAACTCACACAACTGGTCGCTGCCGGGCCGACAAACCGTCCGCTGCCACTGCACTACGTGCTTCCTGGCGGCGCGGAAAAACGGGCCGATGTCATCCTGCAGTCGCTCGAATTGCCGCTCGAGCAGGCTCTGGTCGGCGAGCCCTCGCTCCAGCCCTCTGCGGCACCGGTGCTCGAACAGAACCCCGAGGTCCGTACCAGCCGACGGCCGGAGTCGGGGGGCGATGGCGAAGCGGGTGAACTTCGTCGCGAGGTAGGCCGGCTCCGGATGCTGCTCGAGGCCGTCGAGCAGCGACTCGATCGCATCGCCCGCTGACCGGATCACGCAGCCGGGCGATCTCGAACTGCGTCGTCCGCGGTTGGTAGCCCCGCCCGCGTCAACTCGGCGTCGAGTTCCACCCCAGGTTCCCCCTTCAGCACCGCAGTTCGACGCGCGACCCGTGACGGCTCCTTGCAGACCGACCGCTGGTTCGGGCGGCGGCTCCCGGCGGTCGCCCACGCCTCAGCCTCGTCGGAGAGATGCGTGAGCAGTCGTTCAATCGCGGCCCGATATCGCTCGATGCCATCGCGGTCGAGGTCGGGCGGCACGGAAATCGCCCGGCTGACGATCCCGCGAGCCCGCGAGAAGGGACGCGGAATCGCGAACCGGTCCCAGGTGCCCACGCGCTTGGGCCGATCGTAGCCCAGGCCCATGACGACGATCGGGATGCCGAGTGTGCTGGCAAGGAACACGCAGCCCGGTGCCAGTCGCCGCCGCGGTCCACGCGGGCCGTCGGGAGTGATCGTGAGGTTGCCCACGGCGGCCCGCTCGGCCAGTTCCCGGAGTGCCGCCGACCCGCCGTGAAACGTGCTCCCGCGAACCACGCCGAATCCCATCATCCGCGCCACGCGGTCGAGGATGTTCGCGTCCCAGTGCCGCGAGAGCAGCATCGAGATGTTGGAGTGGCCGCGGAGATAGAGCGGGATCAGGATGTTCTCGTGCCAGAACACGTAGATTTTCGCGCCGCGATACGCGGGACTCACGGGATCGACGTCGGGATCGCCGAAGTCGACCTTGTAGTCGAGCGTGCCCAGCCAGCGGCGGAGGACGGCCGTCGTGGCGAGGGCCCAGCCGCCGATTGCGAACGAACTCTTGAGCTTCACGGTCGATGTCCTTCCCTGGACGCTGCTTCAGCCACCCCACCACATGCCCTCGAACACCTCCTCCGCCGGTCCCGTCATGAAGACGTGGCCGCCTGCCGCCCAGGTAAGATCCAGCCGGCCGCCGGGGAGATCGGCCGCGATCGTGCCATCCGTACGGCCGCTGAGCACGCCCGCCACGCAGACCGCCGACGCGCCGGTGCCGCAGGCCATCGTCATGCCGCTACCGCGTTCCCAGGTCCGCATCTTCACGTGGTCGCGGCCGCGAACTTCGACGAAGTGCACGTTGACCCGTCGCGGAAAGCTTGCGTGCGTCTCGATCCGTGGCCCGACCGTTTCGAGCGGCACGCGGTCGACGTCACGGCAGTAGAGCACGACGTGCGGATTGCCCATCGACACGCAGGTCATGCGCGGATCAAGGCCGCAGTCGCGCCACCACGGCTCCTCGCCATCGAGGGCTGCACATGGGCCGTCGATCACGCGGCCAGTGCCGCATCCGGTCACCGGAATCGCGGCGGCCTCGAGCAAGGGCTCGCCCATGTCGACACGCACCTGGGAGGTCCGCGGCCCAGTCGGGGTGACGTCGAGCGCAAGCACGCCGCGACCCGTCTCGATGGTCACCGGCCCGGCCGGAGCCCGGCCGCGGGCGACCACCAGGTGGGCCACGCAACGGACGCCATTGCCACACATCTCCGATTCGCTGCCATCGGCATTGAACATCCGCATCCGGGCGGTCGCCACACCCGACGGCATCACAAGCACCAGCCCGTCGCCTCCCACGCCGGTGTGGCGGTCGGCGATCACCGGCGCCAACGCGGCGGGATCGGCGGGCGGCTGCTCGTCAAAGCAGTCCACGTAGACGTAATCGTTGGCGGCGCCGTGCATCTTCACGATCTTCATCGGTCGATCCTCATGCCATCCCGGGCGATCCACGCCCCGGCCGTTGTCGTCGCCCCACTCTACCAGCCCGAGGCATCCCGCCCCGCCCGCGCCGCTCACCGCTGCACCCGATCCTCCCGCGTCGCTGTCGTCGATCCATCAGCCTTGCGCCGCGACTGGAGCCGCTGGACAGCCGCTGGCAGCGTGGGGAAGACTTCGGTCGAGGTGGTCGGCTCCGTCACCGTGCCATCGACGTGCACGAGCACAAACTGCCCGCTCGCGCCACCGAGCAGCCGCTTCATCGCCGGCAACTGCGTCTCCGCCTCACCCATGATCGGCCGCAGTACGAGATTGATCTGCGAGTCGAAGTCGACCTCACCGTTACCCACCAGGCTGATGGCGTCGCCCGAGAGTTCGATGGTGTCGAGATAGGCGTGCGGTCCTTCGATTCTGAAGTCGACGAGGCTGCTCGTGAACGCGTTGCGATCGGGATTCTTCACCCGCAGGATCTTCAGCAGGGCAACGGTGACAGGCAACTCGTAGATGTCGGCATCGGTGAGCTTCACCTGTCCCCTGCCGACGAGCGAGTGAGTACCGGCCCGCGATCCACGAATCTCGATGCCTCCGTGCACCCGCCCCTGGTAATGGTGCGGTCCGCCGCTCATGTCGCCAGCCACCCGGGCAAGGTCGGCGTTCGAGAGTGATGCGGTCACCGCGAAGGCACCGGCGTCGCCCGCCGCCACGCTGCCGTCAACCTCCAGGATCCCGTCGGCGACTCGAGCCGTCATCCGCCGCGCCGCTGCTTGAGGATCGGCGCCGGCCTGGGCACCGAACCGCGCGCCGGCAGCATCCATCGCCAACGGGCCGCAGACGGACGTCAGTTGCACGCCCCGCCACATCGCGCTGTCGATCGCCACGTCGCCGAGGCTCCGCCAGGTGGTGCCGTCGGATTGGCCACGGAGCCGGATCCCGCCATGCACGTGCTCCAGCGGCATCCCCACGTCGAGCGCCGCCTGCTCCATGTCGAGTTGCATGTCCCAGGCCGCAGCGGCCGGGCCGGGGGTGACCTCCGTGCGGCCGCCGGGGCCGGTCACGACCTGCGGTGCCGTGGAATAGATTTCGAGGGCGCCGTCCACCGAGAGCATGCCCCGCAAATGCACTCCGGCGACCGCCTGCCGGAGCCCTGCAGGAAGCGCCCTGAGGACGTCGTGGTCGGCGTGAAACCGGTCGGCGGCCAGCCGGGCGAACGAGACGTGCCAGCCACCGTCGGGCGAAAATCGACAGGTGCCCTCGGCTGACACGGCAGTCCGCGCGTGTGCGCCGCGGACGTCGTCGAAGGCGAGAACGCCATCCTTCCAGTGCAGGCGACCGCGGAGCCGCTCGAGGCGGTAGGGAAACCATGACGGCTCGATCGACACGGTGTCGCCCTGCGGCGCGGCGACGATCTCCACCTCGGTCCGTCGCTGCTTGACGCGGTGCCTCACCTCAGCGGTGAACTCCGCAGTGCCGCGGGGCGTGACGTCGTCCCAGATGCGGCGAACGCCCGGCGGCAGCGCGTCGCGAAGCTCCTTCTCGAGCACCACATTGGTTCCGGCGAGATGCAGCGTCAGTTCGCTGTCGTCCTCGCCGATCCGCTGGAGCCGGCCGGTGCACCGCACCACCCCCGTGTCGTTCGAGCCGGTGATCTCGCGAATCGTCCAGTTCCCACGGTCCATGTGGATGCTGCCGGTGACGTTCCCGAGCGGATAGGGGAAGCCGGCGTAGGCCATCGTGCACTGCGCGAGGTGGATCCCGAGCGAGTTAGCGAATCCACCGGGCAGGTCGGCCGATCGTTCGTGCCGAAACACAAAGTCGAACGTGCCGGCGCCGCGAAGCGACCGCACGATGTCGGCGCTCCGCGTGGGCATGGCGGCGAGCAGCGCGTCGTCGATCCGCATCCCGTCTCCGCGGACTTCAACGACCCCGCGACCTCCGTTCGTCGTGCAGACGGCCCCCTCGACGGTGACGGGATGCCCGCCAGCCTCGCCAGTGAGGTGCATCGAGAGAAGGTCATCCTTGAGGGAGACCGTGCCAACCGTCCGATCGACCCGATACGGGAAGCGATAGTAGGTCAGCGATACGTTGCGACACCGCAGCGACACGTCGGGCGTCACCGTACCGGCATGCCGCACGAGATGGGCCCGCACGTCGACCTCCCCCGCCGGAAGCAACTTGCTCCAGTGCGACGCCACCGACTCGGGCAGAAGACCTTCCCAGTGATGGCCCACGAGCATGCGTTCCGCCTCCACGGTGACGTCGTAGTCGGCCGTGGCGTCCCAGCCGGCGAAGCGGCCGGCACCACGGACCAGCGTCGAGCCCGAGTGGGCCTCGACCCGCTCCACTCTCACGCCGCTCCGGTCGGCGGTGAACGCGGCCGACACGTCGCTGATCGTGAACGGCAGCCCGGGGTACTCGAAGTGGCCCGATTCGAGCCGGCCGGCGACGGTGAAGGCTGAGCGGTCGAGCGTGGCGAGGTCGCCCGATGTTCGCCACTCCACGTCGAGGCGGCCTCGCAGCCCGGCGAGCCACTCGGGAGCCGTGGCGGCGGCTTGCACCAGGCCCCGCAGCCGCGGCGAGAGCTCGAGCGACTCGACCTGACCAGCGAGTTCGAAGCCACCGGCGGCGAGGATCCGTCCTTCGAACACCGCGCGGTCGAAGAGGTCGCCTCCCACCGCACCGCGAACGAGGACGGCCGGCCCGCCATCGAGCCCGGCCGCCGGCCGGAGGTCGATGCCGATGTTGCGCAGGGTCAGGCGACCCCCTACCCCCTCGGCATCAACGAGGAGCGTCGCGTCCTCGATGGCCACCGGAATCGCGAGGTCGCCACGGCCGCCTTTCCCGACGAGCGAAGCGAGGCTCCAGCCACCGTCGGCGCCGCGACGGGCATGCACGACGGGCCGCACGACCCGCAGGGATGTGATCTGTGGATCTCCCGCCAGCAGATCCTTGATCCCGGTGCCACACGCGACCCGCGCCTCCTCGATCGTGAGCAGCGTATTCCTGTCGGATGGCTGGGCGGGATCAACAACCGAGATTCGCCGCACAACAATCCCCTCGCCCTCGACGAGGCTCGCACCCCCGACGTGGACCGCGAGGCGCGGGAGCATCGCCTGCAGTCGCGCCTCCACGCGGCGGCGGACCTCTTCGCCGACGCGGTTGGAGCCCAGCACGACCGCCACCACGACCGCCGCGACTGAGAGCGGCAGCGTCCAGCGAACGATCGTCCAGAGTAGGTCGGCGAGGGATCTCATGGGTCGGCGCGCGGGAACACCAAGGCTGACAAGCGGGGCGGGAAGGTACGGGCCGCGGCCGCGAGGGGTCAAGCCACGGCCGTGGCCGCCAAGCGACGGAAAACCCCCCGTTTCACTAGGCTGCGCGGGTTGCTATAGTGCCGCGTCATCGCCGGGTTCCGGGGGAGCCGGCCCCGCCACACCACCGGCATTGTGCCCAGTCGCACCACCCACAAGGCACCAGCGCATGGCCGCCACCCGCACCAACCATTCATCCGCCGACCTTGCCGGCGCCTATCCCAACGCCCAGCGGCTCCTCTGGGCCGGGTTTATGGCGATCCTTGCTGCTGGCGTGGGCTTCGCGATCCGCGGCGGCATCCTCGACAACTGGCGGGAGCAGTTCGGATTCACAGCTTCCCAAGTGGGCCAGATCACCGGCGCCGGGCTCACGGGCTTCTGCTTCGGGATCATCATTGGCGGCGTGATCGTCGACAAGATCGGGTACGGCAAACTCGTGGCGCTCGCACTCGCCGGTCACATCCTCTCGGCGCTCGTCACATTCAGCGCATCGTCGCCAGACAATGCGTATCAGATGCTCTTCTGGGGTTCGTTCATCTTCGCGTTCGCCAACGGCACGCTCGAGGCCGTGGCGAATCCCCTCGTCTCGACGGTGTTCCCGCACAACAGGACACACTATCTCAACATCCTCCACGCCAGTTGGCCGGCGGGCATGGTGCTGGGAACCGTGGCGGGCTGGTTTCTCGACGACAGGCTTCACCTGGACTGGAAGTACCAACTGGCGCTCTACCTCATCCCGACGGCGATCTACGCCCTGATGTTCCTGGGTCAGACGTTTCCAAAGTCGGAGGCGGCGGCGAAGGGGGCAAGCTTCGTCGACATGTTCCGCGACGTCGGCATCCTTGGCGCCGCCGTGGCCTGCTACCTGCTCTCGTTGTTCTTTGGTGACATCCTCAAGAATTTCGTCCCCGACAACGCGGCCGCGATCGGCTATGCACTCGGAGGCCTGCTCCTGCTCGCCGTCGCGGCGATGACGAAGTTCTCGCTCGGCTCCGTGATGCTGTTCATTCTGTTCGTCACGCACGCCCTGGTCGGGGCCGTGGAACTGGGCACGGACAGTTGGATCCAGAACATCACCGGCAACCTGTTCTCCTCTGAGCAGGGCAAGGCACTGTTCATCTGGACCTCAGTGATCATGTTCGGCCTGCGGTTCTGTGCCCACTTCATCGAGACGAGGCTCGGTCTCTCGCCGATCGGCCTGCTGTTGGTCTCATCGATCCTGGCGTTCGTCGGCCTGCGGTTCGCCAGCGGCATGGACACGTTCCCGGCGGCGTTGGCCGCGCTTGGCATCTACGCCGTCGGCAAGACGTTCTTCTGGCCGACCATGCTCGCTGTCGTCGGCGATCGGTTCCCCCAGACCGGTGCCGTCGCCATGTCGATCATGGGCGGCATCGGCATGCTCTCGGCGGGCCTGATTGGCGGCCCGGGGCTCGGCTACTCCAAGGATCGCTTCGCCGGCGAGACGCTACAGACAACCAACCCGGCGGCCTACGAGCAGTACCGGTCGGAAACCCCCAGTCTGTTCCTCAATATCCCCAGTTCGCAGGTCTTTGGCCTCGATGGCGCGAAGGTCAAGGCGGCTCGGGATGCCGGCGATGCGGCCACCGCGGAGCAGAAGCAGGCGGTGCAGGCCGACCAGCAGGGCGACCGCGAGACCCTGAAGGCCGATTCGTACATCCCAGCCACGATGGCGGTGATCTACCTTGGGCTCATGCTCTACTTCGCGAGTATCGGCGGCTACAAGCGGGTCCAGATGTCGCCCTGAGGTCGGCTGCGCTCAGGAAACCTGCCGCAGGTCGGCTGCGGCCAGCTAAATCTGCCGCAGGTCAAGCCATCCGCCTGGCAGGGGCGTCGCGCGGACTCCGCCGGGCAGATCGGTGGCAAACCATGCAGTGGGGATCCGCTCTGGATCGGCCACCAGCTCGGCAAGGGCCGCATAGTGCCGGGCCGTCATGCCCTGCTGGGGCCAGCCCTCACGCCGCCACAGCGCCACGAACACCTCGGCCACGAGATGGCGGTCGAGTCCGGCGAGATCCCGCGCCCGCACCACGACGCTGCCGTCGGCGTGCCGGCTCGCATGGATGTCGAGTAGGTGCTCGGCCGCGCTCCGGATTGCAGCCGCCACGAGAGACGCCTGGCGACCGAGCCGGACGATCGCTTCGGACGCCGAGGGAAAGGGGCCGTCCGCACACCGCGGTAGGACCTCGTGGCGGATGAAGTTGCGGGTATGACGGAGGTCGGCGTTGGAGGGATCGTTGCGCCACGACTGGTTGAGCGATTCCAGGAATCGTCGTACCGCCTCGCGCCGCAGCCCGAGAAGCGGCCGCAGCAGGGAGACGCCCGGCACGAGCTCCCGAGCCGCCGCCATGCCGCCGATCCCGGCCAGCCCGGTGCCCCGCAGCATCCGCTGCAGGATCGTCTCCGCCTGGTCGTCCGCCGTGTGACCGGTCACGACGTGCCGAGCGCCGTGGTCGAGCGCAGCCTCCACGAGAACGTCGTATCGCAGCCGACGGGCACGGCCTTCCAGACCCTCGTCGCCGTCGTCATCGCGCACCGCGACCCGCCGCCAGACACACGCCAGCCCCAGGCGCGACGCGAGATCGGCGACGAACCCACGATCGTCGGCGGAATCCCCACGAAGATCGTGCTCGACATGGGCGACGATCAGCCGCCGTTCCAGCCCAACGGGCACGATCTGCCGCAGGGCGACGAGCAGGGCGACGCTATCCGCGCCGCCGGAGACGGCCACGAGCACCGGCATCGTCCAGAAGCTGGTCGCTGGCAGGGCGGCTGCCACCGTCGCGACAAACTCCCCCTCGGCGACCGTGCGCTCGGTCGCAGTATGTCCGCCACTGGTTTGAGATGCCGTGCCCATGGTTCGTTGTTTGCCCATTCTGCCAGACGACGGCCCGGGAAGCGGCATTGAGTGACCCACGGGCCACCGGTACCCTCCGTCTCTCGAACGGCCGAACTTCGGCCCAACCACCGAGGATCCCCGCCATGCTCTCCCCCGCGGTCCGCCCGATGCGCCTCGCAGCCCTCGCCACAGCGATCCTGCTGCCGGCCGCCTGCGGCTGCTCGACGCTCCTCACCGCTGCCTACCTGCTCCAACCGGCCGACGTGCCCGCCGAGTTCTCCGGCCTCAAGGGGAAGCACGTGGCCGTCGTCTGCCGCCCGATCGTGGAACTGGAGTTCAGCGACGCCGGATCGGCCCGCGAACTGGCATCGCTGGTCGGCGCGCAGGTTGAGAGCAAAGTTCGCCGCGCCCGTCTCATCAGCCAGCAGGAGGTGGCCCGCTGGATCGACGAGAACTCGTGGGTTGACTACCCGACCCTCGGCAAATCGCTCGACGCCGACATCGTCATGGGGATCGACCTCGAGCAGTTCCGATTGCACGAGGGCTCAACGCTCTACCGCGGCCGCGCCACCGCCCACGTGCGGGTGTACGACGTCGCGACGAAGAAAGTGCTGTTCGACAAGCGGATCGACGACTTCGCCTTCCCGGCCAATAGCGCGATCCCGGCCAGCGACCGTACGGAGGCGGATTTCCGCGGAATGTTCCTGCAGATGCTGTCACAGAAGATCTCGCGGTGCTTCCATGCCTATGAAAGCCGCGACGTCTTTGCCGACGACAGCCTGACGTTCTAACTTTACGGCTGCCGGGCCATCCATGGCCCCGGCAGCCTTGACCCGGCGTGGGCGAAGCCAAGGTTCGCCTGGCCGGGCAACGGCCGGCTTCCTGCCGGCCAGCACGTAAGCCGCCGAAGGCCCGAAGGGATTCGCCGGCGCGGCGGCAACCCATCCATGGCCCCGGCAGCCTTGAGCCCGGCGTGGGCGAAGCCAAGGTTCGCCTGGCCGGGCAATGGCCGGCTTCCTGCCGGCCAGCACGTAAGCCGCCGAAGGCCCGAAGGGATTCGCCGGCGCGGCACCAACCCATCCATGGCCCCGGCAGCCTTGAGCCCGGCACTTCCATCCGTAGCACAGGTGTCCAACCTGTGCCAAGCAATCCTGGCCGGGCAACGGCCGGCTTCCTGCCGGCCAGCACGCAAGAAGACTCACAATTGATCGTCGCTTCTCGTCGCAGCACCGCAGCCGGTATCACCTGCGAGGGATGATCTCGCGAGGGGCTGCCCGTGCCCGAGAGCCGGGCTCGGCGGCAAGCGAAGCCGGGATGGCGAAGCGCTGCCGGCGTGCAACGAGCGGAGGGCCGGAGCCCGCAGCGAGTGTCCGGCGACGGGCATGGGCAGCCCCGAGCCCCCGCGGCACCATCGTGCTTCCACCGGGCGTGTTTATCAGAGCTTCTTCACGTCACGCTTCGGTTTCGGGGGCGCGAGCGTGCGGCGCATGTCGTCCCTGGGACGATTACCACCGCCACCGCCACCGTCGTTTTTCTTCTCATTGACCCCAGTATGGGCCTCCTCCCAGCGGTAGCCGAGCGGCTGCCGCAACTCCGCCGCAGCGTAGTGGGCCCACGGCGTTCCCGGATGTTCGTCCACCACCCGCGTCAGCAGCGTTCGCGCCTGCGATGCGAGCTTCTCCGTTTGTGAGCCCGCGGCCGCGATGTCGTCGTCCACCTCCAGTCGCCAGGTGTCGCTCTTCGGATCCTTGAACTTCATCCCAGCCTTCGCCTGGGCCAGCATGATGTTGTAGGCGTCGGTCCGCACCTTGAGGGTAATCACTCGACCGAGAGCCAGATCGTAACCGGCCTGCCAGCGCTTCTCCTTCACTTTGTCGCGGTCAGGAAGACCGACGGCAAGGATGCCGTAGAGTGCGTCGATCTTCGGCTGGAGCACGGCCGCCTTCTTCTGGGCGTCGCCGAGCAGCTGGGCCAGCGCGCCGTCGTCCCGCCTCGGAAACTCGAGCACCGGGGAGTCCATCGGCGCGACTTCGGAACTCTTCGCGGCCTCAACGAGGGCCTTCATCGCCCCGTTGCCGGCGAGGAGTTGATCGATCTTCAACGCAGCCTGGTAGTCGGGCCGGTAGGCTCGCATCACCTCCGGGTCGAAGAAGTACCGCAGGCCGGACGCCATATCGGCTACCTCACGGTCGGTCACCCTCTGGGCCGCGTTGCGGTTGGCATGCACGCAGAAGTAGATGCCGCCGGTCTCCGCGCAGAGTTTGGAGAGGCTGAAGGGGCCGAATCCCGAGTCGATCGCCTCGTCGGACTCGCGTCCCGACCGGACTCGAACCACCTCTGGATAGAGCGATTCCGGCCCCTGCTCGACCACCGCCCACTGCACATCATCGTCGTACTTGGGGTCGAACTCCTTGAACTTCATCCGTACCTCCCGCATCCCGAAGGGCGCCGGAACTCCGACGACGTAAACCCGCATCGCCTGGGTGCGACAGAAGGCGGCGACTTGGTCGGCATACTGCTGATCGTTGCCGACCTCATCGGTGAACGCGATGATCATCACGTTGCGCTTCGCGGCAGACACCCGCACCTGCTTGGCCTTCTTCGCCGCCTCCGCAATCGCGGTGAACGTCATCTCGACGCCCGATTCGTCAACCGGAATCGAGTCGATCGCCGCGACCACCGGCGCCGTCTCCTGCGTCGGCTCCGTGATCACCGGGGTGACCTTCTGACCGTAGGCATAGACGAGGTTCAGCAGTTCGTTGCTGTGCGACTCGCGGGTAGCAAGCCCGAGTTCCTCGAACACCCGGCTGAGACGTCTGGCAATTTCACGACGCTGGCCGGCGAGGCTGACCGACTGGTCGAAGACCCAGCAGACCACGGTCGTCCGCTGCTGGAGCGACGCGGCGATCTCCAAGGTGAGGCGGTCGACGGCGCCTCCGGTGCCGGCGGTGCCCACCCCCGTGTCCCCCTCCCCGATGCGGCCGGTTTGCAGGAACGCACCAAGTTCGGCCCCGGTCGGCGGCAGGTCGAGCGGGGCGACGGCGATTTCGCCGGCGAGCCCCTCCACCACGTCCACCGTCACGAGAGGATCGTCGGAGATCTCCGGCGCCACCGCCGTGGCGATCTCGAGGTTCTCGGCATCGGACGCTGCGGCCGACGATTCCTCGGCCGCGACCACCATCTCTGGCGGGATGAGGAAGTCGTCCTCGATCGGGGCCACTGAGGCGAGAATCGCGATCGCCTTGGACTGCGGATCGATCTTCTGGACGCCGATCAAAGCCAACGCCATCAGGACGACGACATGGATGACAAGGCTCACCGCCCAGGCGGGCGTGTCGCCGTCGAGCAGAGTTTCCTCCTCGCCCGTCTGCTCCTGCCACCAGCGTTTTGCGGACTCGAGCACGGCCGTCACTGCTCCTGGGTTGCTCCGCCCATCCCTGTGGTGATCGGCCGGCCGGTGGAAGTTCTCGCCCTGCCACCGATATTCTATATCTCTGCCGACCCTGCCCGCCGGGGTTGCTGTGGTTTCCCCCGACCCAAGAGCATTCCGCCATGCCCCGAAGCCCCTTCCGCCTGAGGCCGCTGTCGACGGCCCTGGTCGCCCTCCTGTTCCACGCCGCCCTCGCCCAGGCCCAGGCCCAGCCGGCGCCGACTGCTCCAGCGAAAGCCGCCGCCAAAGACACGGCCGAAGAGTTCGACGTCGAGACGAGCGACGGAACCTCGATCGCCGCATGGTACTACCCCGTCTCCGAAGACGTGAGCCCTCTGGGCATCGTCATCCTCCTGCATGATCTCGGCGGTTCGCACCAGGCCGTGGAGCCTCTGGCACGCTCACTCCAGGCCGCAGGGTGCGCGGTGGTGGCACCCGACCTCCGGGGCCACGGCGAATCCAAACTCGCCTCACTCCCGTCGCACCAGGATGATCAGACGAAACTGCTCAAGAAGGGGGACTTCGAGATGATGGCCGCTTCCCGCGGTGGCCGGGTCCGCGACCAGTCGGGGATTCGCGGCGATGTCGAGTGCATTCGAAACTGGATCGTGCGTGAGACGGCGAACGGGAACGTACCGAAGGCACCGCTGTTCGTCGTCGGCTCTGGCATCGGCGCTTCCGTGGCGGCCCACTGGGCCGCCGCTGACGCTGCGTGGCCTGATATCGCCAGCGGCCCTCAGGGCCGCGAGGTCGCAGGGCTCGTGCTCATCAGCCCGGCGTTCGCAGCGAAGGGGTTTTCCCTCAATCCGGCACTCGCCACCGACGCCGTGCGCCGCACGATCCCTATGCTCGTGATCGCGGGATCCGACGATCGAGATGCCTTAAAGGTATTCGATCAGATGAAAAGACTGCGGCCGAAGGAGTGGTACGACACCCGGCGTCCGCCCGGCAACGAAAAGGATTCATCGCCAGCGAAAGCGGTCGAGGCGTCGCTGATGCTCTTTGTGCATCCGGCGAACCGCAGCGGTGACGAGCTCGCGGCAGCCCGATCGGCCGACAGGGGCGGCCGGGCGGCCGATCCCGCAACGGTCATTCCCGGGTTCATCAAGGTCGTCGCCAGCCGCGGTGGCTGACCGTGGTTCAAGGCAAGCGTAGTTCCATGCCCGGGACAACGAGTTCGGGACTGCGAAGACGATCGCGATTGGCCTCCCAGATCCTCGCAGCGGCACGACGGTCGCCATAGAACCGTTCGGCCAGTGTCTCGAGTGTCTCACCCGGCGCGAGTCGCACCGTGCCGGCGACCGGGGCGGGCCGGGTGGTGGCTGGCGGTGGGGCCTGCCGACCATCGAGCCAGGCCGCCGAGGCCGGTAACGCCTCAACCTGCCTTGGGAAGACACCGGTCGGTGGAGGCTCGATCGACCTCACACCGCCGTGCTGCGACGAAGCACTTCCGGGAACTGCCCACGGGGGCGGGAGCCTGATCTCGGATCCGATTGGCAGCAGGTCTGGGTTTGGGATCAGGTCACGGTTTGCGGTCCAGAGTGCCGCGGCCGCGGCGGGATGACCATAGAACCTCGCGGATATCGACGCCAGGTCATCGCCATCACGTATGACATATGTCGAGGGGGAAGGCTCCGAGGCCGAACCGACCTGAGCCGAAGGCAACGGCTGCGGAGCCGGAGTGGCCCAGGCAGCTGTGGCCGGAGGCGGCGCGTGGGCGTCGAGCAACGGCGGAGGAGGCACTTGCAGGGTCGAACGGTAGGTACCGTTCATGTCGGGTCCTTGGGCCACAGCCGCCATCGCGACCGGAGGCAGACGGTCGGGCGAGGGTGGCGGCGCGTAATCCGCCCGGGGCACGACCGGCGGAGGCAGGGACTCCTCCGGCACGAGCCATTGCCCAGGCCCGGCAGACGGGGCAACGGCCGGAGGCATGGCCTGGACGGCAGCGGGGGCCTGCGGTGGAGCACCGCCCGCGGACGCCTGGGACGCCGTCCAGGCGGCTGCGGTCAGCCGGCCCGCCGGAACCGCCAACGTCGCGCCGGCGGCGATCATGCCGATGCCGACCAGAAACCGCATACTGCGTGCAACACTGCCCACGTCACCCTCGCCTCGTGTGCGACGGATGCCGGCCGCATGCGTCGCCATGCAACCATGCCCCCCTGCCGACCGCCGCGCCGACCGGCAGTTGCCGCCGGCAGCTTCAACGCGAGCATCCTCGCCCGGATGGGCGGCACGTCCCGCAGGGCTTGCCCATGGCCCCCCACAGGGAGAATCGGTGCAGCCGTCCACCAACGGGTCGCATGGGATCCCGAGGCGTCCATGAAGCTCGCGGCCTCTCGTAGCACAGGTTTTCAACCTGTGTGTCTTCCCGATTCGCCTTGGGCTCGCAGGTGATTCGGAAGGAGCGAGCATGCCTCCGGCCGGCTGCGGTGCCGAGACGACGCACGAGGCTCACCCGCAACCTGGATCAGGCCGTCTTGGTCGCAGCACCGCCCCGCACCGGCCGCTCCTCACCGGAGAAGGCGTGCTGCAGCCAGAGCACGATCGGCGACGCGATGTAGATCGTGCTGTAGGAGCCCACGATGATGCCCACAAGCATCGTGAAGGCGAAGGCATGGATGCCCTGACCGCCGACGGCATACAGGATCAGCGTCGCCAGGAGCGCCGTGCCCGACGTCAGGATCGTCCGGCTCAGCGTCTGGTTGACCGCCTTGTCGACCATCGCAGCGGTCACGTAGCGCCCCTTCCCCCGGAGTTCGCGGAGGCGGTCAAAGATCACGATCGTGTCATTGATCGAGAAGCCGATGATCGTCAGCAGGGCTGCGACGACGTCGAGGCTGATCTTGAAGTCGTCGACAAGCGCCCAGCCGAGATACGGAGCCACGTACCTGCTCAGCGCCAGGCAGGCCACCGCCACAAGCACGTCGTGCGCCAGTGCGATCACCGCCGCGAACCCGAAGGCGACGTTCTGAAACCGGATCCAGACGTAGAGCACGATCATCAGCAGGCTAGCGAGCAGCGCGTAGACGGCGGTGAGTTGCGTGTTGCCCGCCACCTTGCCACCGATCGCGTTGGCCGCGAGATAGACCGGGGTCTCAGCGAGCTTCGCCTTCACGCTCTCGAGAATCCCGCGGGTCGATGCCGGATCGAGGGTGGTGGTCAGTGTCCAATCGCTGCAGGCCCGCCCGGAAACGGCCCCCGGATCGGTTGAAGCGAGTTCGAAGTCGGCATCGCCGATCTTCTCCGTCTCCAGAGCCTGCTTCACGTTCTCGCGGAGCGTGGCGCGGCTGATCTTCTGCGGAAACCGCAGTGTGGCCGCCGTCACGGCCTGCGGCGCAGCGGCCTCGGCGTTCGCCGCCGGCTCCTTCGCGGAATCGCGCGGCCTCGCCGCCACGTCCACGATGTCCATGCCGTAGGTGGCCAGCCGGCCCGGAAAGAGGTCACGGATCCGCGATTCAACCTCGCTGGAGTCGGCGCCGCGGAGGGAGGTGTCGATTTTGTAACGCAGATCGGGGGCCGCGCCAGGAGTCGACACCGAACTGACGGCCGCATCCGGCAACGCCGCCACGGCGTTGCGGACTGCCGCGATCCCCAGCGGCTGGTCGGGCTTGAACTCGATCTGCACGCTCGTGCCGCCGGTGAAATCGATGTCGAACAGGCCCTGGCCGCGGTGCCAGGCGGCCGCCAGGCCGGCGAGGATGAAGAGCAGCGAGCCGATGATCGCCGGCTTCATCCACTTCACGAACTGGAAGTTCGGCTGGCCGAAAATTCGCGACATCGAGAGCGTCGTGATCCAGCGGTTTCGCTCGGCGAGGTCGAACACCACCCGCGAGCAAAACACGGCCGTGAACAGATTGAGGAGCAGGCCGAAGAACAGCGTGACGGCGAAGCCCTTGAGCTGGTCGGTGCCGATCGCAAACAACACCACGGCCGTGATCAGGGTCGTGAGATTGGAATCCACAATCGTGGAGAACGCCCGGGCGAAGCCGTTGCGGATCGCCATCCGCACCGCCGCCCCCCGATCCATCTCCTCCCGCATCCGCTCGTAAATCAGCACGTTGGCGTCGACCGCCATGCCGACCGAGAGCACGAGACCGGCGAGGCCAGCGAGGGTGAACGCCGCCTTGAAGGAAATCATCACCGCGACGACGAGCACGATGTTCAGGAGCACCGCAAGGTCGGCCACGAAACCGGAGAACCGGTAGTAGGCCAGCATGAAGGTGAGCACGAGCAGGGTCGCGAGGATCATGGCCAGGCGGGCCGACTTGATCGTGTCATCGCCGAGCTGGGAACTGATCCGCTGCTCGCTGATCGGCTCGCTGCGCAGGGCGGCCGGAAGGCTGCCGGCGTTGAGAACCTCGACGAGGAAATCGACCTCGGGCTGCTTGAAGTTGCCCGTGATCTGGCCGAACGACGTGATGGTGCTCTTGATCGACGGTGCCGACTGGACAACGTCGTCGAGCAGGATGCCGAGGCGGCTCTGCAGCCCGTTGGCCGGATCAGGCAGGTTGCGGCCGGTGAGCAGCCCGAAGCGGGGAGCGCCCTTGGAGGTGAACGTGAAGTTCACGCACGGCGCGAGACTCTCGTCGAGGCTCGGGCTCACCCGGCCGAGATCGCCGCCGGTGACGTTGAACGGGTCATTGATCACCAATATGTCGATACCCCCGTCAGCATTCTGCCGCGTGACCAGGCGACGGTCGTCCGAGGGATCCATCTTTTTGACGTCGACCTGGACCCAGCGGGCGAGCGTCTCGTCGCCCTGACGGACGGTCTGACCCGCAGTCTTTTCGGCCAGAGTGATCGCCGCGCGGTGGCGGGTGTCGTCGCGATTGGCCAGGATGCGGAACTCGAGCACGCCGGCGCTCGACACCACCCGCTTGATCAGATCGACCTCCGACTGCTCCACCTCGGGAATGATCACTTCGATCTGATCGAGCCCGTACTGACGGACAGTGACCTCCTTCTGGCCGCCTGGATTCACACGGCGACTGACGGCCGCGACGAGTTTGTCCATGGCGACCGGGGCCGCCTCGGCGACCACGTCGAAGTCGATTTCGAGGGAGTCGTCCCGATCACGGCGGGCGACCTCGCGAACCTGAACCCGGTCGAACTCCTCTTGCTTGATCGCGGCGGTGAACGCCTCGCGGGCGCGAGAGTCGGCCGTCGCCAGCCGCACTGTCACCCCACCGCCCTGCCGACGGCGCACCGTCCCCTGGGAGCCGTCTTGGGACTTGAGAATGCCCTCCACGCGGCGAATCGCGTCGTCCACCCGAGCTGCCGACTGCTTCGAGTTGTCGACTTCGTAGACCAGGATGAGACCACCCTTGAGGTCGATGCCGAGCCGCGGCGGCCAGCCCAGCCGGCAGATCACCACACCGGCGGTGAGCGCGATGAGCACGGCGGCGATCCGGCCCCACATGTCGGAAGCCCGCAGGGCTCCCGCGATCAGCCGGGCGACGAACGTCGGCACTGCCAGCGTGAGCAGCGCGATGCCCCACAGTGCCCAGCCCTCACGCCACCACGGCACGGCCGCCTCGGTGGCCGCGGCCGATGCCATGGCCTGTGCGATGATGCCCACTGCAATGCTCGACATATTCATGCCTTCATCCCGTTCCTGAATCCGTGTCTTGGTCTTGGCGGCGTGCCGCAACCGGGCTCCCGCTCAGCCACCGCCGTCGTGATCCCCTCCGTCGGCTCCATCACGAATCACCCGCGCCAGGCTCGAGAGCGTGACGCTGATTTTCGCGTTCGACGCCTCGTCGATCTTGAGGGTCACCCGGTCCGCCTCGCGGTCGACGCTCGCAACCGTTCCGTAGATGCCTGACGACGTCACCACCCGGTCATTCTTCTTGATGGCAGCGAGGAGGTCCTGCTGCTTCTTCATCCGTTCCCGCTCGGGCCGAAACAGCAGCAGGTAGGCCACCGCGGCGATTGCGATCAGCGGGAGGTACTGCAGGGCGAACGGCGCCTCGGGACGATCGGCGGCCTGCGCGATGCACACCGCCGCCAGGGGCGTCGGGAGGGGAAACGCGGTGATCACGGGTGCAGTCATGCGGCCATCCGGCTGAAAACGAAGGCTGCCGGGGAGCGCCCCGTCATGCCAAGCCCGAAAATGTAGTGGTCATGGCGCGCGAGCGACAAGGGCGATGCGTCACGACCGGACGCTACGCGTCTTGGGTCAGGGGTCGGTGCCGCGATCGTCCCCGGCCGCCATGCCCCGGCGGAGTTCCGCCACCACGGCCGGGAGGGACCCCGACACGATCCCCTTCCGGAGCCGGGCAACGAGCCGCTGGTAGAAGGTCAGGTTGTGGATCGAGGCCAGCACCGGCCCCAGCATCTCGCCTGCCAGGAACAGGTGCCGGAGATACCGCCGGCCATGGCGGCAGGCGACGCAGGGGCAGCCCTCCTCCAGCGGCCGCTCGTCGGTGGCATGCCGGGCGTTCCTCAGCCGCACCTGCCCCGCGAAGGTGTAGACCAGCGAGTTGCGGCCGCACCGCGTGGGAAGCACGCAGTCGAACATGTCGATGCCGGCGGCGACGGCCGCCATGATGTCTTCCGGCTGGCCCACCCCCATGAGGTAGCGCGGGCGATCCGCGGGCAGGTGGGGCGTGGTCACCTGCAGTGCCGCCACCATCGCCTCGGGCCCCTCCCCCACCGACAAGCCGCCAACCGCGTAGCCGGGAAACCCGAGCGACCTCAGCCCCTCGGCACTCTCCTGCCGAAGTTCGGGATCGAGCCCTCCCTGCACGATCCCGAAGAGTGCCTGATCGGCACGCGTGTGAGCCGCCCGGCACCGCTCGGCCCAGCGAAGCGACCGCCGCATCGCGTCTTCCACCACCGACCGTTCGGCAGGCAGGGCGACGACATGATCCATCTGCATGGCGATATCGGCGCCGATCCGCTCCTGGATCCGCATCGAGTTCTCGGGCGTGAACTCCACCGCCCGCCCGTCGATGTGCGAGCGGAAAAACGCCCCTGCCTCCGTCACCTTCACCTGCTTCGCCAGGCTGAACACCTGAAAGCCACCCGAGTCGGTGAGCGTCGGACCATTCCAGCCCATAAACGCCGCCACGCCCCCTGCAGCCTCCACGAGCGCCTCGCCGGGCCGCAGGTGGAGGTGATAGGCATTGGAGAGCACCATCCCGGCGCCGGTCTCGCGCACGCGGCCGATGTCGACCCCCTTCACGCTGGCGAGCGTGGCCACCGGCATGAACAGGGGCGTGGGCACGCTGCCGTGCGGCGTCGTCAGCGTTCCCGCCCGCGCCGCACCGTCCGTCGCCGCGATCTCGAATGCGAATCCAGGTTGCATGCGGTCAGACTACCGGCCAGCAGGGCACGACGTGAATCGCATGAGCCATTTTGCGAGGGGCTGCCCATGCCCCGGAGCCGGCGTATGCCGACAAGCGCAGCCAGGATGGCAAAGCGCAGGCGGCATCCGAGTGAGCGAAGGACAGGATGTCCGAAGCGAACGTCCGGAGCCGGGGCATGGGCAGCCCCGACGCCCAGGGAGGGTCTCAGAAGATCCCCAGCGCCTCGAGCGAGTACCGCACGATCAGGCCGGCGATCACCACGCTCACCATGCTCATGAGTTTCACGAGGATGTTGAGGCTTGGGCCGCTGGTGTCCTTGAAGGGATCGCCCACCGTGTCACCCACGACGGCCGCCTTGTGGGCGTCGCTTCCCTTGCCGCCGTGCGCGCCCGCCTCGATGTACTTCTTGGCGTTGTCCCATGCTCCGCCCGCGTTGGCCATGAACACCGCCGTGCAGAAGCCGGTGGTCAGGCCACCGACGAGCAGGCCGAGCACACCGCCCACGCCGAGCAGCAGGCCCGTGGCGAGCGGAACGACGAGGGCCAGCACCGAGGGCAGGATCATCTCCCGCTGGGCTGCCTTCGTGCTGATCGCCACCGGGGTCTCATAGTCGGGCTTCTGGGGATTGTTTTCGTCCATGATGCCGGGGTTCTCGCGGAACTGGCGACGGACCTCCTCCACCATGCCCTTCGCGGCCCGACCCACGGCCTTCATCGTCAGAGCGCAGAACACGAACACGCTCATGGCCCCGATGAACAGGCCGACGAGCACCTTCGGGTTCATGAGCGTCACGTCGTAGAACCGCATGAAGTCGGCCATGGTCGCGGCCTTCACGGAGGCGATCCGACCCTCGTCCTCGAGGGCCTCGATCGTGGCGGCATCCGGTGCCGCGTCGCTGACGACGTAGCTGGCCGACCCTTCCAACCCCTCGATCACCGGGCCCACCTTCAGTTTGCCGTCCTTGCCACGGCGGCCATCGAGCACCGCAGGATCAAGGACGAGGAACGTGCGATTGGCTTCGGGATTCTCGCCGACGCGGAGCACGAGCCGATCGGCCAGCTTGACCCACTCACCCGGCTTGAGATCGATCGTCTTGCCGCCGGCGGTCAGGCTCTGCACGTCGTCCTTGACGACCACCGCCGAATGGCCCCAGCGGTCGAAGCCGATGCGGATTTCCTCGACGTAGGCGGCGAGCAGGGCAAGCGCGGTGAGGGCCGCTGAGCCGATCGCAAACCCCTTGCCCGTGGCGGCAGTCGTGTTGCCGAGGGCGTCGAGGGCGTCGGTCCGCTCGCGGACGAAGTCGGGCAGGCCGGCCATCTGGGCGTTGCCGCCGGCGTTGTCGGCGATCGGGCCGTAGGCGTCGGTGGCCAGCGTGATGCCGAGCGTCGACAGCATGCCTACCGCCGCAATGCCCACGCCGTAGAGGCCGAGAGCGAAGGCGGCGGGGTTCTTGAAGTCGAAGCCGTTGGCGAAGCCGAACGCCAGCAGCGTGGCGGCGCCGGTGATCAACACCGGCGCCCAGGTGCTCAGCATCCCCTCGGCAACACCGCCGATGATGATCGTGGCCGGGCCGGTCAGCGCCTGGTCGGCGAGTTCCTTGGTTGGCTTGTATTCGTTTGACGTGGAATACTCCGTCCACTTGCCGATCAGCCAGCCAGCCACGAGGCCCACGATCACGGCCAGGGCGATGCCCATGTAGCCGCCCATCAGCAGGAACGTGACCACGAACGACGCGACCACGATCGCGACCGTCGCGAAGTTGATGCCCTTGGCGAGGGCCGCAAGCAGCGCCTTCTGCGAGGAATCCTCCTGGGTTCGCACCTGGTAGATGCCCCAGATCGAAAGCAGCGTGCCGATCGATGCGATCGCCATTGGCAGGAAGAGGGCCGCGAGCTGCATGCGGGGCTCGCCCGGGAACGCCGCCACGCCGAGGGCCGCGGTGGCCAGGATCGAGCCGCAGTAGCTCTCGTAGAGATCGGCGCCCATGCCGGCGACGTCGCCCACGTTGTCGCCCACGTTGTCGGCGATCGTGGCCGGGTTCCGCGGGCTGTCCTCGGGGATCCCGTGCTCCACCTTGCCGACGAGATCGGCGCCGACGTCGGCCGCCTTGGTGAAGATGCCGCCGCCGACGCGGGCGAAGAGGGCCTGCGTGCTGGCCCCCATCCCGAAGCAGAGCATCGTGACCGTGATCTCCTCGAGCGAGAGCGGCTTGAAGCCGAGCATCGGCACGAGCCAGTACAGGATGAAGAACCACAGCATGATGTCGAGCAGGCCGAGGCCGACGACCGTCAGCCCCATCACGGCGCCCGAACGGAAGGCGATCTGCAGTCCTTCATTGAGCGACCGCTCGGCGCCGGCTGCCGTGCGGTTGCTGGCGAGCGTCGCCGTCTTCATGCCGAACCAGCCGGCGAGGCCGGAAAAGAATCCACCCGAGAGAAACGCGAACGGCACCCAGAGGCTCTGGACGCCGAGGCCGAGGGCCAGCCACAACAGGAACACACTGATGGCAAGAAACGCCCAGCCGACGACCTTGTACTGCTGGCGGAGATAGGCGTAGGCGCCCTTCCGGACGTCCTCGGCGATCTCGATCATCTTCGGCGTGCCCGCCGGCTGCGCCTCCATCCACTGAAAGAACTGCCACGCCTGCCAGAGGGCGAGGACGGAGCCGGCCACGCCGACGAGCCACCAGAACAGATAGAAAAGGTTCGCGAATCCCGATGGGGGCGCCTCCGGGTTCACCGGCGCACCGCCGCAGCCGACGAGCGTCGTGAGGGCGAGGGCCGAGATGGCAATGGACGCGTGGACGACAGGTCGCTTCACGATCAGGAGGCTCCGAAAATAAGAGAGGGAGACGGGACGAACTCCGTCCGGACTGGTGGCTGCGAGGCCTGCCCCACCGATGGGTTCCCGGGCGCGAAGATTGAACCCTGCCCCGAGGCGCGTGTCAAACAACGCCGGGCCAGGCGTTCGGTGGCCCGACGGGCAGCGCCGCGAATCCGACTGGCCCACCTCAGACCGGGGCCTTCCCGATGGCATGGTAGGCGAAACCTCGGGCCTGCATCTCTTGGGGCGAGTAGAGGTTCCGGCCATCGAAAATCACCTTCGCCCGCATCCTGGCGGCCATGGCGTCGAAGTCGGGCCTGCGAAAATTGCCCCACTCCGTCACGATGGCCAGGCAGTCGACGCCGTCAACCGCTTCAAGGCTCCCGGCCGCATAGGTGAGCCGACTGCCGTAGATCGCGCGAACATTGTCCATCGCTTCGGGGTCGTACACGCTGACGATTGCGCCGCCCGCCAGAAGCCGCTCGATCAGGTCGATCGCCGGAGCGTCGCGCACGTCATCGGTCCGCGGCTTGAACGCCAGTCCCCAGACCGCGACCTTCTTCCCTGCCAGGTCGCCGCCGAAGTGGGCATCGATCTTCTGGCCGAGCACCTGCTTCTGGGCGAGATTGGTCTCGTGGACCGCCGTGAGGATCAGTGGCGCGAGCCCGCAGCCGCGGGCCATCGACGCCAGCGCCTGCACATCCTTCGGGAAGCAGCTGCCGCCGTAGCCGGCCCCCGGAAACAAGAAGGCGAAGCCGATCCTGCTGTCGTGGCCGATGCCCCGACGGACGTCGTCGATGTCGGCCTCCATCCGCTCGCAGAGGTTCGCCACCTCGTTGATGAAACTGATCTTCGTGGCGAGCAGAGCGTTGGCCACGTATTTCGTCATCTCCGAACTCTCGGGCGACATCGCCAGAAACGGATTCTCGGTGCGGAGGAACGGGGCGTAGAGCGTCTTCAGGATCTCGCCCACCTCGGACGAACGCACACCCACGACGACGCGATCGGGCTTCTGGAAGTCCTCGATCGCAGCCCCTTCCTTGAGAAACTCGGGGTTGCTGGCAACGCGGCAGTCGCGACCGAGCGCCGCCTTCAGTCGCCGCTCGATCCCCGCGCACGTCCCCACCGGCACCGTACTCTTGGTCACGACGACGGCGCGCGGATCGAGGTGTGGACCGATCGACTCGACGACCTTCCAGAGCGCCGACAGATCGGCCGAACCATCGGCAGCAGGGGGCGTGCCAACTGCCAGAAACACCACCTCCGCACCGCGGATCGCCGCGGTGGTGTCTGTGGTAAACCGCAGCCTGCCGGCCTTGGCGTTGCGCTGGACGAGTTCCTCGAGCCCGGGCTCGTAGATTGGAATCTCACCCCGATTGAGCCGCACGATCTTGTCGGCGTTGATGTCGAGGCAGGTAACGGCGTTGCCGCTGTCCGCAAAGCAGGTGCCCGTCACCAGCCCCACGTAGCCCGTTCCCACGACCGCAATCCGCATGGCATGTCCTTTGTTTTGGGACTGATCAAAAAAGAAGCGAGGGCCTGTTTCAGGCATCAGCCGGCGGCGGGGCGTCGGCCTCTTCCTGCTCGCTCGGCGGCACGGGCACCACGGCTGCCAGCGCATCGCCGTCATCGACCCGCATGATCCGCACTCCCTGGGTGTTGCGGCCCATCGGGCGAATCTCGTGGACGTTCACCCGCTGGATCTTGCCGCGGGCGGTCATCATCAGCACCTGGTCGTCATCACGAACGGAGACGATCGAAACCACCGAACCGTTTCGGGCAGTTGCCTTGATGTCGCGAATGCCCTTGCCGCCGCGACGCTGGGTGCGATATTTCGCCCCACTCGAACTCGCGTCACCCTCGGCATCATCTCCGGCGGCATCGACGGCCTCCGTTTCAACGACGGCCTCGTCGCCCTCCTCGCCGGGCGCGGGCCCCGACACGGGCGTGCCGGCACCGAAGGGCGTCCGCTTGCCGAACCCGTTCTCGCAGACGGTGAGCAGCGTGGCCTCGGGGTCGGCTACCACCATGCCGACGAGCCGATCGCCGGCGCCGAGTTTGATGCCGCGAACACCGCTCGTGTCACGGCCCATGGGCCGGGCGTCTGACTCGGGGAAACGGATCGCCATTCCCTTTGCTGTCGCCAGCACCAGTTCGTCGCCCGGCTTCGTGATCACGGCGTCGATCAGTTCGTCGCCATCGCGAAGCTTGACCGCGATCAGGCCCTTCGTCCTGCGGCGGCGATACTGCTCCAGGGCCGTCTTCTTCACCACGCCGCTTCGCGTGGCGAGCATCAGGAACTGGTTCGGGTCCTCAAAGCCTCCCACGGCACGGCAGTCGGCTACCTTCTCTCCCTGCTCAAACTCCAGCAGGTTGACCAGCGCCCGCCCCCTGGCGTCACGCGCCAGTTCCGGCAGTTCGAAGACCCGCATCGAAAACACCTTCCCGAGCGTCGTGAAGAACAGCAGCCAGTCGTGGGTGCTGGCCACGAACAGGTGCTCGATCGGGTCTTCCTCGTCGGTGCGGGCGCCAGTGAGCCCCTTGCCGCCCCGCCGCTGGGCACGGTAGACGTCGGCGGCCGTCCGCTTCACGTAGCCGGCCCGGCTGATCGTCACCACCATCGTGGCCTCGGTGATCAGCTCCGCCATGTCGCGGATGTCGCCCGCCTCACCACTGATCTCGGTCCGCCGCTCATCGCCGTGCTTGGCCTCGAGTTCAACCAGTTCCGCACGGATCAGGGCCTTGATGTTCGCCTCGCTGGACAGGATCCGGCGGAACTCGCCGATCTTGGCGAGAAGCTCGCGGTGCTCGCCGCCGAGTTTCTCATGCTCGAGATTCACGAGTTGGCCGAGCGTGAGCCGCAGGATCGCGTCGGCCTGGACTGGGGAGAGGCCGTAGGTCTCGGCAGCGCCCCGCTCCTCCTGGAGGACCGCGAAGCCCTCGGGCCCGAGCGCCCGCTCCAGGAGCGCCGCCGGCGCCTGGAGTTGGCAGAGCCGCTCCTTGGCTTCCGCCTGCGACTTCGACGAGCGGATGATCCGAATCACCTCGTCGATGTTTGCCAGCGCGACGAGCAGTCCCTCGAGGGTGTGCTTGCGGCTGCGGGCCCTGGCGAGGAGGTGCTGCGTGCGGCGGCGGATGACCGCCGCGCGGTGCCGGAGGAACTCCTCCAGCATGTTCTTGAAGGAAAGGATCCGCGGCTTGCCGTCAACGAGCGCCAGGAAGATCAACGAGAACGATGTCTGCAGCGGCGAGAACTGGTAGAGCTGATTGAGAACGACGTCGGGATCGGCGTCTCGCTTGAGCTCGAGGATCAGCCGCACCGGCTCTTTGAGATCGCTCTCATTGCGGATCGCGGAGATCCCCTTGATGCGGTCATCGTTGACCAGCTCCGCGATCTTTTCCTCGATCGCGTCACGAGTCTGCTGGTAGGGAATCTCCGTGACGACGATGCGGTTTCGGTTCTTCCCGAACTCCTCCACGTGGGCCCGAGCCCGGAGCGTGATCGTGGAGCGACCGGTCATGTAGCCGCGAATCAGGGCCTCGCGGCCCATCACGATGCCGCCCGTGGGGAAGTCGGGGCCGGGCACGATCTGCAGCAGTTCGCCCATCGACACCGCGGGGTTGTCGATCAGGGCGACGAGGGCCCGGCAGACTTCGGCAAGGTTGTGCGGCGGGATGCTCGTGGCCATGCCAACCGCGATGCCGCCGGCACCGTTGACGAGCAGGTTGGGAAACCGGCTCGGCAACACCACCGGCTCGGTGTTTCGCTCGTCGTAACTCGGCACGTAATCGACCGTGTCGAGGCCGAGATCGTCGAGCATCATCGAGGCGATCGGCGAGAGCCTCGCCTCCGTGTATCGCATCGCAGCGGCAGGCAAGCCGGCGATCGAGCCGAAGTTGCCCTGCTTGTCGATGAGGACATGCCGCATGTTCCATTCCTGGGCCATGCGGACGAGCGTTGGATAGATCACGCTCTCGCCGTGCGGATGGTAGTTGCCGCTGGTGTCGCCAGAGATCTTGGCGCACTTCACGCGGGAGGCGCCCGGCGAGAGATTGAGGTCGTTCATCGCGACCAGAATCCGACGCTGGGAGGGCTTGAGGCCGTCGCGAACGTCGGGCAGGGCCCGGCTCACGATCACGCTCATCGCGTACGTGAGATAGCTGTCCTTGAGCTCCTGCTCGATTGGCAACTCGATGAGCCGGCCGCCGGAGATGTCGCGCAGTCCGTCTTGCTCGGGTCGCGTGTCGGGGCTCTCGTCGCCGTCTGCCGGGGGATTCTTTTCGTCTGCCAACTATTCGGCCTCCGGCCGCGTGCGAACCCGCGTCGGCCATTCAGATGGCCCCTGCGGCGATGCTTGAACATACCCGTCCCTTGGGGTCGGTCAACCGGCTCGAAATGCGGAGAATTCGGCTCATTTCGTCCCCTTCGTGACGGCTTGACCCGCGCCGGCTCCAGCCCCTACTCTCCCGCCCCCTGCAAACCGCCGGGGGCTGTGCCGTCGCGGCCTGCCGCCATCTTTACCGGGCCTCTGTCATGCCGATCACCCGCTCATCAGGCCTGGCCATCGCAGCCCTGGCGGCGATCGTGCTGCTTCCCAACCTCGGCGGCCCCCCGCTCTGGGACGACGATGAGCCGCGAAATGCCGCCTGCACGCTCGCGATGCACGCCAGCGGCGACTGGATCGTGCCGACCTTCAACGGTCGCTTGCGGGTTGAGAAGCCGGCGCTCGTGAACTGGCTGCAGCTCGCCGGATTCGCGGTCGCCGGTGTCAACGAGACCGGAGCCCGCCTCGCATCGGCCGTGCTCACGATCGGCACGTGCCTGCTGACGGCCCTGATCGCCGGCCGCGTCTTTCGGCCAGACGTCGGCTTCTGGACCGGTGTCGTCATGGCCACCTGCCTCTGGACGGGAGTGGGCGGCAGGGCCGCCACGCCCGATGCAGCGCTCGTCTTCTGCACGACGCTGGCCCTCTGGCTGTTTGTCCGCGGGACGTGTCGTCCCGCACGCGACGGCACCGGCTGGCGAAACGGGCCCGTGGTGGTCTCCGTGCGCACGGCGGCCTGCATCGGTGCGGCCTGCGGCCTCGGCGTGCTCGCCAAGGGGCCGATCGGGGCGATCCTGCCCCTCGCTGGCCTTGGTCTTTTCTGCTGGTGGCAGGCGTGGCTCGATCCGGGCCTCACCGCTTCGCTCCACACGCGACTCGCTTCGACGGCGTGCACGGCGATCCGCGGGCTGCGGCCGTTTGTGGTCTGCGGCGCGGCTGCCGCGGTGGCCACGCCCTGGTATGCCGCTGTGACGGCGCAGACGGACGGTGAATGGTTGCGGGGATTCCTGCTCGTGCACAACGTGGGCCGCTTCGCCGCGCCGATGGAGGGGCACTCCGGATCGCCATTCCTCTACTACCCCGCGATCATCCTGCTGGGCACCTTCCCGTGGTCGATGGCCTCCGCACTGGTCGCCGGGCACGCCGCACGGGCGACTCGCGACGCCGTCGGCATGCGGCTGGCCGTGTGCTGGATCGTCGCCTGGGTGCTGCCGTTGTCACTCTCGGGCACGAAGTTGCCAGGCTATGTCTGGCCGGCCTATCCAGCGATCGCCATGGCCGTCGGGCATTTCGTGGCGGAGTGGATCCGCCAGCCCGCAGCGACAACCGACCGCTGGATGCGGGTGGCTTGGATGCTTCTCGGTGCATCAGGCGTCGCCCTCGCGATCGGCTTGCCGATCGTGACGCATCGCATCGCCCCCGGCGCCGAATGGCTCGGCCTGATCGGCCTCGTGCCGATCGCCGGCGCCGCAGCGGCCTGGGCTTGCCAGTCGCTGTCGTCGCGAATCGCTGCGACGTCCGCGTGGGCGGCGACGGCCTGCGGCACCGTGGGCCTCCTGCTCGCCGTCGGACCATCGGCCGTGGGCCATGCCGGTGGCATGCGGGATCTCGTCGCCGGGCTTGGGCACCGGCACGATGCCGCCATGCCGATCGCGACGTTCAAGGCGCCGGCAAGCGCGGTCTTCTACGCGGGACGCATCACGACGTGCGGTGCGGTGGAGGAACTCGCCGGGCCGGCGGCCGCGGCGGCCTTCGTCGCCGAAAACCCCCGCGCCCACCTCGTCGTCGACGCCCGCTTCGAGGAACAGGTGACCGCCGCGCTGCCGCCCGAGTATGCCGTGCTGCGGGCCGCGACGTCCTTTCCCTCCGCACGGCAGATGCTGCTCCTCGGCCCGAGGGACGACGAGCCGCCGGTGCGACTGGCAGCCGAGCCGTCGCCGACGCCATCCCACCGCTGACCGCACCCCCCGTCTTCACAACCGCCCAGGAACCCTTCCTATGCCGAGCTGGAACCGTCCCGTTCTCATCGTGCTGTTTGGCGCCCTCGCGACGCTCGCCGTCGCGACCGCGCCCACGCCGCTCTGGGACGAAGACGAGGCCCGCTTTGCGGCGATCGCGCGAACGATGGTCGAGACCGGCGACTGGGTGGTGCCGATGTTCAACGGCGATCTCGCGGTGGACAAGCCGGTGCTCATGCACTGGTGCATGGCAGCCTGCATGAAGGTCTTCGGGATCAACGAGTTTGCGGCCCGGCTGCCTTCCGTCATCGCCACGCTGCTGACGGCGCTGGCACTGTTTCGTGCAGGCCGCCGCTGGTTCGACGACACCACAGGTGTCGTCGCAGCCCTCGCCTACGTCGGCTGCCTGCTCGTCTCGATCGAGGCGCACGCCGCCACGCCTGACGCGATCCTGACTGCCCTGACCGCCTGGGCCACACTGCTCGTGGCGGAGGCCGTCATGCCGGGGCGCGACGGCCGCCTACAGACATGCTCCCTGGCGACGGCCGCGACGGCCGGACTCCTCCTGGGCCTCGCCATCGTCTGCAAAGGACCTATCGGCTTCGTCGGACCGCTCGCGGTGCTCGGCCCGTGGGCCTGGTGCCTGGCGATGCGGGCCCGCATGACCAGCCGGGGCACCGCAGGATCGGGCATCCGGCAACTCGCCGGCGAGGCCATCCCTGCGGCCTTCGATGCCCTGCGGTGCCTGCGGCCGCTCACGCTCACGCTGGCCGCACTGGCGGCTGCCGCGCCGTGGTACGTCGCGGTGACGCTCCGCACCGACGGCGCGTGGACGAGCGGGTTCTTCTTTGTTCACAACGTCGGCCGATTCATGGCCCCGATGGAGAAGCACAGCGGCGGCGCGCTGTTCCATCCGCTCACCATGCTGGTGGGCTTTTATCCGTGGTCGTGCTTTCTGCCCTTTGCCCTGGTCGTCGCGGTGTGGCGACTGGCGAAGGGCACGATCTCTGGCGTCACCGCCGCCGTCACGCTTTTGGCGCTCGTCTGGTTGGCCGTCTGGGTTGGTGGGTTCTCGGCGGCCGCCACGAAGCTCCCCAACTACGTGCTGCCCGCCTATCCCGCCGCCGCATTCCTGGTGGCGATCATCGCGGTCGATGCGGCGCGCAAGGCCGCGACCGGCCATTGGCCGCACCCTCGGTGGATGGCCACTGGCCTGGCATCGCTGGCCTTTGGCGGCGTGGCCACCGCAGTGACGGTGATCGTCGCGACCCGCTACGGCATCCCTGGAGCGGAGGCGGCTGCCGCCGTGGGGATCGTCCCGATCATCGGCACCGCCGCCTGCTGGGCGCTGGCGACGCGCCGGCCGCTGGAGGCCGTGGCCGCATTCACCGTCACAGGGCTGGTCTACGCCGCCCTCGCGGTCGGACCAGCCCAGACGCGGCTCGCAGCTGCGAACACGCTGCCCGGCTTCGTGGAAGACGTTCAGCGCGGTCGCGAATCGGCGCGCCTCGGCACCTACCTCGTCTCCAGCCCGAACGTCGTGTTCTACGCACGAGACTCGGTGACGCGGCTCGGCGACGGCAGCGTCGCGGCAGTGGCGGACTTTTTCCGTTCCGCTCCAGACACGCTGCTCCTGATACCCGAAGACAGTTTCGCCGCGATCGAGTCGGCGCTGCCGCCCGGGTTCGGCATCGTCGGCCGGACGCGTCCCGTGTTCCGTCCGCACGACCTGCTCGCCGTGGGCAGGCTGACCGAGAGTACGCCGCGGACCGCAACGCTCGATGACGAGGAGCCCAGGCGATGAGCGACCACGCCTTTCCCACAGCCGCCGATGGTGGCGACAGTCAAGGCCCGGTGTTCTGCAGGACCACGACTGAGCGACCCGTTCACGGGCTGCTCTCGGTGGTGATCCCCTGCCACAACGAGGAAGAGGTGATCGAGGCGACGCATGCCCGGCTCGCCGAGGTGCTGCCTGCCACCGCGCTCGAGTTCGAGATCATCTACATCGATGACGGGAGCCGGGACGGCACCCTCCGGCGGCTCGAGTCGATCGCGGCCCGCGACCCGCGGGTCCAGGTCATCGAACTCGCCCGCAACTTTGGCCAACAGGCGGCGATGTCGGCCGGCCTGGCCGCCGCCCGCGGCGACGCGATCGTGATCACCGACGCCGACCTCCAGGATCCACCCGAGGTGATTCTCGAGATGGTCCGTCGCTGGCGCGAGGGCGTCGACGTGGCCTATGGAAGGCGACACTCTCGCGAGGGCGAGACGAAGTTCAAACTCGTCACGGCAAGCCTCTTCCACAGGCTGTTCGCGCGGATGATCCCCTATCCCATGCCGGTTGACACGGGAGACTTCAAGCTCATCGATCGCGCGGTGGCCGATGCGGTCGTCGCGCTGCCCGAGAAACGCCGCTACCTGCGGAGCCTCGTCCCCTGGGCGGGATTCCGCCACGAGCCCGTCTGGTACGACCGCAACGCCCGCGTTGCCGGGGTCACGAAGTATTCCCCGTGGAAACTCCTCAAACTCGCCGGCGACGCGCTGATCATCTCGTCCGACGCCCCAGTGCGGCTGACCTGGATGGCGGCAGCAGCATTGGCGGCCATCGGCCTTGGCGGGATGGCCGTCGCCCTCGCGCCCTGGTGGGGCTCCGCCGTCGCGAAGCCCAGCCCCTCGCTGGCGGCGATCACGGCCGTCGTGGCGCTCGCAGCCGCCGTGCAGACGGCTGCCGTGGCGATCGTGGGCGAATACGTGGTCCGTGGTTACCGCGAAGCCCAGGGCCGGCCGACATGGGTGGTGCGACGGACGATCGGCCCCAGCCGCGCCGCCTCCCGCCCCACGTCGAAGGCTGCCTGATACGGCTCACACGTGGGGCTCGAGGCTCCTCCCGTAGCACAGGTTGTTAACCTGTGTCTGCCCATCGCGGCGGCTCAGGGCAGCCCCTCGCAGCCGCTCGTAGCCGCTCGTAGCCGCTCTTAGCACAGGTTTTCAACCTGTGTGTGTTCCCGGTTGGCGTTGCGCGTGCAGCATCGTCGCTCACATCTGATTCCGGCTGCGGTGCCGCGTGACATTCACTGGTACGAGTCACGCGTGACCCGCTCGCACAGCCTCGCGCTACTTCGCGAGGGCTGCCTCGATCGCGGCGATCACCGCCGGATCATCAGGGGACACGCGGGTCTTGAACCGGCCGATCACGGCGCCGTCGCGACCGATCAGGAACTTCTCGAAGTTCCAGGCGATGTCGCCGGGCGGGTTGGCCGACTGGGTGAGCGACTTGTAGAGCGGCGGCGCATCAGGCCCCTTGACCGTGATCTTGGAGAACATCGGGAAGGTGACGGCGTACTTCGACGAGCAGAAATCGGCGATCTGGGCGTCGGTGCCAGGCTCCTGAGCGCCGAAGTCGTTCGCCGGAAAGCCGATCACCACGAGGCCGCGATCCTTGTAGGTGTCGTAGAGTTTCTGCAGGCCGGCGTACTGCGGCGTCGCGCCGCAACGGCTGGCGACGTTGACCACCAGCACCACCTTCCCCTGGTAAGACGAAAGATCGACCGGCTTCCCGTCGAGCCCGGGCATCTCGCCTGCGAGCGGCGAGGCCGCCCGGGCATTCCCGAGGGACATCATCCCCACCATGACGAACGCCAGCGCCACGACCGAACGAATAAGCATCATAAAAGGAGTTCCTTGTCTTGGGAGGTCTGGTGAGGTCACGGGAGAATGGAGGGCGAACCCGTTGCAACCGGGCTTCGCCGGCAAGCATCGGCTCTCGGCCTCATTAAAGGCCGTCAGCCCAGGGGCGTCCACTGGTCGAACGTCGCGGCCTGCCCGTGGAGCGTGCCGGCGGCATCGATCAGGTTCCAGACGATGGCACGTTCGATCTTGAAGCGGCGGCCGGTCCGGGTGATCCGCACCCCCGAATAGTCGTCGACAAAGCCCTCGCGACGGGTCCGCTCGAGTAGCCGTGCCCGTTCCTCCCGGTGCACGAACTCCGCGGTTAGTCGCGACGGCGTCCGCAGCAGGACGTCTGCGTCCATCTCCCAGAGCCGCAGCGCCGCGTCGTTGCCATACGAGAGCATCGGGTCGATCTCGGTGCCATGGGCGACCACGACGAACAGCGACCGATAGAGCCGCTCTGCCCTGGCGATGTCGCTCCCCTCGGGATCGATCAGCGGCCGGCCGAGCAGCGTGGCGTAGGACTCGATGATCAGCCGGGCTCTGGCGACCCAGTCTGGCCGGCTCCAGGGCTCCGGACTTGTCGCCCCCCGTCGCTTCACGTCGAGCGGGCCGCCTTCAGGATCGGCTTGCGATTCCAGGCCAGAGCCACGGCGAAGCCGACGGTGGCGAGCAGGAAGGTGCCGGGCTCCGGCACGGCGGCCACGCCGGCCAGGTCACGCATGCCAGGGCTCGTGGTGACGGAGATCGAGTTGTAGGTGCCCGAAGTCGTGTCCACGGTGTACCAGACCCCGCTGGTCAATGCAGGGTTCGTTGGATCGTTTGAATCAAACCGGTATTCCTGACCGTACAGGGTGGAAAAGTCCTCGCTGAAAGCCAGCTGCAGACTGATCGGGTTACCCGACGTGATCACGTTCACGGGGTTCGTGGTGCCCGAGCTGATCGAGTTCATGTCGAGCGTGAAGAAGAGCCCGCCCGAGCCGGGCGTGGTCGATCCGTAGAGGATGCCGGTGTCGCGATGGATGGCGATGTCCCCAAACGCCATGCCTGTGGTGCTGCCACTCGCCGAGAGCTGATACGACGTGGGCGTGCCGCTGAACGAGGGCACATTGCCGGTGTAGGTGATCGGGACCTGGTAGAGCTGGTTGTTGGAGTTGTCGCCCTTGCCGATGTACCAGAACGCGCCGTTGTAGAACCCCGCGTCCTCGGGCGGAAAGTCGGTGACATTGCCAAACGTGGATGCCGGCGCAACCGTGCCCGCGCTGCCGTCGGTGGTCGTGTAGTAATAGAGGTCGCCATTCGACCCGAAGTAGAAGAGGTGATTCCTGATGCGATCGGTTGCGAAGCCGTTGGCCTTGACCCCCGTCGAAAGCGAAGTCGCCACAAACGAGAAGCTCTGATCCTGGGTATCGAATCGCTTGATGTCGTTGTCGACCGTAACCCCGTAGATTAGTGCCGGCGACAAGGGAGCAGCTTTCCCGCAAGGCATGACCGCCACGCCCATCACGAGGGCGGCGGCACAGGCAACGGTTTGGGGCAAGCAGGCGAACAAGGCACGCATTGGCGGGGTTCCTTTTTTCTTCCGGGCAATCCTGTCGGCGATCACCACCGACACCCCCTTACAGAGCGATTTCCGTGCCAAACTCGACCGATTTCCAAAATATTTTTCTGGCCGGAGAGATCGAACCCCGTTTTCCGGATACATCGCATCCAGAAAAACCTTGAAAAAAATGGTTTTTCACGCCTTTTTCCAATTTTTCCGGCTCATCACTTTCGTGAGGCTGCTAGCCGGTCTTCGCAATAATTGCGAAATGAATTCGCAATTGTGGTGAAATCGGATAGGCTCCCAAAGTCGCCCGTGGCCGGGAACACCACTTGCTTCGCCAGCCCTTCAGGCGGAGCCAACGGACTCATCTGTCCCCATGGAAGCCTCACCAGCATCCCCGCTGACGACCCCGTTCGCCCGTGCCCGCTCCGCTGGCCGGGCCGAGAAGCGCTGGCCCCGACTCCAGGGGGAGTCCGAGGCCGTCCGCCGCCTCGAGGAGAACATCGCCCGGGTGGCGACCTTTGATTGCTCGGTGCTGATCACGGGCGAGACCGGCTGCGGCAAGGAAGAGGTGGCTCGGGCCATTCATGCCGCGGGCCCGCGAAACGACAAGCCCTTTGTGGCGATCAACTGCGGAGGGCTCGTCGCCGATCTCGCGGAGAGCCAACTCTTCGGCCACGAGAAGGGCGCGTTCACCGGGGCATTTGGATCCTCGCGAGGCGCGTTTCGCGCCGCTGAAGGAGGGATCATCTTCCTGGATGAGATCGGCGAACTGCCGCTCGACCTTCAGCCCAAACTGCTTCGGGTTCTGCAGCGTTGGGAAGTGACACCGGTCGGCTCGACCGAAGCCCACGCGATCGACGTTCAGGTGGTCGCGGCCACGAACCGCGACCTCGAGTCGGACGTCGCCTCTGGCTCCTTTCGCGAGGACCTGCTCTATCGGCTCAACACGATTCACCTCACGGTGCCTCCGCTCCGCGCGCGGAAGGAAGACATCCCGAGGTTCGTCGAGCATTTCTCGGCCCATTTCGCCCGAGAGTATGGCCGTCAGCAGTGGGTTCCTGATGGCCGGATGCTCGACCGGTTTGCACGGCACTCCTGGCCAGGCAACGTCCGGCAGTTAGCGCAGACGATCCAGCGGGTGTATGTCTTCGAGGATCGGGTCGATGCCGTGCTCGCCGAGGTGTTCGACGCCTCGGCATCCCCAACCGCCCGTGCCGTCGGGGCAGCCGCCGACGCAAACCTCGCCCCGCCGATCGAGACGGGGGCCACGGAACAGCTCGTGCCGGTGGATGAACCAGCGGCGACCGAGCTCCGGGTGCCGGTCTTCAACCTGGAAGAACTCCGGCGTCTGGCGGTCCGTCAGGCGATGGAGCTCACTCAGGGCCATCGGGGCCAGGCGGCCACGCTGCTCGGCGTGTCGCTCAACACGATGACGCGACTCGTCGCCGAAGCGTGTCCCGACGTTCAGTCGAAGTCTGGTCGGCGGCGGACCCCTCCGCCCCCTCATCCTCGCTGACGGCGCTTGGGCCGCGCGGCTGAGCCGACGTGGGCGGCTGGCCTAACGAGTCGTCAGTGCGAGCCAGGCCGACGCCAACGCCACAGCGAAGCCCGCCGCGAGAAACATCCACGCCCATGGGCTCGGCCGCACCCGAATGGTGCGAATCGCCCGCCGCAGGCGGCGGCTGAACTCAGCCCATGCTTCCGCCGATGTCCGACCGGCCGCAATGACGCTGACCGTCCTCGCAGGCCCCCGTTCGTCGAGGTGCACCTGAAGCCCGCGGGCCGGCAGGGCGGCCGTCTCTCCGGCCCATCGAGCCGTGGGATCGAGGCCAGCCGCCACGGAGGCCACCACTGGCCTCACCTGATCGAGGCCGACGTTGTAGATCACCATCCGCGGACGCGCCGCGAGCACCGCGCCGGCCACGACAACCGCGAATCCGAGGAGCAAGACAGCGGTCGTCCAGGCAGACGTACCCGCGCCGGGCTGCAAGAGGGCGAGCGGGCCCGCGATCACCATCCCTGCGATCCCGAGCGTCAGCAGAGCCACGTCGACGTGGCCGGACAGTGCCACCGGTCGCCGTCGCAGGTGGAGACAGCCCACGGCGACAAGGTAGGCGGCAACCGGCAGCAGCGCGGCCCACAGCGGCACTTCCGTCAAGGCGATCCGCATCACGATCGCTCCCTCAGCCTCGCCAGGCGAGCCAGGCCAATACCACCAGCCACGCCGTCTCCACGATCACTGCGGCTGCAAACCATGCCCGCGACCGCCGCCGCCCCACGGGAAGCTCGTACGGTCTCATCGATCACACCGGATCCGGCACGACGAAAGCGAGGTCCCGCGAGAAACCGTCGTCGAACCGATAGACGTCGTGGAAATCCTCGCGCTTGTCGGCCCGCGTTTTCCGCATCTGGCCGATGCCGATCATGTTGAAGACGATCTCGCCGATGTCGTCCGTGAGGCGGATCCCCCAGGCGCCGAGCACCGTTGGGGCCAGATAGCCGTACTGCTGCAGGCCGTATTTCCGAGCGGCCTCACAGAGCTCCTGGCCCGAGACGTGCCGCTCCACCTGCCGCCTGCGGCGGCCCGGCTTGGATCGGGTCGTGCCGCTCGATTCCGTTGGCAGGGGCTCGAGATCCTCAGTCGCCGGTTCCTGCCCCATCCCCAGCGACTCCTGGGCGAATGACAGCGACTCCAGCACGAACAGGTAGGCATCCAGCGTGTAGCGGCGGTCGCGCTGCAGCAACTGAAAGAGCGGGTGGGAGGGATCGACCAGCGGCATCTCGGGGCATCCGGGGCCTGACCGGGGAGGATTTCGGGCGAGTATACCCGCGCCCGCTCTCCGCACGAGATACGCGACCGGAGCGGTGCGACGCTTCCCGGCTTCACCGCGGCAGAAAGGCTACCGGACAGTTCCGGCCGCGGGCGGCGGGCCCGCAGGCTGCGCCTGAAGATCCTCGAATACGTACTTGTAGCCGAATGGCGTCATTGGCTTCGCGAAATCGCGGATCATGTCGAGGCCACGGTCGATGAGGTTCGTCCGCGGGTCGAACTGATAGACGTCACGATCCTGCCCGGCCGGCTTATAAATCTGGATCGCGAACGGCATCAGGTCGCGGGCCTGAAGGATCAACTCGACCTTGGAGAAGTTGGCGGCGTCCGCCTGGAATTTTGGTAGCGACTCGAGCCAGATCTGATCCCGAACGTCGGGTGGCGTCACGATCCTCATCCAGTATCGCTTCTTGAGCGTGTCGGACTTGGCGCCAAACACGAACGGCAGCGGACCGTCACTGATCGCCTTGCCACGCATCTCGGCAGGCAGCTTGGTCTCGCGGAGTTGCCGTTCGCTGTGACGAAACTCGTAGATGCTCTCGCCGTTGCACACCCAGTGCTCGCCGGTGTCGCCGCCACGAGTCTCATACCGCCGCGCCTCCGGACTCCACTGCTTCGTCTCCTTGACGCGAAACAGCCCCTTGTCGGGCGCGGCATACTTCAACTCGCCGGTGCTTTCTGCGAACGCCAGCCGTTCGCCATTCGCATCGGCCGGGCTCCATGCGTTGTATTCCCATTTGCGGAACGTGCAGGCCCACGTCCGCACCGCGGCGTTGCGGGTCTCCCACGCCGCGAGCAACTGATCGAGCGCCGCCTGCTGCTCGGGCGACAATGGCGCTGGCTGCTGCGCGGCCGGCGCCGCCACAGCGACCCTCTGCGGAGCCTGCTGCGCCGACTGCTGCGGCGGCTGCGGTTGCTGGGCCGGCTGCGACCATGCCACGGCCCCGGAGCAGCCCGCGACGACGGCCGCGACCATGCGCGCGATCGTGCGGACGGACGGCGTCGGACGGCGATGCATGGCTGATCTCCACGAGGCAAGCCGGGCGGGCGGGGGACTCTAGCAGGCCCCGGCGGCGGCGGCGAGGCCGGTTCACCGGCGGTTTTCCCGATGTCGGCCGGCGGTATCAGGCCGTCGCGGCGACGGCCGCTCGGAGGTCGGCGAGTTCCCGGGTGAAGCCGCCGGAGAGGATGGGGAACCGGCACCAGGTCTTGGGATCGAGATTCTCGTCGTCGAGGTGAAACGATGGGGCATACCGTTCCCGCTTCCACTGGTTGCGGCTCCAGAGAACGAAGAACCGCTCCGTCCAGGCGGCCAACTGCTGCGAATCGTGTCCGCGAAACTCTCCGCAAAGTCGTAGCCATGACTCGAGTGGGGTCTGCTTATCGCGAATGGCCGCCCGCTCGATCGCGTCGAGGACGTCGTAGGGCATCAGATCAGACTCGTCGGTCTGGCCCGACGCCGCTGGCCTCAGTTCAGCGGTCGGCGCCTGGACGTTGACCGCCGCGAGCGCGGGGATCGGCCCGATACCCTCAGGGCCCCCCTGCTCAAGCCAGCGAAGCCACCGGCGGAGGTAGGCCTTGTCGATGCCGGCGAGCGGCGCGATGCCGCCCGACGTATCGCCGTCCATGGTGGCATAGCCGACCGCGGCTTCGGAGCGGTTACTTGTCGCCACGAGCAGGGCGCCGGTGATGTTGGCGATCATCCACACGCCGGGCGACCGGACCCGTGCCTGAATGTTTTGGAGTGCCACGTCGTCGCGGTCCCACGAGAGGGGCCAGCCGATCGCCCGTGACACGATGGCCTCGTAGCCGCGAACAATCGCCTCGATGTCAAACTCGTGAAAGGTGGCGCCGAGGGCCTCCGCCAGCCCGCGGGCCGCAGACCGGGTGACGTCGCCGGAGTTGGCCGTCGCCTGGTAGACGCAGGTGAGCGTCGCCGGAACGAGCCGGTGCGCCGCGTCGTCTGCGACGGCATCGGACACGGGCAGGCCAAGGCGACGGGCGGCCTCAACCACGGAGAGTTCTCCCGCCGCAAGTCGCACGGCAATCGCGACCAGGCAGGCCACGGCCGACGAGTCGGCGCCGCCGCTGGCCGAGACCACAAACCCACGAGACCTGCTCTTGCGAGCGTAGTCGAACAGGCCAAGGGCTACGGCCCGCGTGAACTCCTCCTCCTTGACGTGGCCACCGTACTCCCAAGCGTCGCGTGCATCCCCAGTCGGGGCGACCACTGGCGAGGTCACCCGGGAGAGCGCGAAGGGCACGTCGATTCGGTCCCCCTCAACGGCATCGGCGACGGGCTCGACGGCCAGTCGGCACTGGGCCAATCGCAGGGCATCGACATCGACGTCGGCCACCGTCAACACGCGGTCCGCGAACGAGAACCGCCGCCCCGCCGCGAGCATCCGGCCAGCCGCGGCGACGAGCACGCCGCCGTCGTAGATCGCGCGTCCCGCCTCGTTGCCGACGAGGTTGGCGTAGACGTAGCCGGCGGCGAACGCCCGCGAACCGTCCTGCACGAATCGACGGCGGATCTCGTCCTTGTCGAACGCGAAGTGGCTGGCCGATGGGTTGAGGATCAGGTCGATGCCCCGGGCTGCGAGCGCCGCTCCTGGCCGGTCGGCCACCCAGGCGTCCTCGCAGATCTCAAAGCCCACGCGGATCCCGCCACAGGCAAACCGTAGGTCGCCGATCGCCACGTCGCGGTCGCCGACCGGCACCGTGCCCCGGCGACCGCGAACCCACGGTCGGAACCACCGGGGCTCGTAGTGGATACCGTCGCCGGCGAGATTCTGCTTGCAGGCGATGCCCGCGATCGTCCCGTCGACGACGAAGGCCGCCGCGTCAAAGAGGCCGCTCTCGAATCGGATCGGCAGCCCCACCGCCACGGCGATCCCGCGGGTGGCTGGCACGATCTCGCCGAGCACTTCCAGCGCGAGCCGCTGCACGCCGGGCGACTGGAAGGCATCCTCGCAACCGTAGCCGGTGATGCAGAGCTCGGGCAGGCAGAGGATCGACGCCCCGGCATCGCGGGCGGCGGCGATCGCGGCGAGGATGCGGTTGCGGTTGCCGTCCCAATCGAGGGGCGTCTGGTTGAGGGCACAGCCGGCCACGCGGATCAGGTGCATCGTGGAATCGATTCAGCAATCGCTCCGCGGAGATTGACAAGACGACCCGACACGGGTTTTCCATGAGCCTTGCGCGACCGTTTGGAGCAGCCCAACGCCGTGAGGCGTGGGGTGAGCAACCGGCAGACGCCGCGTCCAGCGTGTTTCGCCCGCGGCCTCACGGCCGGTCGGCTTTCACCCGCCAAGCACTCGAACGCGAGGATCATGTGCGATCCGTATGAGTCCATGCCCTCTGTGTACGGTACGCTCAGCCCGGCTCTTCCAGATACGTGTAGCCGCCCAGGCCCTCTTCGTAGAACTTCAGAAACCGCCCCGCCTGGCTGTCGCAGATCCGCCCTTCGCGGACTGCCTGCTCGATCGAGTCGCGGAGTCGCTGCACGAGCTGGTTCGAGTCGAACTCCACGTAATCGAGCACCTCGCGAACGGTGTCTCCCTTGATCACGGCGTCCACCACCACCTCACCACGTTCGTCCATGCTGACGTGCACGGCATTGGTATCGCCAAACAGGTTGTGGAGGTCGCCGAGGATCTCCTGGTAGGCACCGATGAGAAACGCCCCGAGATAGTAGGGCTCATTCTGCCAGGTGTGGAGTGGCAGCGTCCGCTTCACGTCACGGCGGTCGATGAACTGGTCGATCTTGCCGTCGGAGTCACAGGTCACATCGCCGAGGACCGCCGCCTGGGAGGGACGTTCGTTCAGCCGATGGATCGGCATCACGGGAAAGAGCTGCTTGATGGCCCAGCTGTCAGGGATCGACTGGAAGAGCGAGAAGTTGCAGAAGTAGGTGTCGGAGAGCGACGCCTGCAGGCCCTCGAGTTCCTCCGGAACGAATTCGAGTGTCTTCGTCAGCTTGTGGATCCGGCGACAGATCGCCCAGTAGAGGTTTTCCACGGCGGACCGCTGGTCGAGCGGCAGGTAGCCGCTTGAGAAGAGGTTCATCGCCGTGTCGAGCGACTGCTGGGCGTCGTGGTAGCTCTCCAGGAGGTTCCGCACGTTGATCCCCTGGTAGGCCTCCCAGAGGTCGTGCAGGGGCTGCTCCGCATCGGCCGCGGGCTCGGTCACCTCACTGCTTCCCCCCTGCTCCGACACGCCGAGCACGCCGAAGATGAGCATGCTGTGGTAGGCGACGACAGCACGGCCACTCTCGGAGATGATCGTGGGGTGGGGCACACCTGCCTCGTCGCAGGCGTTTTGCACGTGGGAGACGACGTCGTTGGCATATTCCTGAAGGCTGTAGTTGACGCTCGACTCGAAGTTGGTCTGCGAGCCGTCATAATCGACGCCCAGCCCACCGCCAACGTCGAGGTAGCGGAGGCCGGCGCCGCGTTTCACGAGTTCCGTGTAGATGCGCGACGCCTCGTTGAGCGCCCCCTTGATGTGCCGGATGTTGGTGATCTGGCTTCCCTGGTGGAAATGAAGCAGCTGGAGGCAGTCTTCCATGCCCCGCGAAGCCAGTAGCTCGAGACCCTTGATGAGTTCGCTGGCCGTGAGCCCAAACTTGCTTCGAAAGCCCCCCGACGACTGCCAGCGGCCGCTGCCCCGCGTGGCGAGCTTCACCCGCATGCCGATCCGCGGGCGGACACCAAGCTTCTCCGCGTACTCAAGGATCAGGTGCAGCTCGGAGAACCGCTCCACGACGGGAATGATCGTCCGCCCGATCTTCTGGGCGAGCATCGCCGTCTCGATGAACTCCGCATCCTTGAAGCCGTTACAGATGATCGGCGTGTCGTTGTCGGCCAGCGCGATCACCGCCAGGAGCTCCGGCTTGCTGCCAGCCTCCAGGCCGAAATGATAGGGCTTGCCGAAGCGGAGCACCTCCTCGACGACCTGCCGCTGCTGGTTGACCTTCACGGGATAGACGCAGCAGTAGTCGCCCCGGTAGCCGTTCTCCCGCATCGCATGGGTGAACACGCCGTGCAGTTCGCCGAGCCGGTGCTGGAGGATCTCCGCGAAGCGGAGCAGGATCGGCAGATCGATGCCCCTCACCTGAAGGCGGTCGACGAGCTGCTTGAGATCGATGCTCTTCGTCGGATCCTTGTCTGGGTGGACGAGCAGGTGCCCATTCGGCCCCACCGAGAAATAACCGTTGCCCCAGCGTGCGACCTCATAGAGATCGGCGGCGTCCGCGGTGCTCCAGTGCTTCAGGTCGAGATCGACCGCCATTCGAGGCCCTCGCTCGGGAAGAGGGGTCTGCAGATGTTTCGGACCGCCATCGCCAGCGAAGACGCCGCACGATCGTCGCCTTGGCAAAGTGTAGCGTCGCTGGCCCTCAAGGCCATGGCAATCCGCGGCGGCGCGGCGGATCAGACCCGCACCCGCGTCCATCCGGGTCGGGCGACGATCGCCACCATCGCCAGCCCCCGTGCCGTCAGGTCGGCCGCCATTGCCAGCCAAGCGCCCCGGGCGCCGAGCCCCATGCCGGCGAGTACGCCGAAGCCCCCGGGGAGTTCGACCTCGTGGTAGGCGAGCAGGATCGCCAAAGGCAGGCGAATCACCACCAGGCCGAGGAAGTTGACGATCAGCGGGAGCCGGGTCGATCCGCCGCCTCGCAGCCCGCCGGACAGCACCATCAGGAGCGCCAACGACGGCTGCGCAAAGGCCACGATCCGCACCAGCGATGCCGCACGATCGGCAACCTCCGGCCCCGCGCCGCCACCGGCGAACCAGGTCGACAGGGGGCCTGCGAACCGGAAAAACGCTGCGCCGACAAGACCCATCAGGAGGGCGGCGGTTCCAGCGGCAAGCCAGACGCCGTTGCGGGCCCGTCGCTCGTCCCGGGCACCGAGGGCCTGCCCCGCGAGTGTGGCGGCCGCGACTTGGAACGCGCTGCCGGGCAGGAAGGCGAGCGACTCGATCGTCACTGCCACGGCGTGGGCCGCGGCATCGACGTTGCCCAGCCGGTTGACGATCGACAGGAAGGTCAGGTGGCAGGCTGCGTTGGCGGCTGCATCGACGCCCGCTGGCACGCCCACGCGGGCGATCCGTCGCTGCCAGGCGGTGTCGGGAATCCAGTCGGCCGCCCGCGGCCGCAGGCCGCGGGCGTTGCCCACGAGAATCGTTACCACGCAGACGGCGCCACAGCAGTAACCGGCGAGTGTTCCCCAGGCCAGGCCCTCCCACCCGAGCCGAGGCAGGCCGCCGGCTCCGGTCGCCAGGGCGAAGCTGGCCGCCGCATTGACGACGTTCACAACCGACATCGACACGAGCCCGGCCACCATGTCCCCAGCCCCGCGCAGGGCCGCGACCCCCACCCAGATCACCGCCATCGCCGGCAGCGCGGGGAGTACGATCGCGAGATAGCGTTCCGCCAGCAGGCTGCTCTCCGGCGGCAGTCCGAGGGACTCCACCAGCCTGCTGCCCCAGACTGCCGCCAGAATGGCCATCGCGACCGTCGGCGCGATGGCCACGAGTCCACACTGCGCCAGAGCCCGCCGGGCCGCTGCCGGTTCGCCGGCCCCAACATGCCTGGCGACGAGGGCCGTGACGGCGGCGGTCGGGAGCGCGAAGAGCACCGGGAGGAACGCCAGACAGTACGCCACCAGTCCCACGGCAGCGAGGGGCTCGGCACCGGCGAACAGGTTGCCAGCCAGCCACTTGTCTACGAAGCCCACCGACAGGGCGAGCAACTGCTCCAGGAGAACCGGGAGCACGAGCCTCGCGAGCGGCTTCGCCGTGCCTGTGGAACGACGCATGCCGCCGCCTGAAGCTGCTGCACCACCGCCCGCATCGCCTCCGGCTGCCGCTGTCAGGCGAAGAGTTCCTTGATGGCCTTGCCGGAGTTGGCGATCTTCATCGGCCGGCCGTTCTTTGCCGTGAACGTGGTCTCAAGCGAGACGCCGAGCGCCTTGAGCACGCTCGCCATCAGATCCTGCGAGGCGTAAGCCTCCGAGACCACCTCCTTCCCGTCGGAACTCGTCTCGCCGACCACCACGCCCCGCTTGAATCCGCCGCCCCCAACGACCGCGCTCCAGCTTCGGGCCCAGTGGTCGCGACCACCGCCACCGTTGATGTTCGGCGTGCGGCCAAACTCACCCATCCAGATCACGACCGTGTCGTCCAGCATGCCCCTCTCGGCGAGATCCTCCACCAGCGCGCTCATCGCCTGATCGAGCACCGGCAGTTTCTGGTTCTGGAGCGTGGGGAAGATGGTGGCGTGGTTGTCCCAGCCGCCAAGATCGACCTCGACAAACGGCACGCCCATCTCGACCAGGCGACGGGCCATCAGGCAGCCCTTACCAAAGCCGCTATTCCCGTACCGCTCCTGAACTTCCTTTGGCTCCTTGGCCACCTTGAAGGCGTCCATCTGCTTGCTGGTCATCAGCTTGACGGTCTTGTCGAGAACCTTGGCGTGATCGTCGGCCGACGCCCCCCGCCGTTCCTTGATGAACCGGCTCTCGATCGTCGCCAGCATCTCCATCCGCAGGGCAAGCCGCGTCGGATCGACGCCCATGTCGAGGTTACGGACGTTGCCGTTGGAGTCGACCACAAACGGCGCCCACGTCATGCCTAGGAATCCCGGCCCGACGCTGCCGCTGCCCACCGACACGAAGGGCGGGATCTCGAGTTGCGGCACCTGGTCGGCGAGTTCATGGGCGATCACCGAGCCGTAGCTCGGGTGCTCGACGTTCGGGTTTGGCACATAGCCCGTATGCATGTAGTAGCGGCCGCGCATGTGGTCGGCCTCACGGGTGCTCATCGACCGCACGACCGCCATGTGGTGCATCTGCTTGGCCATGAGCGGCATGTGCTCGCAGATCTGCACGCCGTCGCCGCT
>CAMBSN010000008.1 GCA_945870505.1 Candidatus Kuenenia stuttgartensis | reverse complement strand
GAACGACCACCTGTCGTTCGATGTGGCGACCGCCGCCAAGCGGCGCCGTGATCTCGAGGAACGCCGCCTTGCGGTCCGACTCCCAGCACGACACCGTCCAGCCGGCTTCGGGCTCCATCGAGCGGCCGTCGGCCCAGGCCTCCCATTGCCAAGGTCCATCCACGAGCAAACGGTCGCCGACGGCGATCTCCAGCCGAGGCACCGGATGGCGGTAGTCCAGCATCACCCGAACACTACCGCGGTCCCAGCCGGTGCGGATGATCGCCACACTGGCAGCGGCGTCGTGGAGGTCTCGACCGAGCAGTCCCTGCCCGTCGACACCGATCTGATCACGGCGGACAGCCTTGATGGTGCGTGCCCGTCGGCTGCCACATTCCGCGAGCGCGTCGAGCAGCGGCGCCGTGAGTGACTCGGGCATCCGCCCGGCCCCCGCTAGGGCGCGCCCGCGGCCGCCCAGCAGTCGCAGCACGGCGGTCGCGGCCGCCCGCCAGCGCTGCTCCGTTGGCTTCGACCAGGCCCCGCCACCGATCTCGCTGGCGACTTCCCGCACGGCCGTCCAGCGAACCACACGCTCCACCATGGCCGAGGAGCCGTTTAGGTGAGGAACGCCCTCGGCCGAAACAAGCCGCTCCATCTCCGCCGCCACCGTTGCCGCGGCACCGGCCTCCAGGCACCGGCAGGCCTCGACGTCGACGAACAGGTGGGCCAGCACGAGCACGAACCGCGTTGGCTGTGTGTCGCCCGAGGCCAGCAACGCTTGGGCCGACCTCGCCTGGCCGACGAGCCGCTCGAGAAGTCCGCCTGCCGATCCGCCGGCGCGCTTGGTTCTCGCCATCCACGCCAGGGCCCACGTCGCGGCCTCGCAGGCTGTCCAGCGGCCAGCGGGCGAACCGGGCCGTGCGACCTCGTCGAGGCACTCGCCGATCGCCGTCTCCAAAAACGCCATGCGCCGCGCGTTTCGGCCGTCCTTACGAACAAGGCGGGCCAGCCGCCGCAATCGCTCCCGACTGTCGAGTGTCTCGACCGATTCGGCGAGCGATGTGATCCGCCGCTCCGCCTCACGCGCCGCCACCCGCGGCGGGTCGATCCGGGGTGCATCGGCTGCCCTGCGGACGCCGGATGGTACAGCCGTCGTGCCGTTCGCGACTTCGCCAGTGTCCGCCAGCGATGCGGCCTTCGGCTCCCGGCTCGACTTTTTCGTTCCGGAGCGGTGTGCACGCCGGCCTTCGTTCGTGGCGACCATGGGCTTCCTGGAGAAAATTGGGACAGCGAGACGTGGGACATCGAGACGTGGGACAGCGGCGATCTGGCGGTGCCGGCCCCCGCATCGCAGCCGGACCGGAACGGCGGTATCGTATCGGAGGGCGCGGGCGGTAGCCACCGCCAGCCACCGAGGGCGACGCATGTCGAGAATCTTCGATTTTGGCCACCGATCAGCCTATTCGCTCCTCGTGGCTGTCGCCGCGGTGGCCGCGACGATCCCGCCGCCGCCCGCCCGCGCGGAAGGGCCTTCGGCACCGGCCGCGGCGACGCAAACCGACCGGCACCCCGAGCTCAAGCGGCTCTCGACCACCGAAGACATCTGGATCGATCCGGTCCGCAAGGAGGTGGTGGTCGGCGGTGCGATCGCCCTCGACAGGGGCATGATCGAGGTCTTCGCCTGCCCGAGGCACACCAAGGAGCATGAGGCGATCGTCGCGACCGCCGCGTCGGCGCGGCTCATGCACGCGGCGCTCCTGGCGATAGGCCTCGAGCCCGGCCGCCCGGTGTCGTTCGACCCGGAGTACGCTGCAGCCCAGGGTCCGGCCATTGAAGTGATGGTGCGCTGGAATGACGATGCCGGGCATCCTCAGCAGCGGCGCGCGCAGGAACTCATCCGCTCAACGACGACCAAGGCCCAACTCGACGCCGACTGGGTGTTCGCCGGCAGCGTGTTCTGGAAGGATCCCGCCGACGGACACGAGTATTACCAGGCCGACGGTGGCGACATGATCTGCGTCTCCAACTTCCCGACCGCAACACTCGACCTGCCGCTGGAGAGCTCGCAGGCCAACGACGCGCTGATGTTCGAGGTCTTCGAGGACCGCGTGCCTCCGCGAGGCACCGAGATCGAACTGGTGCTCTCGGCAAAGCGGTAGGGCACCGCCGCTGTCCCGCGTCAGGTCGTCACGCGACAGTGGGTGAGGATCTCCGCCGGTGTGGCGACATAGCCGGTGTAGAACGGACCGAACTCGGCGTATCGCGCGCTCGCCTCGTCAAACCGCATGGTGTACACGATCTCCTTGAGCCAGTCCGGCCGGCGGGCCCAGAGCGTGACTCCCCACTCCCAGTCGTCGAGGCCGACCGACACCGTGATCAGCTGGGTCACACGACCTCCGAACTTCATTCCCGACGCACCGTGCTCGGCCATCAACCGGCTCCGCTCGGCGGAGGGCAGCGTGAACCAGTTCTCCCCAACCTTCCGCTTCTTGTTCATCGGGTAGAAGCAGGCATTGGGCCACGGTGGAAGCTCGGGCTCGAGACGTGCCTGCCGCATCGCTGGCTCGCGAGCGGCGTAGCCCTGCACCTTCGCCTTGTACGACGGGCTGTCCACGATTTCCCCCTCCGCCACGAGCCGCTGGGCGTACTGCTCGAGAGTGGGCACATACTCGCTCACCTCGGTGAGGCTCACGAACGAGTAGGTCGGCACGATCGCCTCCCCGAGCGGGCCGGCGAGCAGTCGTTGATGGACAGCATCCACCTTGAGCGGATCAGGGTCGAGCACCATCACGCCGAAGTCGGCCTTGTGGCCTGGCACGATCCACGTCTGGAGTCGTGTGGCCGCCTCCGGGCCGGCGGGGTCGAGGGCTGCGGTAAATCGGCTTGCCCCCTCCGCTCGGCTCGCGGCCGGGAGCGCCGCCAGCCGGCCGCGGTCGAAGGCATAAAAAAGATGGCTGCAGTGCCAGCCGGTGCACGGTGTGATGGCGGTTTCCACCGCCGCGTGGGCGGCGGCGTGCGGGGAAGGACCGGGGCGGGTGGGCTGCGTCACGACGGACCTCCGGGCATGTGCGAGAAACGACGGGGCGGAGTCTACGTTCCACGTGCCCGGATTCCCAGCCGACCGCCGGCTGGCGGGAGAGTGTCCACAGGCAGCCGTTTCGCGGTACGATACGGCATCTCCGGAGTCTGATCCGACTCCGCGTTCCTCAGGGGAATCCAACCATGGGACAGGCAGTCGTCGATCCGGCGGAACTTCGTAGGTTCGCCGGCGCCCTTCGGAAGTTCAGCGACGAAGTCGTCGCCCAGATGCAGATGGTGCAGCGGCAGCTCGCCGGCCTCAGTTCCACCTGGCGCGACCAAGAGCAGCAGAAATTTGCGGAGGAGTTCGAGGCCCAGTTGGGCACCTTCAAGCGGTTTGCAGAGTCGACGAGCGAATACGTTCCCTACCTGATCCGCAAGGCCGAGCGGGTCGAGGAATACCTGCAGCAGCGCTGACGGATCGTTCTCACTTCCCCGGCTTCCGCACGAGCACCCGCATGTCGACCCAGGCAGACGTCAAATCGATCGACACGCTCGCCTTCGTGAAGGCCGCGTTCGCCTCGTTCGCCCATGAGTCTGGTCAGGCCATCTCGGAGTGCGAGATGCAGGGGCAACGGGCCGTCGACTGGATCTGTGTCGATCAGGCGGCCTACTGGAAAGCCGAGGTCCGCAGGATGACCGAACTGGTCAACAAGGCGGTCAAAGACCTGGAGTACTGCAAGGCATTCAAAAAGGTCGGCAATAACCAGCCCTCGTGCATCGAGGAGAAGAAGGCGCTCGAGAAGGCGAAGCAGCGGCTAGCGCGGGCCGAGCAGAAGGCCGAGGCAGTCCGCCGCTGGACGCCCCTGGTCCAGCAGCAGTTCCGCGAGACGTGCGTGCGGCTGGTCCGCTTCCGCGAGGTGGTGGACGTCGACTGTCCGCGGGCGATGGCGCAACTGGAGAAGATGCTCAAGGCGCTCGACGCGTACCGCCAGGTCGCTTCGCCCGCTGGCGACGCCGGCGCCGCGGCTGGCTCAGGCGGCCAGAGCGTGACCCGCCAGATCGACGAGGCACAGGCGGCGAAGCCGGCGATCGTGCCGCAGCCACCAGCCGCTGGAGGACAGCCGTCATGAGAGTCGGCGACCTGTCCAGCGGCGCATCGAAACTCGCCAACGCGCTCAAGCAGTTGAATATCAAGTGGGACATTGCCACCGAGGGTTGGCACGACGTCCGGGCCAAGGCCTTCCACAAGGACCACATCGACCCGCTCACGCCGAGCGTCAAAGAAACGCTCGATGCCCTCGGCCGGCTCGCGGAGGTTCTTGACCGCGCGATCCGCGACGTGAGCGACACCGACGGCATGTAGCCGCCGTCCAGCGTCCCACCCCCCATCCTTCCGCAACCACGAGGCTCCCGGGTGAGCATGAACGAAGCCGAATCGCCGTCTGCCGACACAAGTCCAGCGACCGAGCGCGACCGCTCGGCATACCATCCCGACGTGCTCCGGGAGCAGATGCTGATCCTGCGCCGGGAGGCCGGCAGCCGCTCCAAGTTGGAGGCGGCGATCACCGACGCCTACGACTCGGCAACGAGTGCCACCCGACAGACTGCCGAGCGCGAACTGGCCGACACCCAGCAGAAGCACGCCACCGAGATCGCGGCTGCCCGCCAGAAGCACGAGGAGCACAAGCGGAAGGTCGAGCAGTGGCGGGCCGGCGAGCAGGCGAAGATCGACGAGCATCGCAAGGCGAAGAGTCGGGAACTGACGAGGAAGTACGAGGAGACGGTCGCGGAACTCAAGGAAGAGGAGCTCTTCGAGCAGGTTCGCTTCAAGGAGGTCAGCAAGTCCAAGTCCTTGGAGCCGCAGCAGGCTGCCAAGGCGTACGATCAGAAGGTCTCGGCGGCCTTGGCCCAGCTCGACAAGGACGCAGCCGCGGTCGCGAAGCAGCTCGCCGCCTGGGGGGTGAGAACGCCCGCTGAGCCGGCATCGCCGGCCAGCGCGGCACGGGGATCACCGGTTGAACGCATCACCGGGGCCGCCACCGCCGTGGCGACGTTCGCCGGGGAGATCCTCAACGATCCCGCCGCCAAGCAGGCGCTCGCCGGCGGCCTTGGCGGCCTGTTCAGCGGTAACAAGGCTGCCATCCGCACCAGCCTCGCAACGCGACAGCAGGAGTTGCTCAACGCGGTGAGCCAGGCCAAGTCGCTGGAGCAGGAGGCGCGAACGTGGATCACCACGAAATGCGCGGAACTCAAGACCCGTCTGGAGGCGAAGCTTCGCGAGGAAGACACCGCGCGCAAGGCTCAGCTCGCCCGAAAACTCGAGGAGGCAACCGCCCAGCGGGACGCCTCCCTGCGGGATCTGGCGAAGAAGTGCGACGACGTCGCCGTGAAGGTCGCGGCCAAGGTGGCCAGCGAACTCGCCGATGCAGAGCAGAAGTATCCACCGCAGGTGAAGGCGCTCCAGCAGTCGCTCGAAAGCCACATCCAACGCCTCGAGCGGACGCGCGATGAGCAGCTCGCAGCCGCCACCCGGCAGCGCGACACCGACTGGCAGGCGATGACGGAGGCCTGGCGCGGAGCCCGAGAGTCGGCCGCAGCGGTGTGCAACGAGGCCGCAAGGATCGACGCGGCGGCGTTTCGCGACTGGAACGACCTGGCCGACGATGGGGTGGCGCTTCCGGTCGATCCGCCGCCCGGCATCCGGTTCGGCCACCTGTCGCTCTCCCTGGAGCGGGTGCCGGGGGGCGTGTCCGCCGTCGATGCGCTCAACAGCTTCGGGCCGATTTCGTGGAAACAGCCCGCCACCGTCGCGTGGCCGGTCGCCTCATCCCTCCTGATCAAAACGTCGGCCGAGGAGAAGGAGACGGCATCGGCGATGATGCAGGCGATGATGCTGCGCATCGCCACGGGTCTCCCAGCCGGTCAGACCAGATTCACCATCGTCGATCCGCTCGGCCTCGGCAAACAGTTTGCCGGTTTCATGCATCTCGCCGACTACGACGAGCTCCTCGTCACCAGCCGCATCTGGACGGAGCCGCAGCTGATCGAGCAAAAGCTGGCCGACATCACCGAGCAGATGGAAGTGGTGATCCAGAAGTACCTCCGCAACGAATACGAGTCGATCGGTGCGTACAACGCTGACGCGGAGGTTCCCGAACCGTATCGCTTCGTCGCCGTCGCCAACTTCCCGGCCAACTTCAACGAGACGAGCGCGCGTCGGCTGGCGAGCATCGCGTCTTCGGGGGCGCGGTGCGGCGTCTACGTGATTCTCTCCATCGATCCCTCGCAGCAGATGCCGTCGGGCTTCTCGCTGGCGGACGTCGAGCAGCACTGCACTGTGCTGACCCTCAAAGACGGCACCTACACCTGGAAGGATCCCGAGTGGTCCAAATGGCCGCTCACGGTGGAGCAGGCGCCGTCGGACGAGGTGTTCACGCGGATCATCCAGCGGGTCGGTAAAGCCGCCAAGTCGGCCAAGCGGGTGATCGTGCCGTTCGATCGCGTTGCTCCGGCGGAAGACCAGTGGTGGAAGGGCAGCACCGCCGAGGAGGTTCTGGCCCCGCTCGGCCCTGCCGGAGCCAAGAAACTGCAGTTTCTGAAACTGGGCAAGGGCACGAGCCAGCACTGCCTGATCGCGGGAAAGACGGGCTCCGGCAAATCCACGCTCATGCACGCGATGATCACGAGCCTCGCCCTGCAATACAGCCCCAACGAGATCCAGTTTTACCTCATCGACTTCAAGAAGGGCGTGGAGTTCAAACTCTACGACCACTACGCCCTACCGCATGCCCGCGTGATCGCCATCGAGAGCGAGCGCGAGTTCGGTCTCTCCGTGATGGAGCAGCTCGATCGCGAGCTCAAGCGGCGCGGTGACCTGTTTCGTGAACTCTCGGTGCAGAACGTCGGCGGATTTCGCCAGACCGGCCATCCCGACCCGATGCCGCGGATCCTGCTGATCATCGACGAGTTTCAGGAAATCTTCGTCGAAGACGACAAAATCGCCCAGGATGCTTCGTTGATCCTCGACCGTCTCGTGCGTCAGGGCCGTGCCTTCGGCATCCACGTGCTGCTCGGCTCGCAGACGCTCGGTGGTTCCTACAGCCTCCCTCGGGCCACGATGGGCCAGATGGCGATCCGCATCGCGCTGCAGTGCAACGAGGCCGACTCGAGCCTGATCCTCTCCGAGGACAACACGGCGGCGCGGTTGCTCACCCGCCCCGGCGAAGCGATTTACAACGACGCCAACGGCATGGTCGAGGGCAACAATCCCTTCCAGGTCGTGTTCCTCACCGACGAACAGCGGGAGCAGTTTCTCGGCGCGCTCCGCAAGCTCGCCGACCGGCGAACGGACATTCCGCATCTCGAGCGGATCGTCTTCGACGGCAATCAGGCGGCCGATCCAGCCCTCAACCCGCTGCTCACCGAACTCCTCGCGTCTGGTTCCGTCCACGGCGCGGATCTTGTGGCGCCGCTTGCCTGGATGGGCGATGCCATCGCCATCAAGGATCCCACCGCGGCGATCTTCCGACGCCAAGGGGGCGCGAACATGTTGATCGTCGGACAGCGGGACGATCTCGGGGCGGCGATCCTCGCCATGTCGATGGTCAGCCTCGCTGCCGGATTCGATCCGCACCCGGGCGGCGCCCTGGGCAAGCCGGGGCGGTTCGTCCTCCTCGAACCGGCCATTGCCGAGGAGAAGCCGGAGATCCTGATCTCACGGGCCGCGGCCCACCTGCCACATGAGGTCGAGGTGGTCGGCCGGTTCGGTGTCGGCGACGCCGTGGAGCAGCTGGCAGCCGAGGTGAAGCGGCGACTCGACGAGCAGGTTGTCGACGGTGAGGCGGTGTTTGTGATCGTTCGCGATCTCGGCCGCTTCCGTGAGCTTCGTAAGAACGAGAGCGACTTCGGCTTCTCGTTGGGTGGCGACAAAAAGGCATCGCCGGCCGATAACTTTCTCACGGTCTTGAAGGATGGCCCGGCGGTGGGCGTCCATATGATCATCTGGTGCGACTCGCTCACCAATCTGCAGCGCACGTTCGATCGCAACGCCATCAAGGAGTTCGAGCTCCGGGTGCTCTTCCAGATGAGCGGCAACGACTCGAGTCAGCTCGTGGACACCCCGGTCGCGGCAAAGCTTGGTCCGCAGCGGGCGCTCTTCATTCATGAGGAGACAGGTACGCTCGAGAAGTTCCGGCCCTACGCCTTCCCCTCAGCCGAATGGCTGGAGACGGTGACCGGTCAGATGCGGGCCCGTCCGCAGGGCACACCTGTTGATCGGCCGGTCGCGAAGCCGGCCGCCGCGTCACCCAAAACTGCCCCTGCCGACGACGCGGGTGGCGGCCTCGGCGGTTTCTCGGCTTTTGGTGGCGGCGATTTCAACTTCTCGAGCATGCTCGACGACCTGCCGGGCGGCGGCGATGACAAGCCTGCCGAAGGCGACGCGGCCACGGGTTGACCACGGCGGCAGACAGGCCCTCCGACGATCTGCGACCCACGCACGCCGCCGGGATATCCATCACTGCGGCCGTCGGCCGACCTGGACGATGACCGTGTCCTCCGTGCCGCTGCGGACCACGCCGAGTGGCACCTTCTCCCCGATCGGCGTGCGGGTCACCTGTAGCACGAGGCCGGCAGGCTCGGCCACCGGTACCCCGTCAAACGACACCACGAGGTCTCCGGGCCGGATGCCCGCGAGTGCTGCCGGCGATTTTGGCTCGACGGCGACCACCAGCGCACCAAACACGTCGGGCGGAGACGACGCCAGCAGCATGCCCAGGTGGCCGCGCTCGACATACCCGTCTTCAAGAATCTCGCGGCAGACCTTCCGGGCCGTGTTGCTGGGGATGGCGAAGCCGATGCCCGAGTAGTCCTTGCCGACGATCGCCGTCGTGATCCCCATCACGCGGCCGTGGACGTCGACGAGCGGGCCACCGGAGTTGCCCGGGTTGATCGCGGCGTCGGTTTGGAGGAACTCCTGGTACGGACTTTCCAGCACGCCCTTTCGCCCCACGGCGCTGACGATTCCATACGTGATCGTGCGGTCGAGACCAAACGGGTTGCCGATCGCCCAGACCATTTCCCCCGTCTCGACCGTGTCGCTGTCGCCCCACGTGGCGACGGGCAGGTCCTGAGCGTCAATCCTCAGCACTGCCAGGTCGGTGCCTGCGTCAGCGCCGATCAGTGTGGCGGCAAATCGGCGACCGTCGGCAAGTGCGACGTCAACCTCGCTACTGTTGGCGACCACGTGATAGTTCGTCACGATCACCCCGTCACGTTCGACGATGACCCCCGACCCCACCTCCTCGGCCGTCTTGCCGATCGGTCGGATCCCACGGAGCGCTGCGATTTCGTCCGCCACCGAGGTGAGTCGCTTCTTCGACGTCACGTTGACGACCGTCGGGCCGATGATCCTCGCCAGAGTCGTGAACATCTTTCCGACCGACGTCAGTTCCGCCTGCGTTGCAGCGTCGCGGATGGCCGCCAACTCGGCCCGGGTGCGGGCATACTGCATCCGCCCCACGAACGAAGGCCACGCGATCAATCCAACCAAGACGACGAGCCCCGCCAAAAGCAGCAGCGTCCGCCGATTCGCCTGGGTGGCAGGAGACATCACAGGCTGCCTCCTTCCAGCATGCGCAGCCGCACGAGGTTGATCGCCCACTTGGCGGCCCGGGTGGGGGCGAGATCGGCTCCACCACCGAACACGTGCTCCGTCACCTTCACGCCCGCGTCGTCAGCAATGGCGACATCCACCGCCCGACGCCCCTCGGCCGTCGGCCGCACGTCGCCGACGGCGAGGCCGACCGCTGCGGCCCACTGGCGGCGAGCCTCCTCGGCGGCCGCCCTGACGTCGGCGATTCCCGCCGGCATCACGCAGCTGCCCCGAAACACGCTGGCGGCCGCTTTCCGACGGGCCTCAGCCTGTGCGAGCAGCGTCGCCACCCGTCCTGCGGTGCCCGACTCCACCGACGCAAGCGACTTGCCGCTTGCCGCCACCGCCGTCAGGACGGCGTCCTCGATCTCGTCGTCTTCGACGCCGTAGGCGATCGTGCCAAGGCACTCGCGGATCGTCGCCTCCGTTGGAGCCATCTTCGCCAGGCACTCCGCCTCATGCCGGCCCCGCGCCGCGATCCGTAGCGTGATCGTCGCCTCGTGTGCGGTGATCCCCACGAGCGGATCACGGCCGCGACGGACGAGGTCGGGCAGCATCGCCTCCACCGCGCTCTCACCCGCACCAAAACACTTGATCCGCCGCTGCACGATCGTGGCCCGGTCGGGCAGCATCGCCAGCACGGCAGGCTCAACGGTTGCCTTCCACATCACCTTCATTTCTGCCGGCACACCCGGCAGGGCGAACACGCGGCACGCTCGCCCAGCAACGCCAGGAAGATCAATGTCGATGCCCGGTGCCGTGCCTTCGGGATTGGGGATGATGCGGCTGCCCCGCGGAAACATCGCCTGGTGACGGTTCGACTCAGGCATCGGCATGCCGCGCTTCGAAAACCGGGCCTCGACGTCGGCGAGGGCCTCGGGCGACAGCTCGAGCGGAACCCCGGCCACCGCGGCGAGCACGTCGCGGGTGAGGTCGTCGGCGGTCGGCCCCAGGCCGCCAGTGACGACGACCAGCGGCGTCCGGTCTGCCGCAAGGCGAAACGCCTCGATGCCCGCCTCCAGTGTGTCAGGGACCGTCGTGTGGAACGTCACCGGAACACCCAAGACCCCCAGTTCGGTGGCCATCCACCGGCTGTTGGTGTCGAGTCGCTGCCCCGACGTCAGTTCATCACCAATCGCAATCACTTCGGCGTGCATGGGGTGGGCCGGCCTCCTGCGGGCGATATCGCCGCTCCCGCTGGGCGGCTATCCTGGGTTCCCTATACCTATACCGGCCATCCGGCGGGGCGAACATCGCTCGGCTGGTCGATGCCCGTATCCTGACCACCTTACCACCACCCTGCCATGCTGCGGATCGGACTTCTGGGCTGTGACGCAAGACTCGAGGAAGTCGCCAGGGCGGCATCCCGACGGGGCGACCGGATCGTGGCCGCCCACGACGTCTCGGCGGAAACCCTGAAGGCTCTTGGCCTCGTCACCGAGATCGCCTCCTGGGAGCCGCTTCTCGATGCGGCCACCTGCGACGCCGTGCTCGTCGGCGCCGACGGCTGGAACACCGCCCGCGCGGAGGCGGTGCGAACCCTCGTTCAGGCCGGCAGGCCGCTGGTGCTTTCCCAGCCACTCGAACTCTCGATGCTCTGGGCATACGAACTCGACATGATCCGCCGCGACACTGGGAGCCGTCTCGTGCCGTGCCTGCCGGACCGCCTCCATCCCTTTGTCACCCGGCTCCGCGGACGAATCGAGGCGTCTCTGGCCGGAGTCGACGCCGCGGCTGAGTCGCTCCACTTCGAACGCCGGATGACCGACCGCTCCAAGGCCGCCGTCCTGGCGCAGCTCTCCCGCGATGCCGACCTCGTGCGGGCCATCGCGGGCGACCCCGCGAGGCTGTCCACGCTCGGGGCCTCCGAAGCGGAGGCGGCCTGGCCGACCCTGGCGGTGGGATTCACGGGCGCCACGCAGTTGCCTGTCCGCTGGCAGGTGGCGCCTGCTGGTGAGCCCGGCCTCTCGATCCGGCTGCAGTCTGCGGCTGAGAGCGTCACGATTGAGGCGCCGGACGAGTCCTCCCGCGACTGGACGTGGAACGGTTCAGCGGACGGCGGTGGCTTCGACCGTGGTGCCGCCACGCTCGCCGCGCTCGACGCCGCCCTCGGCCATGGCTCACCACGTGACCCTGAAGTGATTCCAACTGCCTCGTGGTCCGATGCCGCCCGCGCCATCGAACTTGCCGAGACGGTGCCCCGCAGCCTCGCCAGGGGGCGGTCGATCGATCTCCACCGCGAGGAGTTCACCGAACTTGGCACCTTCAAGGGCACGATGGCGTCTCTGGGCTGCGGATTGATCATGGTGGCACTCGTCGTCGTGATCGTCGCCACGCTCGTGGCCGGCGTGGCCCGCGAGTTCGGCTGGGCCGCTGCGGGGGGCCTGGTCGATACCTGGCCGATCATTGTGCTGCTGGTGCTGGGGCTGTTCCTGGCCCTCCAAATCATCCCGTTCCTGTTGGGGACCAAGGACGGCGACGACGGGCCCCCCGGGCCTGTGCCGGAAACATGAACCTGTTTCCCCGGGTCGGCAGGTTTTTCCGCCCCGCCCCCGCATGACGGCCCGGGACGTCTCCGCTGGAAAGGTGTACGGGCTGGAGCACTGCCGGTGGACGGCCATCGCCAAGCGGCCGATTTTCCCGCAAGGTGTGGTTGTCGCCGGGTGGCCGGTGTCCACCGTCACGGGGGTCGGGAGCGATTCGGCATGCAGAGATCGTCAGCATGGTTTCCGCTTCTGGCTCTCATTGCCGCTGGCCTGGCTCATGATACGGTCGCGGAGTCGCGGCGCACCGCCATCGTGATGGCGATTGAGTCGCAGCGCGACTCAGTGGTCAACATTCACGGCCAGAAGGTCATTGGGGGAGACGACGGCACGGAAGCTGAGGTTCGCCGCGTCAACGGGATGGGCACCGGCGTGGTGATCGACCCTCGCGGCTACGCGGTCACCAACTATCACGTTGTGGAGGGGGTGCGGCGGATCGAAGTGACGCTCGCCTCAGGCAAGACCACCGCAGCCACGCTTGTGTCTCACGACCCGCGCACCGACCTGGCAGTCATCAAGATCGCCAGCGACGTCCGCCTCCCGGTGGCGACGATCGGAACGTCGAGCGACTTGATGATCGGGGAGACGGTCCTTGCACTCGGAAATGCTTACGGGTATGAGCACACCGTCACCCGCGGGATCGTCTCGGCCCTGCATCGCAACGTCGAGGTCAGCCGCACCCAGCGATACGAAGATCTCATCCAGACCGACGCGAGCATCAATCCGGGCAACTCCGGTGGACCGCTCCTCAACATCAACGGCGAGGTGATTGGGATCAACGTTGCGGTTCGGGCGGGTGCCCAGGGGATCGGCTTCGCGATCCCGATCGACCGCGTGCTCGACATCGTGTCGCGACTGATGTCGGTCGAGCGGATCGACCAGACGTGGCACGGACTCGTGGTGCGGTGCGATGGCCGCGAGGGCGCGGTGGTGGAGGCGGTTCACCGACGGAGTCCGGCTGAGAGCATGGGTGTGAAGGCGGGCGATCGGATCACGCGGATCGGCGAGCTGGCCGTAGCCCGCCAACTCGACGTGGAGCGCGCCCTCATCGGCCACAAGGCGGGTGAGAGTATCCCGGTGACCATGGTCCGCTCAGGCGGTGAGGAGCAGATCGAGCTATCTCTCGCCGAGATCTCCCGCGACTCGGAGTCGCTCGATGACCGCTGCTGGGCCGAGATCGGGTTGCGGTTTCAGCCTGCCCCGGCCGCCAAGGTGCAGAAGCTCCAGGCACGCTATCGCGGCGGCCTGGTCGTGACGTCAGTTCGCGAGGGCGGGCCGGCGGCCGAACAGGGGATTCAGGAGGGCGACATCCTTGTGGGGCTTCATGTCTGGGAGACGATTGCCCCGGACAACGTGTCATACATCCTCGACAAGGCGATCGAGGAGCATCTCAACCCGATCAAGTTCTATGTGCTGCGGGGCCGGGAAACGCTTTTCGGCCACATGGTCTCAGACACGATCCGCCGCTAAGCCACCTGCTTTTTTCCGGAGGAAACCTGGCGGCCCCCTTCCGTCCCGCGGCTCCTCAACGACAATCGAGGCATGGAACTCGATTTCGTCGCCGGTTTGCTTGCCCGGATTCCTGCCGACGCGAGGCTCGAGGTTCCGCCGGGCGACGACGCGGCGGTCCTCAGGCCACCAGCCGAGCGTCGGAGCGTGGTGACGGTTGACATGCTCATGGAGGGTGTGGACTTCGTCCTCGGGCCCGAGTGCACCCCGCAGATGGTCGGCCACAAGGCGTTGGCGGTCAACCTCAGCGACCTGGCAGCGATGGGAGCTCGCCCCGAGGCCGCCGTCGCCGCCGTCGCCCTCCCTCGCGCGCATGGCGACACGATTGGCCGCGGCCTTCTCGACGGGATTCTCGCGCTGGCCTTGAAGCACGGCATCACCCTCGCTGGCGGCGACACAAACGCCTGGGACGGGCCGCTCGTAATTTCGATCACCGCCATCGGGAGCGTCGCTCCGGGGCGGGCCTGGCGTCGCGACGGGGCGCGGCCCGGCGACCTGCTCGTCGTCAGCGGGGCGTGTGGTGGCAGCCTGCTTGGCCGTCATCTGGCCGTGGTGCCACGGGTCCGTGAAGCCCTTGCGATCGCAAGCCGCTTCGATGTTCACGCGGCGATCGATGTCAGCGACGGCCTGTCGCTCGACCTTGCGCGGATGATGCGGGCCAGCGGCACCGCAGCGCTTCTCGATCTCCCCGCGATCCCGATCCACCCCGACGCCGTTCGCATGTCGGAGGCTGCGGGCGACGGTGCTCGGCCGCTCGATCGAGCGCTTTCCGACGGTGAGGACTTCGAGCTCCTTCTCGCGTTACCGCCCGACGACGCACGGAGACTCGCCGCGGAGGCGGTAGCGGTCATTGGCACACCCTTCACGGTCATCGGCGAGGTGGTCGCGGGCGAGGGGCTCACCGCTCGGTTTGCCGACGGCTCCACGGCCCCGCTCATCCCCCGGGGCTACGAGCATGCCTTTGACCGATGACCAGCCTCAGGGCGGCTCTGGCCGCGAGGTGACGGTGCATGTGGCCGATGAGTCAGCACTCGCGCTGCTCGCCCGCTCGCTTGTTGCCACGCTCCCGCGCCCAGCCTTCGTGGCCCTGCACGGTGACCTCGGCGCCGGGAAGACCACGTTCGTGAAGCTCATTGCCGCGGCGGCAGGCATCGATCCGGCCACGGTCGTGAGCCCCACGTTCGGCCTGATCCACGAGCACGTCGGGCCCGAGGTGACGATCCTCCACGCCGACATGTACCGGCTCATCGGCCCCGACGACCTCCACGAGATCGGCTGGCACGATGCGCTGTCCCGTGCCACCTGGGCGTTCGTGGAGTGGCCGGAGCGGATCGCCGACGCCCTGCCGGCGGACCGGCTCGACGTGACGATCACGATCGACTCACCGACAGCCCGAACTCTCAGGTACGTGGCCCGCGGGCCGCGGCACGAGGCCACGGTCGAGCGGTTCGACGACCGAGCGTGACCACGGCGGCTCCCCTCCCCTACACTTGCCCGTCACTTGCTGGCGGACTGCGTCGGCGTTGGCTCCCGACTCGTATCCCGACAGGACGTTTCCCATGAGGCCTCATGCAGTGTCCATCCTCGGCACCGGCTTGATCGCCGAGTTCTACACGATGGCGCTCCACGGTCAGCGCGGCGTTGATCGCGTGGCGGTCTGCTATTCGCGGAGCGAGGAACGCGGTCGCGCGTTCTCGGCCCGCTGGGGCATCCCCGAGCACACCACCTCCATGCAGGCAGCGATCCAGCACCCTTCCACCGATGTTGTCATCGTTGCACTGCCCAACCATCTCCACGAGGAGGCTGTGGCCGCCGTGGCCAAGGTCGGCAAGGCAGTCCTGTGTACCAAGCCGCTTGGCCGCACCGCGGCGGAGGCGAAGCGGATGCTCGACATGGTGGAGCAGGCTGGCATTTTTGCCGGTTACTTGGAGGACCTTTGCTACACGCCAAAAACGCTCAAGGCGATACGCTCCGTTCATGACGGGGCAATCGGTGAGGTGACGTGGGTGCGTTCCCGGGAGGCCCATCCCGGCCCGCACTCCGCCTGGTTCTGGGACGGCCGATTGACGGGAGGCGGTGTGATCGTCGACTTGGGCTGCCATTGCATCGAGATCATCCGATCATTCGCTGGCAAGGGGAACCGGCCGGTCGAAGTACTGTGTACGGCCGACACGCTCGTGCATCCGATCGACGACGAGGACAATGCGATCGCCCTCATCCGCTTTGAGTCCGGCACGATCGGGCAGTTCGAAGTGTCCTGGACCTTCCGGGGTGGGATGGACCTGCGGGACGAGGTTGCCGGCACCCGCGGCACGATCTGGCTCAACCACTTTCTCCGGACGGGCTTCGAGATGTATACCGCGGGCGGCGGGATGGGCTACGTCGCTGAGAAGGTGGAAGCGGCCACGGGCTGGGTGTTCCCCGTGGGCGACGAAGTTGCGGAACTCGGCTACATCGACATGTTTACCGATATGTTCCGATGCCTCGACGAGGGAGCCACACCCCGCGAGACGTTCTACGATGGCTACATCGTCAATGCCGTGATGGACGCCTGCTACCGCTCCGTACGGGACAGGGCGTGGGCTCCCGTGGAGTGTGACTGGCGTGGCCCGATAACGCCGCGGATCGTCTCGCGCGTTGACTCGCACAACGGCCACATCATCGTCAAGCGCGAACTCCTACCCGACGGACGCGAGAAACTGATCCTCAAGGACCCGCACACCGGCGACTTTAGCGACCGCGTGATCGCCGCCGGATGAGCCACCACCGCATCAGAGCACAAGCTTGCGCACCGCTTGGAACTGCGGATGCGACGCCGAGCGGCACCATTCGAAGAGCACGGCCTCCGATGTCGTCGGCACGCCGCCGGCCGCCATCAGCCGCCGCAAGGCGACGTCGCGATCGATCGCGTGCCGCGACGAGATCGCGTCAACCGCCAGAAATACGGCATAGCCCTCAGCCAGGAGATCGAGCGCCGTCTGGGCGACACAGACATGGGTTTCCAGACCACAGAGAACGACTTGGCCGACTCCCGCGGGAATGGTGGCCGCAAAGCCTTCGGCGCCACAGCAACTGAACGAGAGCTTCTCGAGCGGTGGCGGAGGGAGTGCGGCCAGTGCGGGCACAGTGGCTCCGAGTCCCTTGCGATACTGCTCCGTCAGCACCGCCGGCACGCCGAGCAGTCGCGCTGCCTCTGCGAGTCGCCGGCAGCGGGCTACGACCAGGTCGCCATCAGCCACCGCGGGCACGAGCCGCTCCTGCACGTCGATCACGCAGAGCATCGATGAAGACGATGAAAGACGCATCGCTGTGACTCCGCTCAAACGGTGGACGGAAGCACTCAGTCCGCAGGGATCGACCGAGGCTCGTCGGCCGGCTGCGGAGCCTTGGTCAGGTCGGCCGAAGCTCCCTCCGGCAGTGCCCTCAGCCGGCTGATCTTCGTCGCCGCCGTCGGCTCGCCGGTCGCCTCGTGGCCCGGCGCAGCGCCAAAGAGGATCGTGCGGCCCTTGTCGTCGAACAACTCCCACACCCGCGGCGTCGGTGAGCCTCGACCGGCGGGCCGGCACCCGATCAGCCCCAGCGACTTCCAATCCGGCCCCACGGCCGCGGCCACCGCGGCTCCTTCCTCCACCAGCGGATCGCCCCAGGGAAAACCCACGGCGCCCTGCGGGCCCGACGGCACACCCGTGATCCGCGGGTACTCGGCGGCGGTTTCGGCGGTGAAGTCGTCACTCGGGAGCACCACGGCCTCGGCATCGACGGCCAGCAGGCCGCCCGGCACCGCCACCATCGCCACCGGCTCGCGGCACCGAACAACGACGTCGGCCGCGGCCGGGTGTGTCGCGGTCACCGACACCACCTCGCGGACCCACGGATGCATGGCAAACGCCCGGGCGAGCCGGCGAACCAGTTCCGGGTCGTCGAGCGGTATCCCGGCGTCGAGGCTGGCATCCCGCAGCGCCTCCGACTTCAGGTCGGCCCGCACCCACGGCGCGACACCTTCGACGGTGATCGATTCAGGATGCAGCACCAGGTCGGCCGCCCCGCGAACGCGATCGCCGAGCCTGGACCACGCCGCCCAGCCCAGACCGATCGCGGCGATGGCGACCACCATCGCGCCGACGCCCGCTCGGTGCTCGTCGAGAAAGGATGCCACCCGCCCCGGGGACGCTTGCTCCCCGGCGGGTTCACGACGGCGCGGTGACTGGTTCGGAACCCCGGGCGGCACGGCCTTACCAGACCTCGATCTGCGGCGTCAGTTCGACCCCGAGCTTCTCGCGGACTCGTGAACGGACCGTTTCCACGAGCGTCCGCACGTCGTCGCTGGAGCAATGCGGCCCGGCCACCACATAGTTGGCGTGCGGCGCGTAGACGCTCGCATCGCCCGCTCGGAGGTCGCGGGCGCCGGACTGCGCGATCAGCGACTCAGCCGTGGTGCCGAGCGGATCCTTGAACATCATGGCCACCGTCCTGGTGCCGCCCGGCTGCGTGGACCGCCCCACGATCCATTGCTTCTGCATTCGCTTGGTGAGGGCGGTCGGATCCTCTTCGTCGAGCTCCAGCCGGCAGCCGATGATGAGGCAGTCGTCGAGGTTGCTCCAGCGAGACTCAAAGGCCAGTCGCGACCGATCGCGAACCTCGGTCGTGCCGTCCACGAGCATCACGGTGACGTCCGCGACCCGCTCGCCAATGTCGCCGCCGTGACCGCCCGCGTTGCCAACGAGCGCGCCCCCCACCGTGCCCGGCACGTCAACGAGCGTCTCGAGTCCGCTGAGCCCGGCCTGCACGGCAGCGGAGACAACGTGGACGAGCTTCGCACCAGCCCCAACCTTCACGGCCGGCCGCTGGACGTCGATGCCACAGAAGGCCGGCGCGGAAAGCCGTACGACCATGCCGTCGAAGCCGCCCGCCGGCACGAGCACATTCGATCCGCCGCCGATCACCCGCAGTGGGATCCGCCGCTCGTGGCATCGCCCCACGACGCGGGCGAGGGCCCCGGTGTCGATCGGCTCGCAAAACCACGATGCTGCGCCGCCGAGCCCGAGCCAGGTGTGGTGGGCCAGCGGCTCCTGGGACGACACGGCAACGCCGAGGTCGTCAAACGGAGACGCGGCATCGCCAGTGGTGGAAGATCGGGCTGATTGGTTCATCGATGGTATCCCTCGGCGCCCACGCGTTCGCGTCGGCGGCCCGATTGTGCCTCAGCCTGGAGCGGCCCGTCCATGCCGAACCGGGATCGCCCGCCAGCACCGCTGGCGGCGACCTCAGGCGGCCCGGCGGCCGGCAAAGGGGGCCTCAGCCGGATGGGCGAGTTGCAGCCATCCGTCGACGAGCATCGCCAACGACGTCTGCCCGTCCCCGGGGCCTCCGGGCCGATGGCCCCGCGACCGGCTGCCGAGCACGACCACGCAGTCGCCGCGGCCGAGGGAGGCGAGCAGGCGATCGACGCGGGCATAGGCCGCGACGTCGTCCTGGGTCGGCTCGTCCGCCGCCACCGTTGCGGGCACGACCAGACAGGCGTCGCTCCATCGCCCGAGTCGGCCTGCAAACGACCTGCCGCCCAGACGGCGGGCCACTGACGCGTCAGCGATCACCGCCAGACGCCCGCGTGTCAGCCGCCGAAGGCTTGCCATCGATGCCGCCACAGCATGCATGCTCGAAGGCGTATCGACAAACACCGCCGCGTCCTGCCCGCGATCGATGCGCTCGAGTCGACCGGGCAACGATCCGGCAGCCTCGATGCCACGCGCCGCGCGCTCGAGCGTCACACCGTAGCGTGAGCCGACCGCGGCGGCGAGCACCGCATCACGAACAAACGGCACCGTCGGTGTCTCCACCGACACCGGCATCGTCTGCCCGCCGGACTCGAGCAGAAACGTGCGGCCGAAGAGGCTGCCGTCGAGCGGCCGGGCGTGGACGTCGCAGTCGGGCCGCAGGCCGGCCTCGATCAGCGTCGTCTCCGCCGGCGCCGCGGCAAGCAATGGACGACGTGCCGCCGCAGGCAGGCCCGTCACCAGGCAGCCGTCATCGGCGAGCGTTTCCATGACCCGCGTCAGGACGTTCCGATAGGCCCGCGGCGTCGAATGGCGGTCGAGGTGGGCGGCGACACGGTTGGTGAAGACAACGGTGTCGGCGGTCATTCCGGCGGTCGCCTGGGCAGCCAGCATCCGGCTCGATACCTCGACGATCGCATGCGAGCAGCCGCTCCCAGCCAACGCGGCCAGAACACGTGCCAGGGCCGCCGGCGAGGTGACATCGACCGCGGTGGGCTCGGTGTCGTCGGGGCCAAGGTAGCCAAGGTCCGAAAGCACACCGACGCGATGGCCCGCCTCAGCGAGCACGGCGGCCGCCAGCCATGCGGTGGTCGTCTTGCCGCTGGTGCCGGCCACGGCAATCACCCGCATCTCTCGCGACGGATCGCCGGCGAGCGCGTGGCAGAGCCGGGCATGGGCCCAATCGGCGTTGGGAACGAGGCACAGCGGGATTCCCTCCGTCGAGATGATCCGCTCCGCGACCACCGCCACGGCACCGCGGGCGATGGCCAGCGGCACCGCCTCGTGGCCGTCGCTATGGTCGGACACCCTTGCCACAAACACATCGCCCGGACGGCAGCGGCCGGCCTCGTCCTGGCAAGAACTCACCACGATGTCGTCGCAGCCGATGAACCGAGCCCCGGAAACCAGCTTCGAGAGTTTGACCTCGCGGCCGCCATTCCGGCCCGACGCCCCACCCTTCCCGGTCGCAGAATCACGCATGACGGCCTCCTGCCGAACGTGTTTCGAAGGCCGCACAGGGCGTGCCTTCGCAGTTTGACCCGCCCATCCTTGAGCAGAGCCGCCAGCGGATTGTCGATAGCGTCGAAGATGGGTCAAGCCGGGTTTCAGCCACCGGCGGGCGAACATCCCGCAGACTCACGCAGACAGCCCGCCTTGCCCCGGCGCGCGATTCTGGGGTAGCGTCGCCGTCGCTTCTGGTCGGATCACTGCGAGGATACGAATGGCCCCCCTCCTTCCTGGCCGCCTTCCTCCCGTTCTCTGGATTGGCCCTGCGGAGGCCAGTGGCGAACTCGCGCTCGCGCGGGCGTGGATTTCCGAACGCGCCGAGGTGCTCGACGCCGTCTCTCCTGCCGCCGCGGTGGCGAATCCACCGGAGTCGATCAGGGACCGATCACCGGCGGCCGTCCTGCTGGCCTCCTCGGCCGCGATCTCGTGGAGTGTGCTCGACTGCGTGACCGTGTCGCGTCGCTGGCCGCTGGCGCCGTTGGTGTCGGTCGCGGCAACGCTCGTCGAAGGCCGCCGGCGCAGCGGCCCGGCACTTCCAGGCGTCGAGGAAGTGGCCTGGAACGATTTGCCCGGGCGGCTTGCGTGGTGGCTTTGCGACCGAGCGGTCGGCGCGCCGGGCACCCTGGGCATGCCGGCGACCGCCCGACGCGAGGAGCGGTTGCTCGAGGCGTCGCGGCGGATCGCAGCCATGCGTCCGCGCAGGCCGGCGCGGGTGGAAGTGGCCGCCACCCGAGCGATCGACGTGGAGGCAGTCACAGACCTTGTGGCCGCTGCCGGGCACGCGGTTGTCGGCCGTCGACTGGGGAGACCCCTGATCGACCACACCGCCGACGCCGTTGTCTGGGATGCCGGCGACCTCGAAACCCCCCAGATCACCTGGACAGGCCTACTTTCTGCTAATCGCCCTCATGCCGCCATCATCCTGCTCGACTCATTTCCTCGATCGGAGACGGCGGCGGCGGCGATTCGCATGGGGGCCACGGCCGTCCTCTCAAGGCCAGCGTCACTTGAGTCGCTCTCAGGCATCTTGCTCGACGTGGCACCGCAATCCAGCGGGATTCGTGGTTGACGCGGCCTTCTCGGCTTCCGTACACGTCACGCATGACGAAAGGCGTGGAATCCATCTCGGTCTGGGCGTGCGGTGCGCTGCTGGCGGCCGGCGGGTGCGCCCACCTCGCAGCGGTGCCCTTCTCGGCGTCGGTCCCCGCCATGGCCGCTTCCATGGTCGCGGCCGGCGACGGGCTTCCAGACCGCAGTGAGGTGACGGCCGGGCAGTTGGTGATCCACGCCGACTTTCCACTTGCCGGTCAGCATCGCCTCGTGCGGGAACTCGACGGCCTGCGAATCGACGTGAGCCAGGAGTTGGGACTGCCGGTCTCAGACGAGCCCGTCCACCTCTACCTTTTCGAAAACACCAAGCGTTACGACGCCTTTGTGGCCCGCCGGTTTCCGTCGTTTCCGGCACGGCGAGCGTTTTTCGTCGAGACCGACACCACGCTCTCCGTGTTCGCGGCGTGGCAAGACAGGATCGCTGAGGATCTTCGGCACGAGACAACCCACGGCTACGTTCACGCCGTCGTACCCGCGGTGCCCTTGTGGCTCGACGAGGGGATCGCTGAGTTCTTCGAGACTCCGCGGAGCGACAACGGCCTGCACCGTGGCCACGTGGCTCATCTCGCCGGTCGCCTGCTGGAGGGAACCTGGCAACCTGATCTCGACCGTCTCGAGGCGCTGTCGGCAGCGGGCGAGATGTCTCAGGACCACTACGCCGAAGCCTGGTGCTGGGTGCACTGGCTGCTCCGGACCACGCCCGAACGCCGTACGCTTCTTCAGGACTACCTCGCCGACGTTCGCCGCGACCCTCAATGCCGGCCGCTCTCGGCACGAATTCGCCACGAACTGTCGCAGTCGGGCGATGCCGCCGCGGATGTAAAATGCCATCTCGCCGCCTTGGGCGGCGTCACGCTCGAGCGCTGAGGGCCTCTCGTAGCACAGGTTGTCAACCTGTGTCGATCTAACGCAGGTTGAAAACCTACGCTACTGGCCTCGTAGCACAGGTTTTCAACCTGTGTGCCCTCCATGTTCCCATGCGATCCCGGCAAACCCTCACGGACGCCGAAACACGGTGCCGTGCCCCGTCGCCTCGAAGCCGAGCTCGAAGAACAGCTTGATTGCCGCTTCGTGGGCCTCCGACACGTGCGTCTCCGCCAGCGCCACGCCCTCCTGAGCGAGGTCGTGTAGCGCCTCCGCGAGCAGATACTTGGCATATCCCTGCCGCCGCTGGCCGCCGTCCACATCCACCCCCATCAGGCCGGTGGCGTGCACGCCCCAGGCCGTCGCGAGCGGCTGCATGTCCCAAAACGTCGCGCTTCCGAGCAGCGCCTCAGCCTCGTCGCGGAGTTCGTACCGGCGCATCGCGATCCCCGTGGTGGTGGCTGCCTCCCACCAGGTCCGTCGCGCCGGCTCGTCGATCACGCGAAGCGTGGTGGCCCGCCGCAGCGCCATCTGCTGACGACTCATCGGAGGCCGAAACCCGGCCAGCGACCGCCGCATGACGGCGATCCGCTCGGCTTCCAGGTAGCCCGCGCGACGAAACACCGCCTGCATGGCCGGCGTCGAATCGAGAATGCCAGGCAGGTTGGATCCGCCGTAGAGCCCGAGGTAGAGGCCGCCGAGTTCTGGCGTGCCTCCGCCCATGATCGTCTGTGCGCCGCGACGGAGGAGGTAGTCCTCGCAGCGGGACAGCAGACTGTCGGCGATGGCGTCGTGCCGCTCGTGGGGCACCACCACAACGAGCATGGTGGTGCCGATCGCAGCGTCGATCGCCGTGTGCTCCGCGTTTGGGCCGAAGGCTGCGTGCGCGAAGCCCACGACGCGATCCGCGTCCACTGCGACCAGCAGGCCGGCGCGGTCGAAGTAGGGCTTCGAGAAGACGCAGGCCTCGAGCCAGGCCGACGTCATCGGCTGGAATCCGGAGGGACCTAGTTCCGCTGTCCGCCAGACATCGGCGAGTCGCGGTGGATCGTCATTGCGAAAGCAGCGGTACTCGGTCATCGGGTCGGTTCCGCAGAGCCCACACCGCCGTTGAACCGAATCTCGATCCTCCCCTCGCGCTCGCGAACGTCGTGCACGGCCTGACGCACGGTCGCCGACACCCGATGCCGCCCGGTGGTCACGTCGAACTGCCAGCCGTGCCAGGGGCACGTGAGCACCGCGGCGCAGAGTTCACCCGTGCCGAGGGGGCCTCCCTGGTGCGGACAGAGCCCGTCGATTGCGTGCAGCGTGCCATCCACGTTGGCAATCGCCACCATTCGTCCGTCTGCGACCCGCTCAATGCTCGTGCCCGGCGGACACTCCGACGCCTCGGCGATCGGGATCCAGTCGGGCATGGGAGGGCTTCACTCAGGCGGGAAATGCCTCCGCCCGTCAGGCGGCGGGGCGCGGCTTCGCCTTTTTAGCCTTTCCTGGCTTGCCCCGCCATCGCCGGTGCACCCACCAGTATTGAGCGGGCTCACGGCGGACTGCCCCCTCCAACAGCGACGTGTACCACTGCGAGAGGCTCGTCAGGTCGCTCGTCTCCGGCCCGCCCGCGGCGGGATCGGCGATCCCCTCGACGCGGAGGTCGTAGTCGAAGAGGCCGTGCCGCCGGGTCGCGGAGCAGACCATCACCGGAGCCGACGCCGATAGCGAAAACACCCCAATCGCCTTGTGAACGCTCGCCGGCTGGCCGAAGAACTCGATCCAGCAGCCCCGGGGGCCCGCGGCCTGATCGCCAAGCAGACCGATGGCGCCATGTTCGTCGAGCACCTGTGCCACGTCGGGCGCGCTCCCCTTCTTGGGCAGGATCCGCTGGCCCCGCGACTCACGGAACTTGGTCACGAACCTGTCGAGCAGCGGATTGTCGAGTTCGCGGGCGACCGAGAAGATCCGTAGCCCGAAGAGGCCAAAGAGGTAGGCTGCCAACTCGAAGTTGCCGTAGTGGCCCGAGAGAATCACCTTGGGCCGATCGAGCCAGAGTGTGCGGACGATCTCCTCCATGCCGTGGATCCGAAGATGCTTTCGCCAGGTGGTCTTGTGGATCACCCGGTTGGCGTGGGCAATTTCGACCACCATCAGCAGGAGATGCTCCCACATCGCCTGAGCCAGCTCCCGGTGGCGTTCGGGGGTCATGTCGGGGAAGGCCATGCGGAGATTGTCGCGAACCACCGCGCGGCGGATTCGCAGCCGGTTGGCCAACACCCCGGAGAGCCCGCGTGCCCAGCGTTCGCACAGGGGCCTCGGGAGTGCCTCGACAACGCAGATCGCCACCCGCACAGCCCCATAGACGAGGCCGTCAAGACAGCGCGTGGCGAAGGTTCGGCGGGGCACGGTGCGTCTTCCGTGACGGCGGCAGTGGTCGGCCCGGATCCTCCCGGGCCAGAAGGTAGTGTCGCGAAGCTGGCTCCCTTGGGCCAGATCGGTTTGGCGGCCGGAAGCCGTTGATTCAAGCCCCCGGCGGCAGTTGCGGGTCAGCCCGGCACCGGCCCTCGCCCGGGCTGGGCGAGCAGGAGAAACACGCTCACGGCGTTGAACAGCGCGTGCAACAGCACACTGGGAAAGATCGATCCGGTCCGCTCGGCGATCAGCCCCAGCACGAGCGCCAGAGGAAACAGCGGCAAAAAGGCCAGTCCCTGGCCGGCGTGCGCCGAGGCGAAGGCGATCGCCGACAGCGCCACCGCCACACCCGCCTCATCGGCGAAGTGATTCTCGAGCCAGCCCTGAAGCACCTCGCGGAAGAAAAACTCCTCGGTGAGTGGGGCGACGAAGACCGCCGAGATCACCACGAGTGCCGCCGCCGCAAGGCCGTGGTTGGAGTCGAGGAAATCCACGATCGGATGCTCGTACTGCATGAGGGCATTGAGGGCCGCCGCCAGCATCAGGAGCGGAAACACCACCAATCCCAGCGCTCGGCCAGCGATCGCCACGTCATCCCGCAACCGCCCACCGGGAAACCCCAGGGCCGGCCAGTCGGCCCCCCGAAATCGCAGCCAGGCGATCGCGGCCAGCATCGTTCCCAGCGACAGCACCACGTTGCCAACGAGCCGATCGACGAGCGGCCTCGGCTCGGGCGCCGCTCTCGCCATGAGCATCGCCCCCATCAGATACACCACCACCACCAGGGCCACGTCGCTCGCCTCCCACGGCACGCGTGAATGGGGCCGCTCCGCCACGAGCGGCTCGCCCCGCGAGAGCCGCCGCCGTACGAACGCGGCCGACGAGATGAAGCCCGCCAGCGCCGCGGTCAGCACCAGCATTTGCGGCCAGGCGTCCTGCAGCGCCGGAGCGGCCACGTCGCTCATCGCCGCACCAGCACGCGAGCGGCGATGAGATACTCAATCCCCGACCAGATCGTGGCGATGACCGCCGCCCACGACACCCAGCGGGCCAGCGTATCGATTCCGACTCCGCCCGAGTCGAGCCCCGGCCACGCCAGGCCAGCGAGCACGAGGCCGATCGCGAGGCATTGAAGCACCATCTTCAGCTTCCCGGAGAGCGCCGCGGAGAAGTCGCGCCCCGCCTTTTCCATTTCCGCCCGGATCGCGGTGACCACGAGTTCACGGACGGTCACGACCACGGCCATCCACGGGGCGATGGCCGTCCCCGCGGCAGCGAGGAGCACGTAGGCTCCGCAGACGATCACCTTATCCACGAGCGGATCGAAGATCCGCCCTAGGCGGCTCACCTGGTTGAACCGCCGGGCATACCAGCCATCGACCCAGTCGGTCGAAGCGGCGATCGCGAACAGCCAAAACGCCGCCACCGGCTGGCCACGCTCCACCGCCACAAAGAACACGATTGCGAGCACGAGTCTGGCGAGCGAGAGCAGGTTCGGCACGGTGAGAACCCGGTCGCTTGCCATCCGTCAGGTCTCCACCGGCACGGCCGCCAGGTCGTAGCCGCTCGCGGCCACGACCTCCACCGGCAGGATTTGGCCTGTAAGCGGATGCTTCGGGGAGCTGCCGGGGGCCGTGAGGTAGACCACGCAGTCGATATCAGGGGCATCGGACGTGGAGCGGGCCAGCCAGACGTCATCCCGCTCGCCACTCGGCCCGTCCACGATCACATCGAGCACCCGCCCCACCTGCCGCCGGGCGTGATCGTGTGCGATTCCCTGCTGGATGGCCATCAGTTCGTCGCGGCGGGCGGCCTTTTCCTCCTCAGGGAGATGGCCGTCGAGTTTCGCGGCGGGCGTGTCGGGCTCCAGCGAGTAGGTGAACACGCCCACCCGCTCGAACCGCCAGCGGCGGACGAAGTCGACCATCTCCAGAAACTGCCCGCGGGTCTCGCCGGGAAAGCCGGTGATGAACGTCGTCCGCAGCACGAGGTCGGGAATCCGCTCGCGGAGTTTGCCCAGCAACTCCTCCGTTGCCGCACGGTTCGTGCGGCGCTGCATCCGCTTCAGCACCGCGTCGCTGGCGTGCTGCAACGGCATGTCGAGGTAGGGCAGAATCTTCGGGCTCGCGGCGATCTTCTCGATCAGCCGGTCGGTGAAGAAGATCGGGTAGAGATACATCAGGCGGATCCACTGGATCCCCTCGACCTTCTCCAACTCGTCGAGCAGTTCCACCAGCCGCGGCTCGCCGTAAAGGTCCATTCCGTAGTAGGTCGTGTCTTGGGCGACGACCACGAGTTCCTTCACGCCGTCGGCGGCGAGTTCGCGGGCTTCGCGGACCACCTCCTCGATCGGCTTCGTGGCGTGCTTGCCTCGCATCTTCGGGATCGCACAGAACGTGCAGGTGCGGTCGCAGCCCTCGGAGATCTTGAGGTAGGCCATGTGCCGGGGAGTGACCCGCATGCGGCCGGAGTCATCGAGGGCTCGCGCGGGCGCGGGCCGAAAGATGCTCCGCTGGTCTCCAAGCCCGCCGATCAGCCGCTCTGCCGTCTTCGCAATCTCGTCCCGCGAGAACACGCCGATGACGGCGTCGAGGCCGGGCAGTTCCTGGAGCAGCCCCTCCTTCTGTCGTTCGGCAAGGCATCCCGACACGATCACGCCCCGCGTGCCGCCCTGCTTCTTGAGGTCGAGCATCTCGTTGATCGCGGAGTACGACTCAGCCCGCGAGGCGTCGATGAACGCGCAGGTGTTGACGATCACGAGGTCGGACCCAGCCGGATCGGCCACGAGCTGCCAGCCGTCGTCACGGAGTAGCCCGAGCATCCGCTCGCCATCGACGAGGTTTTTGGGGCAGCCGAGGCTGACCATGGCAAACGTGCCGCGGCAGGTGGCGGGATCGACGGGCGGCACCGCCGGCAGCGTGCTCCCGGCGACGCCACAGGAACCCTCGGCGGCATCAATGATCGGCAGACGGTGCATGGCTAGGCACGCTCCGCGATGATTTTGTCGAGTTCCTCGCGGAGCCGCGGGAGGATGGCGTCGTAGGCGAAGGCGCCGAGTTCGGTGCTCCGCTTTTTGAGGTTCACGTGCGTCGGGCCGCACCAGAGGCCCAGGTCGGCATCGTCGGTTTCGCCCGGCCCGTTCACGCGGCAGCCCATCACCGCGATCGTGATCGCGTGGTCCTTGGCGTAGGTCGTCATTTCCTTGACGTGCTTCGCGAGCTCGATGAAGGCCTCGTTCTCCACCCGCGAGCAGCTTGGGCAGGAGATGATGTTGAGCGACGCGAGCCCGTAGTCCACCACGCTCCGCACCCGCCCCGCCGCGATGTCGGCGAGGATGGCGTTGGCGGCCGCGATCTCCTGCGGCTTGTCGGAGTTGGGCACCGTGAGCGACACGCGGACGGTGTCGCCAATGCCCCGCGAAATCAGCTGCTCGAAGGCGATCCGCGTTTTGATGATGCCGTCAGGCGGCATACCCGCCTCAGTCACGCCGAGGTGGAGCGGCACGTCGGGCCGCAGTTCGGCGAACCGCCGGTTCACCTCGATCACCTTCTGCGGATCGGAGTCCTTCAGCGAGACGGCATAGCGGGTGAAGCCGAGCGAATCGAGCAGTTCGCAGTGCTCCATGGCACTGGCCAGCATCGGCCCGATCGAGTCATGCTCCGCAAACTGTTCCTTCTTCGCTGGATCGACACTGCCGCAGTTGACGCCCACGCGGAGGGCGCAGTCGTGGTCGGCTGCCACGCCCGCGATGAACTTCACCTTCTCCTGCCAGGGCTTCGTCGGCTCATGGTGATAGAGGTGGCCGGGGTTGTAGCGGAGCTTGTCGACGTGAGGTGCGACATCGAGGGCCAGGCGGTAGTTTTCCTGAAGGTCGATCGCGAGATTGGCGGGCGTGCCGGCCCGAATCGCCTCCAGGGCCGCGGCGTCTTTCTTGGAATCGACGGCGATCCGCACCACGCCGGCGCCGGCGGCATGGAGGGCGTTGGCCTGTTCGACGGTGGCCGCCACGTCCTGGGTGTGGGTGGCGGTCATGCTCTGCGCGGCGATCGGGTGCCCGGCCCCGATCGTGATGCTCCCGATTCGCACCGACCGCGTTGGGTTTCGCTTCAACTCGACCACGATCGCTCCTCGCGGCACAATCATTCCGCCGGCAGGCCGACTCTGGCCCCGGGACACCCGAAACGATAGCAGACGGCTCCCCGCCGGCGAACCTCGCATGCGATACGCCCCCCGTCTCCACGTGGTTCTGCACGAGCCCGAAATCCCCCCGAATGCCGGGAATGTGGGTCGCACCTGCGTGGCGATCGCCGCGAAGATGTGGCTCGTCCGCCCCCTTGGCTTCCAGATCGACGACTACTACCTCCGCCGGGCCGGCCTCGATTACTGGGACGAACTCGAGTGGGAGGTGGCCGACTCCTGGCCGGATCTCGTGCAGCGGTTGGCGGCGGCGGGGGCCGGCGGCATGTGGATGTTTTCGGCCCGGGCCACGCGAACCTACACCTCCGTCTCCTACCAGCCCGGCGACGTGCTCGTGTTTGGGAAGGAGTCGGCGGGCCTGCCGCGGGAGATCACCAGCGCCCACCCCGACCGGCTGCTCACGATCCCCTCGCGTCCGCAGGTACGGAGCCTCAACCTCTCGAACTGCGCCGCCATCGTGGCCTACGAGGCGCTCCGCCAGTGGGATGGGACTGCCTGACCATCGGGGAAGCAGAAACGTGAAGCCCGCCGCGCCCGACCTCGCCGCGATGAATGCCGCTACCGCCTGGACCTGGCTCGCGGGCGAATTCACGGCCGCCGTCGGCTCGGCGAAGCACGGGCTCCACCTGCTCACGGTGGCGACCGTCGGCACCGACGGGCAGCCAGAGGCACGCACGGTCGTCCTCCGCCACGTCGATCCGCTCCGCCGCGAGGTCCGCTTTCACTCTGACATCCGCAGCCCGAAACTGCGGGCGCTTCGCACCTCACCCCGGGTGGCCCTCCACTGGTACGACCCGGCCCTGCGCGTCCAGGTGCGGGTGTCCGCGGTGGCGGTGATCCACTACGGCGACACAGTCGCCGCCGTGACGTGGAATGCCTCGCAGCCGATGAGTCGGGCGATCTACACCACGGCCGCTGCTCCCGGCGATGCCCTCGACGCGTTTCCTGCGGGGCCGTCCGCGCCCGAAGCCGACGACGACACCGGTCTCGGCCGATTCGCCGTCGTCTCGTGCCGGTTTGACGCCGTCGAGCTGCTCTCGCTCCACGCCGCGGGCCACCAGCGGGTGCGACTCCACCTCGACCGTGATCCTGTCACCTGGACGGTGCTCGCCCCGTAGCCGCACGCACGTCGATCCCTGCAGCCGCAAGGGCGGCTCGAACCTCGGTAGCGATCTCGACCGCCCGCGGACCGTCGCCGTGGATGCAGAGCGTGTCCGCCTCGACGCGAATCTCCGCGCCATCAGCCGTGCACACAACGCCCTCCGCCGCAAGCCGCACGGCCTGCGCGGCGGCCTCCGCGGGATCGTCGATCGTTGCCCGAGCCGCAGACCGCGGCGCGAGCGTGCCATCGGCGAGGTAGCGGCGGTCGATAAAAGCTTCTTGTGCGACGGCGAGCCCTCGGCCGTGGGCCACTGTCGCAAACAGGCTGCTCGCCTGTGCGTAGACCACGAGCTGCGGCCAGCGGGCCGCGAGCATCGTCGCCACCGCCTCGGCCAGCGGCGCCTCGCGGCCCACCTGGTGATAGAGGCCGCCGTGCAGTTTCACATGATGGAGCGATGCGCCGGCGACGCTCGCGACCGCCGCGATCTGCGCGTCGATGGTCTCCGCGCACTCAAAGGGAGTGACGGCGACCTCGCGGCGGCCAAAATGGTCGCGGTCGGCATGGCCGGGATGGGCTCCGATTGCCACGCCGAGCTGCAGCGCCAGCCGCACGGTGGCGGCCATGAGGTCGCTGCTGCCGGCATGCAGTCCGCAGCAGACGTTGGCCGAGGTGACGAGCGGCATCAACGCGGCGTCGTGAACGGCCCCCTCGCCGAGATCGCAGTTGAGGTCGATCGTCGCGCGATGCAGGGTCACGTGGCGACTCCCCGGCCATCATCGGCTTCGCGCAGCGCCCGGTGTGCTTCGTCGATCGTCGCCTCCCGCCAGTGGACCCGGTCGCCGGGCCGTAGTTGCGCCACGAGCGGCAGGTCGGCCGCGATCACGTGGCCGATCACGGGGTATCCGCCGATCGTCTGGGCGTCGGCGAGCAGCACGATCGGCTTGCCGTCAGGCGGAAGCTGCACGGTGCCGGGGAGGACGGCCACCGACGGAAGCGACCCGGCCGCGTTGCCGCCGCCGAGCGGCGGGCCGTCGAGCCTCACGCCCATTCGATCGGAGCGACTGCTGGTGGTGTGCGTGGACGACCAAAGCGACTCGCCCGCAAAGGCAAGCTGCTCACCGGGGATCATGCGCAGCGTGATGGGGGTGCCCGATGGCCGAACGAGCGACGGCCGCCCTTCCACTCCGCTTCGAGAAGTATTGCCATGAGCCCCGCCCACCGGCAGTGCATCCCCGGCCGCGAGCGGGAGCCCGCGAAGCCCGCCCAACCGTGCCGGTGAAAAGGTGCTGCGGCTGCCGAGCACTTCCACTACGTCGATCCCGCCCGCCACGGCGAGATAGCCCCGGCAGCCTGTGCTCGCATGGCCAAGCGAGAGCGTCTCGCCCGCGCGGACAGGCATGGCAGCGGCCGACGGTATCCCCGGAAACACCGCTCCAGTGAGGGCGACCACTGCATCCCGCTCGAAGCGCAGGTCGGGCCCGAGCAGCGTGATCTCGAGTGCAGCGGCTGTCGCGGGGTTGCCCACGAGTCGGTTCGCCAGCCGCAGCGACACGGGATCGGCGGCTCCAGAGAGCGGCACGCCGGCGGCGCGATGGCCCGGCCTGCCGAGATCCTGGATCGTCGTGAACAGGCCCGGCTTTACAACGGTGATCCCAGCGTCATCGACCGCGGCGTGGCGCGGAGCCGCCACCTCGCAGCCGCGCCGTCGCTCAAACTCGTTGTGGTCGATGGCGACGAACCGCACCCGATCGCCGACGGCAAGAAGTGCCGGTCGGGGCCGCGAGGGGTCGAAGAGTCGCGTGGGTGTGCCGCCGACAAGGTTCCAGCCTCCAGGACTCGCACACGGATAGGCGCCCGTCTGCCCGCCCCCGATGCCGACCGATCCCGCGGGCACGACCCGCCGCGGCGTCGTCCGGCGAGGTGTGGTGAGCCTCGCGGGCAATCCCGTGAAGTAGCCGAAGCCCGGCAGGAAGCCGATTGCCTCGACCACGTAGTCGGGCTCGGTGTGCAGGGCCACGAACTGGTCGCTGTTGATACCGTGGATCGTGCAGACCTCATCGAGATCGGGCCCGAGGTCGCCGCCGTAGCACACCGGGATCTCGTGCCGCGCCACATCACCTGCCGCGACGGCTCCGACACCGGTCGCCTCGATCGCCTCGATGCGTGCCCGCAGCGATGCGTGGCTCGAAATTCGCAGTGGGTCGTAGACGACGGTCACTCGCCCCGGCGACGGCACCACGTCGATCACGCCGGGCAGATTCACCTCACGGATCGCCTCCGTGAGGCCCCGCACGGCCGCCATTCGGGAGGCCGCATCGGCGGCTTCAACCACCGTCGCCACGGCCCGGTCACCGACGTCGATCAGGGCCATTGACTCGCTCCTGATCGGCCACCGCGTGGCTTACGGCACGTCGCCAAGAGCGAGCGCGGCAAACGAGGCGAGCCAGTGCTCTCCGACATAGTCGCCACCCACCGTCCACGGAAGTCCGGCTGCAAGGTGCCGCGTCGCAGCTTCTTGCAACTCCTGCCGCCGAGCATGACCTGCGGGCAGCGCCTCCGCAATCCTCGTCAGCATCCATGCCCGCGACAGCGAGAGCCCGTCGAGGTGCGCGTTCTGCGGATCGTGCCGATCGCCCACGATGGGCGGCGCCGCGAGCGGCCCTAGGCCGGCCGTAAAAAAATCGTCGTGCCACGCCGCAAAGGCCCCCGTGCCGGCGGCCAGCCTCATCGCCGCCGCCTCGGCGAGGCATGGCGACAGGAAGTCGGTCAGCGACGGCTCGTAAGCGGTCGGGGCGTCGCGGTCTTCGCCATACCATCGGCCGATCGCGGCGTGGACCGCGTGCGCCAGTGCGGCATCGTGGCAGACGGTCGCATAGTCGTGGGCCAGCAGGCACGCAAACGCAGTGTTGGCGTGCGTGCCGGCCCGAATGGCATAAGCCGCTGTCGCGATCAACGACGCCAGACGCATCGCGAGCTCCCGGGCCAGCGGATCGACCGCCGCGGCCCACGCCACGGCACGGGCATCGGAGCCAGACAGCCGCTTCAGTTCCGCCCGCAGCTCGAGTAACCACGCCCAGCCATAGGGCCGCTCGAATGTCCGCCCTGCCGGGGATTGCAGGTAGCGAAGCTCCACCGACATCACCGGCTCGATAAGCCGGGTGTCGAGCAGGGCCGCGATCTCGGCGGCCTCGGCTACCTGCGGCTGCAGCCGTAGCACCCTGACCAACAGCCAGTGCATGTGCACCGCAGAGTGCCAGTCGTAGGAACCGAAGAAGGCCGGATGCACGGCCGCGTGGTCAACGGCCCAGGGCTCCGGCCCCGACACCATCAAGTGGTCAAGCTTATGTGGAAACGGCCGCGATACGTTTGCAAGCGCCACCCGCGCAAAAGCCGACGCTACCGAAGCATCCAGGCTCATGTCGCCACCTCCGGAGCCTGCCGCCCTGCCTACAGCCGGATCAGCGGTAGCCACTCTCGCCGTAGTCGCGGACTCGCTCCGCGGCCTTGTAGGCCTCGGTGCTCAGGTCGCGGCCCACGGCGGTCGCACGATCGCGGTTTACATTCACGGACGGCATGCCACCACTGAAGGTGATCGTGATGATCCCGCTCGCGATGAGGAAGGGCACCGCGATCAAGAGCAACTTCGAACCCCACTTGGATGCCGCCACCTTCTGCACGGGAGCCGGCAGCCCCATCGTGGCCATCCCGACAATCTGCTGCGACATCGAGGACTTTGAACTCTTGCGCTTCTTCGTGGCCATCGTGAATGCTCCTGGAGTACACCACTAGCATCGGCGACGGGGCCCGCGTTGAATCAGCGGCCGTCCTCCCCCGCACAGCGACGCCGCGAGCGGCAAGGTCTTCCCAGGAGACGCAGTGCCCCGCCGGTTTATCTAGCCCCGCCCGCTGCTATCGCCTTGTCGCCATAGATCGGCAGGTGGCGGTAGTAGACCTCGAGCATGTAGGTGCAGAAGCAAGTAGTGAACAGCCGGCCGCCGATGTGGCCCCACTTATCGAGCGAGGGATCCCATGAGCCAGTCTCCGGCCCCTTCTGCACCTGCGTGGCGGGCAGCACCGCCTTCATGCGGTCGTTCCACCGCCGCCAGGTATCGCCGCCGAGATGGTGCGCTACCTGAGTGATGTAGTACCAGGCATACACGTCCTTATCGTTCTCCCAGTCGATCGGCTGCGGCCCGATCAGCATCTCGATTCCCGCGATCAGCCGCGGATCGTCGCGGCGCCAGCCGAGGTACTGCCGGCAGAGCAGGCCCTCCGCCGAGATCGCCGCGGTCACTGGCGACGCAGGCCGGCCGGGCACGTCAACGCGGTAGCCGTACCGGACGCCGTCGCTCACCGCCACGCTGTCGAGGAAGGCCGCGATCCCAGCGACCGACTCACCGGGCACGGCGAGCCCCGCCATTTCGCCACTCTTCATCGCCATCATGTACCAGCCGGTCACCGACATGTCGCCCGCGTGGCCTGGCTCGTATCGCCAGCCACCGTTCGGCCCCTGAGCAGCGACCGCATACGCGAGCGACCGCCGCGCCGGCTCGGCGTGTTCTTCGAGCTTGGTCATGCCAAAGAGTTCGCAGGCGGCGATCGTCGCCTGCGCATGCGAGTAGAGCGCGTGATGCGTCGGCAACGGCGGGTGCACGTCGAACCGGCCATCGGCAAGTTGCGTGTTCGCAAGCGCCTTCCACGCCCGAGCGACCACCTTTTTGTATTGGCCCTCGTGGGTGGTGTTGCCTGCTCCCTGAAACGCGAGCAGGGCCATGGCGGTGGCGGCGAGTCGGTTTTCCTGGGAGCCACCATCCACATAGGGCCCCTGGAGGCCCCACAGACCATCCTTTTTGTCCTGCTGCTTGGCGAGCCACGCAAGCGATTTTGCCACGGCCGCCTCCGTGGCAGTGGACCCGCCAAAGGCATCCACGAGCGCGGCGCGGCGGCCCTGTTCACGGCCGTTGAGCAGCGACCCGACGGCCGGCGCCACCGCTTCGGCGATCGCCGCCCCCGGCGTCTCCGTCGGCTTCGTCATCACCGGCGGCGCGGCGATCGGCTCCTCGACCGGCGGTTCATCCGACTTTGACTCCTCGGGCACGGGCTCCGGAACGGGCTCGGGCTCAGGCTTAATCTGCACGCCGTGATCGGGCGACTCGATCACCTCCGTCGAGCGAAACGAGACGTCGAGGGTCACGCGGTTCTCGGGACGAACCCGCACGAACCAGAGCGCCAGTGACAGGAGCACGATCACGTGCAGCGACAGGCTGACGGTAAATGGCGGGCTGCGCCGAACGAACTCATCGAGACGTTCGGCGAACCCTCGGCCCGATTCGCCAGGCGCTCCCCACTGGGCATCGGCCGGCCGATCCACTACAACCGGCATGCCCGGCACGGGGGCGATCCGATCATTGTGCCGCCCACCACTTGCGTCGGCTTGGTCCCACGGCAATCCGCCCACCAGTGTGCGGTGATCTGCGGCGGACGGGGAGTCACGGGGAGGCGGTGGCGGCTGAGGATTCATCCTTGTGCCCTACAAAACCTACGGTTTCCGCCGGGAGTTCCACCCCGGGCTTCTTTTCGTGGATCGCCGGGGTATTATTGGGCGAAGTTGTTCAGCCGAACACGTCAACCGACGCGATTTGGCTCGACCGCTCACCTGTCGCGGGGTGGAGCAGCCCGGTAGCTCGCGAGGCTCATAACCTCGAGGTCGTAGGTTCGAATCCTACCCCCGCCACTAAGCCAGTTTTGGTAACTGGCGTAACCTCCGAAGAACCCGCTGCAACCTGAATGGTGGCAGCGGGTTCTGTCGTTTCGTGCGACTCGGTGCTGTCCGGTGCGGACGCCTGCGGAGTCGCAATTCGCGTCGCAATGGCGTCGCAATTCGCGTCGCACGCCGGCCCCCTGTTCGGACCCTCTGCCGCGATCGCCGCCGGGACGTTCGGCGTGCCCTTCACCACGTCCTCGAAGTGGTGGTCGCGCGACATGAGGTAGTGCTGCGCCGCCACCTTCGGCGAGTGTCCGAGCCACTTGGCGACGACGTGCGACGGGTACCGCTCGACCCAGTCGGTCGCGCATGATGCCCGCAGGTTCTGGAAGAGCCGCGGCCACACCTCGTGCCCCGCCTTGGAGATGATCCGCTCCAGGTATGTCCGCAGATTCACGCCCTTTCGAGTCGCCATGGGCACGATCTCCTTCGCGTCCGGCTCCGCCTGCTCGAAGGCGTCGGCAAGAATCACCCGCAAATCGGGGCTAATCGGGCCTCCCAGCGGCCCAAAAGCGTCACCAGCCAGAGGGATTTTCCAAGCCCGAACCGCCACCGGTCTGCGCGGCTGGGCCTTCCATCCAACCTTCAAGGAGATTCCACGTACCGATGTTCACAGCAACCACCACATCACACGACACCGGCCAGCACACCACGAGCCGGCCTACAACCCGACCCACCACCAACCCCGCCACGCAAACTTCTCTCAACGCCGCCCAGAGACTCCGCACCACCCTCCGCCCCGCCCACTGCCCACTTCCGACCGCGAATACACGCCCGCCCAATCAGCCGAAACGCAGCGACCGGAAGCCCATTGACGCAGGCTCTCGATCTTATCGCCGGCAGTGACAGCCACTGGTTCCATTCATGGGGGCAGGTCAGCCGGGCAGGACTACCGGACTGCTCATGCTCACCGATGACGTCACGAACTGCCGATCTCCCTGTTCACGCTCTGAGAAAATGCCACCATATGGTCGCGGCGGAACATCTTCTTGCGCGGCTTGCCACGTGGCTCACCGGCATCAACTTCGGCCTGGTTGATTCTCTGCCAATCCTCTTGAGTGACAATAGTCTGATTGGTGATGAGCCCTGTGAGATCACCCAAGTTCTTTGGGCTCTGCAGGTCAGATACCAAGAGCTCGACAACCGCTGCTGCATCAGACTTATTGGTGCCAATCACTCCTGTTGGGCCCCGTTTTGCCCAGCCAACGACGTAGAGATTCGCCTGCACGCGGCCATCGCTACTCACCACTCTGCCATTTTCATAGGGCACACCATCAATACCCTGTGCCTGATAACCGATAGCTGTAATGACAAGACCACACTTGATGGTCACGTCGCCATGAGGCGTTTCGAACACGACGCCTTCCACTCGATCGGTGCCAATGATCTGTCGTGGGGTGTGATGGAAGAGAAACTCCAGGGTCCGCTCATGATCGCTGCTTGGAGTTTCCACGATCAGGCGCATCGCATCGAAGTTACTTTTGACATCTTTCACAGCTCCATCGCCTGCACGAGCCATCGCTGCGTCGATGTCACCTTGCTGCATCACGATGTTGGTCCGCTCTAACCTGAGCAGTTCGCGGAGTTCTGGCGACGAGAAGGCGGCATGCTCTGGCCCTCGTCGCGCACTGATGAACACACGGCGGATGCCGCCTGCCTTGAGGGCATCGATCGCGTAGTCGGCCGTATCAGTGCGGTCAAGTTCCGTAGGCTCCTGCGCGAGCATCCGCGCCACATCCACGGCCACATTACCTGCACCGATGACGATCGCGGTATCGGTATCCAAGGGCGGATCTACGTCAATAAAATCAGGATGCGCGTTGTACCACGGTACGAAAACTGCCGCAGAGAGAGACCCGCGCAGCTCTTCTCCAAGAATCCCGAGCTTTTTCCCCAGGGATGAGCCGGTCGCAAGAATCACCGCATCGTATCGCTCTTGCAATTGCGCAATGGAGAGATCGCTCCCAACTTCCACATTCGCAAACAATCTGAAGTGATCATCGGCGGCGATCTTCTCAAAGACCTTCGAGACAGTCTTGATCTTTTGATGATCGGGCGCCACGCCACTCCGTACCAAACCCCAAGGAGTTGGAAGACGTTCGATCATGTCGATGTGAAATGAGCGACTACCATCGGCAGAGTTTTGCAGGGCCTGAGCTGCAAAGTAGCCAGCAGGGCCTGCTCCAACGATCGCGACCTTGAACTGCAACACAGGTGCCCCCAATGAACGTCTTTCGATTCGCTCAGTCTATCGTGAGATTCCCGACGCGTGCTGAACGGAGCATGGCGCTGCAAATTGCACTGCCTCAACGATATCCCCGCGAAAGAGCCACCTGGCGGCCACGTGACGTAAGCCTCCTTGAGTGCATTCGACATACGTGTATCACCGGCTCGGCGGCGTGCCCTGAGATACGATGGTCGGTCACCCCGGAGCCGCGAGCATGACGACCGTCGCATTTTACGACACGAAGCCCTACGACCGGCAGTTCATGGTGGCGGCGGCCACGGATGTGATCCACTGGGTGTTCCACGAGTTTCGGCTGACAGCCGAAACAGCCGCAACCGCGAGGGGGGCTGACGCCGTCTGTGTGTTTGTGAACGACCGTCTCGACCGAGCATGCCTGGAAGAACTCGCGGGCTGTGGAATCCGCCATGTGGCGTTGCGGTGTGCCGGATTCAATAACGTCGATCTGGTGGCCGCCGGCCGCCTAGGCTTCGTGGTGACGCGGGTGCCAGCCTACTCACCGCACGCCGTGGCCGAGCACACCGTGGCCCTGGTGCTGACGCTCAACCGTCGCATCCATCGCGCCTACAACCGCGTTCGCGAGCAAAACTTCTCGCTCAGCGGACTGGTTGGCTTCGATCTCCATGGCAAGACCTGCGGCATCGTCGGCACTGGCCGGATCGGCCGTGTGACGGCAGAGATTTTCCGCGGCTTCGGTATGCAGGTGGTGGCGTACGATCCATTTCCGATGGTGGACTGGGCCGCAGCGCACGGTATCGAATACCGCTCGTTTGCTGACGTTCTCAGCGTCAGCGACATTCTCACCCTGCATCTCCCACTCACCCCCTCGACATATCATCTGCTCAATGCCGATTCCGTATCCCGGCTCAAGCCGGGGGCGATGGTGGTCAACACCAGTCGCGGCAAACTCATCGATACCAAGGCCGTCATCGCTGCCCTCAAGCGTGGTCATCTCGGCGGTCTGGCGATCGACGTGTATGAGGAAGAAGAGGGGATCTTCTTCGAGGATCTCTCTGGCGAGGTGCTGCAGGATGACGAACTATCGCGGTTGCTCACATTTCCCAACGTGCTGGTGACGGCCCATCAGGCGTTTCTCACCCGCGAGGCCCTCTCCGAAATCGCTCGCGTGACGGTGGAAAACCTCTCCCTTGTTGGCCGTGGGGAGCCGTTTCTTGCTGGCACCCGCGTGGAGGAAGCGGGCTGAGGTGCGGTGGGCAAGTGGTGGTCTTCCTTGATGGCGTTGGGGTCACCTCTACGAATTGGGCTAGTTCCCGGCGAGCAAGGCCGGTGCGGAGCTCCTCTTCGACGTCATCGCCACCATTTTTGACCGCGCCGCGCCGCCGTTTTCAACCGCCGTCAACATTCCGTACTCGCGAAGGATTCGTGCCATGAATATGCGTGCCGCCATGCTCGAGGATTTTTCCGGCCCCGCGGGGATTCGCGTTGTTGAAATCCCCGTCCCGACGCCCCGCCGCGGCGAGATCCTCGTCAGGGTGATCTGTTCGCCGGTGAACCCGTCCGACGTCCTGTATTGCTCTGGGAAATACAGTTCTCCGCCGAGGCTCCCAGTGGTTCCCGGATTCGAAGGGTGTGGCACCGTCGTCTCGTCGGGAGGCGGCTGGCTGGCCAATCGCCTCGTCGGCAGGCGGGTAGCCGGGGCCGTGCAGTCTGGCCAGGGCTTCTGGGCCGAGTACGTCGTTCTGAAGGCCGTGGAGGCCTTGCCGATCCCCGATGAAGTGAGCAACGAATCGGCCGCGTCCGCCTTCATCAACCCGCTGACTGCTTTGGGCCTCGCCCGGCCCATGATCAAGGGACGCCATCCGGCGATGATTCACACCGCCGGGGCCTCCCAACTCGGCCGGATGCTGATCCGTCTGAGCAATCGCCATGCTTTCCCGCTCATCAACATCGTGCATCGCGATGCTCTCGTCGCCGAACTGCAGGCAGACGGCGCTAAGCACGTGCTCGACAGTAGTCGGGCCGACTTCCAGGAATCGCTCACGAGCCTGGCCCGAGACCTCAAAGCGACGTACGCCGCCGACGCCGTGGCCGGGAGCATGACGGGCATCCTGGCCGCGTGCATGCCCTCCGGCAGCACGATCACGGTCTACGGCGTGTTGTCTGGAGCCGAATCGACGGTCAATCCGGGCGACCTGATCTTTCGTGGTCAGAGCGTGAGCGGCTACTGGGTATCCCGCGAGTTTCAAAATCGCAGTCCACTCGGGCTCCTGCGCATCTCGCGGTTTCTGCGGAGTGCCCGTCGGCTGCTCACCACCGACCTGCAATCGAAGGCCCAGGCCCATGTACCACTCGAGGACATCGCCACGAGCCTGCCGAAACTGATGCAGTCCACGAGCAGAGGGAAAATATATGTCCGTCCCGGTGGTTGACTCTCTCCGCCTGTATCCCCGCCGCCGTTGTCGTCGACCGTCCGAATCCGAAGCAGAGGATGCCGCAGGTGAGGCATGACTGCAGTTCCCCTTCGATGTCCGCCGAGACGGGCTGCTCGGCGACCGCCTGATTCTCGAGTCAGCCGTCGAGGGGCTCTGCGACCATCTTGGAGAGCGGCGTCCTCTCCGGCCGGCGTCTCGACGCAGGAGGCCTGCGGCGCACGCTCCTGTGGGTGCAACAGGCTCCAACTGCAGTTATGAACCCCGCGGCTTGCGTTTTGCGGCCCGTCGACCGCGCGTTGTGACGTTGCCTGCGATTGGGGCGACATGTCCACGATTCATTATGGCCTGAAAACCTGCTGTTGTGGTCTCCAGAAACTTTGTGCGGGGACGCCGCGCGTAGCATCGGCCCAGTGCGAAACGGACCGCCCCTCACCCTAAGGACAGGACATTCATGACACAGAGCAGTACGCGCCGCGATGAGTGTTCTCGCCCCGATTCACAACCGATTCTTCGCGTGCCGCTCAATGTCGCCCTCGCGGCGATGCACTACGCCCAAATCTGGTCCGCGCCACCACCGGGATCGCCGCTACCGGCAACTCCTCGGTAGCGCTTTCAGCGTACCGCAGCTCGCGCAGCGAACCTCCCTCACGGGCGCAGCGAGCGACGTCGCGACGCCGTCGTGGAACTCACACGAGCAGCGCGTCGGCCGCACACCCGGGCTCGACGGCATTCTGCATGCGGTGGTTGGCGGGGCGGGGTCCGATCCTGCCGGGTTTGACCGTCTTCGCGGGCAGTGGCCCGACGATGCCGCCATGGATCGGGTCCTCGCGGAGGACGACCATCGAACGCTCGTCGTGGATGGTCGCACCGTCGCTGTCGAGTTTACGACAGTGGGATTCACCACGAGCGCCGTCGGACACACCGAGGGTGGCGCCCAGGTCGCGCTGCAGCCGACGATGACGGCGGCTCGCGGCAGGACCCAAGACATCTGGACCGTGACGCTCGCGATCGGGTCGGCGAACGCGGCCCAGGCACGCTCACAGTCAATAGCGGATATGTCAGCGCCACTCAAGAAGTCTGTCTCGGCTTCAGCAAAAACGCTTTTACCCTCCTGCCCTCTAGCCCTCCTGAGGTTCTATCGTGATGAATTGCATCCTGCATACGCTCGCGGCTGCGCTTCGAAAGATTGCTCTGTCTCGTGAGAACGTGTTCGTGAAGTCCGCGGGGATGACGTCCTGCCATCACGGAAGTCATCCTTTTCTTCGGTGGACGGCAGTTCTCGCTCTGGCGGCGATATCGCTGAGTTGGGACGTCACCTCGAGGACCGCCTCCGCTAGTCCGATCGTTATCGACGGTGGAACGTCGTGGGGTGGCTGGTCACTTCGTGGCAACTCCCGTGACGTCGGCATTTGGGCCAAAGACAGCACCACCCGCAATTTCGATCTGTACACGACAGTCTTCCATTTCGAAGACAATGCGATCACGGGCAGTCCGGTTCAAGTCAAAACGGCATCTGCACCCAGCGGATTCGGTCAGGGCACGTATTCGCAAGGAGCCTTCGCGAACGGCAATGTGATTATGGGAGTCGGTCTTAAGATGAAAGACAACAATGCCAGCGCGATCGGTACGACTTTCGTCAACTTCGGGATCGGGACTAACAACTATCAGGCCGCGTCTTCCCTCGGCGGCACTGACGGTCGCACGGACAACACCGTGTGGGCGCCTACCGGCGACTTCGGTATGTGGATGAGTGCCCAAACAACTAATGGCAACGGTCCATCAAACCTCTATGCAATGACCACGAACGGTGCGGCGTACGCTGGAACTGGGCAGTATTCAAACCTTCCGGGCGGTGTTGGAAGTGGCGTCAGTTACGATTATGCCGCTCGGGTATTCCGCCAGGGTGTGCAGGCGGATCGATTCAGTTCCTCTTTGACTTGACGGCGATGGAGTCTTTATACGGAGCCGGGAGCCCTTCTCTTGGAGGCGGATGGACCCCGCCATCGAGCGCACGAATCGGTGCAATCGATCTCGGGGACACCAGCAATCTCAATCTGTCGATCTACAACTCGAACGACAGCTACGTCAATGGTAGCACCGTCGTGATTGGACCGATCTCGCCGATCCCAGTGCCCGAGCCTTCCACCTCTGTGCTCGGCGTGATCGCGATCGGCACCTTGGCCTTCGCCGCCCGCCGTCGCACGCGGAAGTGTCACGTCATCGATGGATGACCGGGGATGGGCGGCCACTGGGGTGCGGCCCCCTCCTCTACGCAGTGCCGCTAGCTGTTTCGCCAGTAGAAAGCACGCCCCGGGGCCACCCCTGCAGGAGCTCGCCAAAGTCCGAGCCGCTACTGGGCCTCATTGCTGCCTCCCCCTGACCAACCCATAGCCTCGCCTGTTCTGTGCGCCGGCCTACTATTCAAACGGGTCCTTTCCCCTTGCTGCCCTTGAACCTCCGCTATCACCAGCCATGCCCCGTCGCAATCTAGAAGCCGAGAGACTGGCCGAAATAGCCGCCCTGTGCCGCGAAGCTATTCAGGCCCAGCGCGAGCGTGAAGCTCGCCAAGGCTACGGGCTTGATGACTACACAGAGGGCCGGATCGTAGGGGCGGCAAACTTGGCTCGTAAAATCCTGAGAGCCGTGACCGCCAACGCGCTAAATACATCTGGCCGGGAAAGCCGCCGCAGTTCGTTGGCCGGCTGAGCACTGTTTGGCCGGCTACCGTTCAGTCAGCAGGCCTCGAACATTGCTTCGTCGCCAGCGCTAAGAACACGGTGCTCTGCCAGGTGGTGTTTCTCGAGCCGGCTGCGTGTTCACGTCGATAGCCGCGCAGCCAACAGCCACTTCCTCTTCGCGCCTCACGCCTCCGACCTACTGCCGTAAGGCCCCAAAACAGGACCCTCAACAGGCCCCATATCTGCCCACCAGTAGCCCTCTGCATCTGTCTCGATGTGGCTCGCCCGAGTGATCTGCAACCTCCCGAGTTCCCGCAGGTCCAACCTCTCCATACACACACCGAACGTCACTGAACGAGCGGGACATCGAGCACCCAGGCCCCCATCTTGGTGCGGAGACTCTGCGCGGCGTTGCGTTCCTGCTGTGTGACTGGCCGCTGGGCTCCACGCTGTAGGCCGTTTCGGGAAGTCTGTTGGCCAGTGTCGGCCGATACGGTGGTTGCGGTGGACATTGAATAGGGTGTCTCCGAGAAGATGATGGAGTAAAAAAGTGAATCAACTGAGAGAGCCGAATGTTGCACGAGGACGCCACGCTCGATACCGTCACCACGCACGATTACGTCTACCTTCGAGCACTAGCCGACACGATTTGGCGGCATCACTACGCGGCCATCATTTCAGTGGCCCAGATCGAGTACATGCTGGCGGGTCGATTCAGCGACGCAGCTCTGAGGGAATACGCACAAGCGAGCGACAGGTGGCTGGAAGTGCTGCGATTGTCCGGCACGCCTGTCGGCTATTGCGGCTATGAGTTGGCGGATCAATATGGCGATGAACGGTTGGCCGCGATGAAACTCGGGCAACTCGATGTGCTTGAATCCCACCGCGGCATGGGACTCGGCAGATTCATGCTCAGTCACGTCGAAAGTCGTGCGCGTGATCTGGGGAGGCAGGTGCTATTCCTGCAGGTCAATAAGCAGAACACTATGGCCATCGGGTTCTACGCTGCCGCGGGTTTCACGATTGCCCGTGAGGCCGTCTTCGACATCGGCTCCGGCTTCGTGATGGACGACTACGTGATGGAAAAGCGGCTCAACTCACCCCCGGCTCACGCACCACCCTCCGCATCTGGCCGCCAAGACTGCTGAGAGACCGGTGGCGGCACGGCTCGGAAAACCCCTCGAATGGTGACGTTTATCGGGCGCTGGGAAGCCAAGGATGGGGTGGGCCAACGCCGCAGCGAGCGTCAGGCCCGCCACCGACGATCGCCACGCTGATTGTCACGTCTTGTCCTCGAGGTTCCCGCCGGAACCCGAGAGTAACCTCGAAATGCATCCGGCGTTCACGCGATCCATGAGATTCAAGGGGCCGTCCGGGTCCCCGACAGCCCCTTGCCGAGATGCATGCCCGAATCGAGCAGCAGCAGTTCGCCCGTCATCGTTGCTGCACCATCGATCAACCAGATCACCGCATCGGCAACCTCCGCCGGAGTACTGGCCCGCTCCAGCGGAACGGCCCGTTCGTATTGGCTCTTCAGCAGCTCCATGCCGCCCTCGCCGGCTCCGCTCGCAAACCAACGGCTGAGAATCAGACCCGGGCACACGGCATTCACCCGCACATCTGGTGCAAGCATCCTCGCCACGTTCAGGGTGAGGGCGTTGAGCGCTCCTTTGGAGGCGATGTAGGGGGCCGAGGTGCCGATCCCGAGCGCCCCTGCCATCGACGAGACGTTCACAATCGCCCCCTTGGCCTTCGTCAGCTCCGGCGCACAGGCGCGGATCATCTGGAAAGGCCCGATCAGATTCACGGCATAGATGTCATGGAAGATCTGCGCATCGACCCCTTCCCAGCCCGCCATGCTGGCAACCGACGTGCGGCCCGCATTGTTCACGAGCGCGTCGATGCGTCCCCAGCGATCGACGGCGGCGCCGACCATACTGCGGCAGGCAGCGTCGTCGGCGACGTCGGCCCGTACCACCAGCGTGTCGGCACCAGCCTCGGTGCAGGCCGCGGCCGATGCCGCAGCTTCGGCCTCGCTCTTCGTGTAGTTGATGACGACGTCGTACCCGCGGCGTGCCAGGCCCAGAACCGTGGCGGCGCCCACCCCCGTGGCAGACCCTGTCACGACGGCGACCTTTCGCTCTGGCATCTCAATCTCCCTGCACATTGGCCCTCCCCCGCTCCAGGAGATCGGCATGTGTGTCGTTGCGTTGCGAATGCTCTTCGGTGACCCGACCACGTGTCCGGGCCTCTTTCGTGTCGCCGATGATCGCTGCAAACCACATGAGTGGGCGACGGGGGACTCAAACTTTCAAAGGAATCCTCGGTAAACATACAAAAAGCGAACGGGAGTGGCGCAGAATCCGCCGCAGTTGGCCCCGTGCCGATCTTCTGGCTGAGTTTGGGGCTTGGTCCGGGGAGCAACTCCTGCTGTACTCGCATCTGGCCAGCGAGATCAGCCCAGGGAAGAAGATCACGACACGGTTTCTGGTGCTCACGAAGACCAAGGAGACGGTCATCGAGGAGCACGTCCGGGAGGTTCATCCAGCCGCCGTGAACCGCACGTTGGCAGGCGTTGAACGAGTCTGGCGGGGGATCGAGTCGGGCGTGGATGGGAGAGGTCACGGAAAGAGCGGCATGGGAAAACCTGAGCCGCTCTTTCCTAGGTGTCAGCCCACTCGCTTCCGCATCATCGCCATCGAGCCCACTGCGACGACACCCACGCCAAACATCCCCAGCACGCTCGGCTCCGGCACCGCGGCGATGCCAGATGCCCCAGCCGGCGTGTTGTAGTTCCCGGTGTCGTAGAGGCCGGTGCCGAAGAACTCCGAGGCGTCGAGGACGTCCACCACGCCGTCGTAGTTGAAGTCGCCCTCCAGCCAGGTCGCTGGAAGCCCGGTGTCGTACTTACCGAACGTGAGGAAGTTGCCCGCGTCGAGGACGTCGACCACCCAGTCGATGTTGGTGTCGCCGGGCGCCGCAAAGGCCGCCGTCATCGAGCCGTCGCCGTTATCGAGCCAGCCCACCGCCCGCGGAATACCTGAGGCCACATCAGTCGCCGCCGCGCTCGACGTGATGCCGCTCGTGCCGTTCCACGAGCCGTCTCCCCGGCCTGTAAGAATCGCCGTCACAAGAGCAGCGGGAGTCAGGCCTTGTGCAACCGTGACCATGCCGGTGCCGACGTCCACGAGACCGCCGGCATTGGGATTCAGGCCGCCGACGGATGCTTGCAGGTTGGGCGGGACGGACAGCGTTCCCCCGGCGAGGGGCGTGATTGCACTCGCGGACAGAGCGGCAGCGTTGGCGATGACAAGGGTGCCCTGCTCGATCGTGGTCGGGCCGCTCAGGCTGCTCGCGCCGGAGAGCGTGAACGTGCCGGCGCCCCGCTTCACGACCGACCCCGAGCCGCTCAGCACGCCCGAATACGTCGAGGCATTTCCGCGATTGAAGACGAGGGTGCCGTTATTGGTGAGGCTACCCGTGCCACCCAGGAGAACCCCGGTCGTGCCGCCCACGCCGATCTGGAGTGTGCCGCCGGCGTTGAGATGGATCGTGCCGTAGGTGCCCGTCGAGAGCGTGCCGCCGACCGTCACAAGGCCGCCGGACATGGTGAGCGTGCCCGTGCCGCTGCTGCCGACCGTAAGGCTTCCGCTGTTGGTCCACGTGCCGCTCGTCGCCGTGGCGGTGCCGTTGCTGCCGGTCCCACTGCCGAGGGTGGCAGACGTGTTGGTGACGCTGCCACCGTTCACGGCGAGTGTGCCGACGCCGCTCGGCCGATGATCAAAAGGCCGTTTGTGGCCCACGTGCCGCCCGACACCGTGGCCGCACCGGAGCCTCCCGCGCTGGAGCCGAGATAGCTGGCGAAGTTGTTGGTGACGCTGCCGCCGGTCATGTCGAGTGTGCCGGTGCCACTCGCGCCAACGTAGAAAACGCCGCTGTTGGACCACGTGCCATCCGACACGGTCACCCCGCCCCGGCTGCCGGCTGACCGGCCGACGTAGCCCTGATTGCTGGTGACCCGACCCCCGGACAGGTTCAGCGCGCCTGCGCCCCCTTGGCCAACTTCGATGCTGCCGCTGTTGGCCCACGTGCCGCTCGACACGGTCACGGTGCCGTTGCTACCGACGCTCTTGCCGAGAATACCGAAGTTGTTGCTGACGCTGCCACCGGTCACATTGAGGGCACCGGCGCCGCTGCCGCCCACGTGGAGGTGCCAACTGATCGCCCACGTGCCGTTTGCCACCGTGACAGTGCCGTTGCTGCCGACGTTTGAGCCCAGAAAACTTTCGTTGCTGGTCACGCTCCCCCCGTTCACGGTCAAGAGACCGGTGCCGCTGTTACCGATCCTGAGAAACCCGTTGCCGGACCGGATCTGCAGCAACCCTGCCGACACATTGGTGGTCATGTCCAGGACGACGGTGTTCGCCGGAGACGTCGCACCGTTCAGGTTGAGCGTGCCGGTGTTCGTGAGCGAGAGCGTGCCGGTGCCTGAGATCGTGCTGCTGATCGTCAGTGCCCCCGTCTGGTTCCACTGGAGCGTTCCATTGTCGATGACATCGCCGGTGACGGTCGCGCCGTCGTTCAAGAGCACGGTATCGCCGGGGTCGATCGTGCCGCCGGCGTAGGACGTGTTGTTGGTGTCGTAGGTGGTCGTTGCGGCGCGGGCAGGAACGGTCAGCGAACCAAGCAGGGCCACCACACCGAAGGAGAAGACGAGTCGGGGCATACAGGCGAAGGACATCACGAGCAAACTCCACTGGCGGGGATCAACAACCGGTACTTCCGCGACCAGTTCTACAGCCACATCGCTCGCCCAGAAGCCACAAAACCCAAAAAGGGACGAATAGGGCACGGGTAGGGACGAATCCGGCAAAAGTAGGGACGAATCCGCCGCGGCTGGGACGAATCAGCGGCGAAAGCCTGTTATCCGGGACCGCTTCGGCACCCCGTACGTTTCGCCGTGGGGGGGCTCTTTTTGTGCGCGGATGCTGAGCCCTTGGCTGTGGAACTTCATCCGCTGGCCAGCGCTGGAACAAAAAGCCGGACGAGCAACCCCGCGTTCGGCAGTAAAGGAATCGACACAACACCTGCCACCCGCATCGTCAGCGGAATGTGCGAGGCATTCAGCCACCCGAGCACGGGCAAGACGGCACTGCTGTATTTCCGGAGTTGCCACCCCGAATACAAAGACGAGACATCGAGCGTCAGCCCCGTTTCGTCTGCACTGATCACGACCGGACGACCATCTAACGTACCCGTGAATCGTCCGGCCAAGATCAGTTTGGGGACGTACCCGTGTCCCGCGTGCGGATCTTCATCGTCCCGTGCAGAACCCATTCGGCATGCTCGGCTGACGGGCCCGTGCCGCTGGGAATCTTGATGTGCATGTTGTCGAACTCATACGTGATTTCGGCACGGCGACCTGTGAGATTGTCGTAGAGGCCGATCAACAGGTCTGGCCAGTTATTGGTCTGGTCGTTGGGCATGGGGTTGCTCCGGGAAGGGTGAAAACTGTCCGGATTGTAGACACAACACGCGAAATAAAATCCCTGCGTATGTGATCACAGCCAAATTACGGCTTTTCCGACCGTCGGGACCATTCCAGCCCGCCCTTGAAGCCCGAGACTCACTTCTCCGGGACGACCAACCCCCCTGCCCTGCCGTCCCCGCTTCGTCTGATGCCATTCCGCCGCCGCCTGGCTACTCGTGCTCACCTTCGACATGAGCCTCGCCGTCTGGGTCTATATCCACGTGCAGCGTCATTGGGTGGCAGCAGACCGGGCAGTCTTCGACGTAGTCTTGGTGCGTTCCGGCTGAGATATCCACCGGCACGACGATTTCTTCGCCGCACGAGTCGCAGGTATAGACGACTTCTTGGTGGGCTGACTTGTGCTTCCGACGGCGGGCTTTTTTCTTCGGCATGGCACTTCCTCGTGAGGCTGCCGGTATTGATAGCACGAGCCGACGAACGACTGCTGAAGACCGGATCGACCGCGATCCAAAAGCAAAAAAAAGGGCCGGAGGTCGCCTTCACGACGCGCTCCGGCCCCGACGTGTTCCGTTTCCAAGCGATCTGGTTTAGTAGCGGCGTCCGCCGCCGAAACCACCACGGCCACCACCACCGCTCTCACGGGGCTTGGCTTCGTTGACGGTGAGGGGCCGACCGTCGAACTCCTTCTCGTGCATCGCGCTGATCGCCCGCTGCGCCGCGTCGTCGGCCTGCATTTCAACGAATCCGAAGCCCTTGCTACGGCCTGTCTCACGATCCTGAATTACCTGCGCGCTCGTGACGGTGCCGAACTCGAGAAACATCTGCTCGAGCACCTCGCTCGTGACGCTATAGGCCAGGTTACCGACATACAGTTTCTTACCCATGAACAAAACACTCCTGCCAATGACCCAAATATGCTTTCGGGGTCATATCGAAAGGGCCAGAGAGTGGCAGCCCGCCAGAGGGTAAAGGCGAGCATTAAGAAGCAGCAGATGCGGCCGTTCGGCCACCGCGGACCCTCAAGCGTCGTCCAACACCGACCCCCGCACTTTAGATCGAAATCGCCGATAAAGCAATGCTTTTTCTGAGGCTCCAGAGTGAGGTAGAGACCCTCCGATCGCGTCAGGGAAGCCAGAATGTGGCAGGTAGCCACCCTTTCTTAGACAGGTGGGGGCCTTATTAAAGGTGCAGCACCATGGGGCGATGGCCCCCGAGACGCACTTCACAGACTCTGAAACCGTCCGCGACATCGTGATCGGCATGTCGGACGGCCTGACGGTGCCGTTTGCCCTCGCTGCAGGCTTGTCGGGGGCCGTCGAGTCGAGCGGCATCATTTTCACCGCCGGCCTGGCCGAGGTTGCCGCCGGGGCGATCGCCATGGGCCTCGGGGGCTACATGGCTGGCAGGACCGACATCGAGCATTTCGCGTCGGTGCTGGTCACGCTTCTGGCAGCCGGTACACCCAATAGGCAATCGGCACGATGACCAACTCCGCAACCGTGTAGGCCACCAAAATCGGTGCGGGCAGCCCATCGGTGACCAGACTGATGATCCTGCCGCTCGCCAGTCCTGCCGCGAAGATCAGCGTGGTGAGCACGGCAGTGTTTCGGTGCCTCGTGCTCGCGGCGGCGAACAGCCAAAAGAGCCCCATCCCGAGATAGAGCCCCATCACCGCTCGAAGGATGTGCGCCAGGTTGCGGTCAAGCTCAGCGACACCGAGAAACCTGGTCGCGAACCACTGCGGCGAGATCCCGTACAGCACGGCCACGCCCGCAACGACGAAGAACGTCAGAATCAGGTAGGCCTGTTTGATTCTCACTGGTAGCTCCTCACCGCTGGGGCACGAATGGCTCGCCATCCGCTGCTGCGTGCGAACGGATACGGGAGAACGAATCTGAGAACTCCAATCGGCTATCGTTACGATTGTCGCCAGCGTTTTCGGCCTCGCCAGGTCGCCCATCGCGGAGCCGTAAGCGGTGCTGCTGACCAAGACGACGGTGTGGGGTTTGTGGCGGAACGGCTGACGAGCAGCACCGCCCCGATGGCAACAAGACGTCGTGTTGCCGGCCGAAACTGGGAAGGGTCAAGTCACGTTGACGAACCGCGACGAATTGTGTAGTGTTTATCACTACTATCAGGCGGAGGCGGTCATGAAAACCATTTCGGCGGCCGACGCGAACCGGCATTTTTCCAGAGTACTCCGCGAAGTTTCGCAAGGCGAGCATATCACTGTCGTCTCTCGCGGCAGACCTGTGGCGACCATTGCACCGGTTCGCGGCAGCGGAGGAGAGCGGCGGTCGGCGAAACGTCTACTGCTCGAGCGACTGCGACAGCAACCGGTCGTTGGGGCCCGCTGCTGGACCCGCGACGAACTCTACGACAACTGACCATGCGGGTCGCCATCGACACCAACGTGCTCGCCTACGCCGAGGGTGTCGGGGATGCGGAACGGTGTCGTATTGCCGTCGGCCTCGTTGACCAGTTGCCTGAAACAGCAGTTTTGCTGCCGGCGCAGGTGCTCGGCGAGTTGATGTTGGTCCTGACGCGAAAAGCGGGGCGGATTCGCGAGGCCGCCCGCGACGCTGTGCTCGGCTGGGCCGACTCGTTTGACGTCGTGGACTCGACGTGGTCATCGTTTCAGGCAGCGTTCGATCTCTCCGTGACCCATGAGTTTCGAATGTGGGACGCGCTCGTGATGTCGGTCGCGGCAGAAAATCGCTGCCGCATCGTGCTCAGTGAAGATCTCCAGCATGGTTTCACATGGCGCGGCGTGACGATCGTCAATCCTTTCCTGCCGGAAGAGTCACCCCTGCTCAAAGCCATACTCTCGCAGGCCGCGGAAGAATAGACCCGATCGATGCGACATGAGCTACCGTCTCACGGTCACTGGGCGAGTCGGGGGAGGCCAGGCTGACGACAGGGTTTACGGAACGTAGCCCCCACACGGTCGTGGGAGCGTCAGCCCCTCACGCCGAGGGCGGCAGACCAGACCTTCGTGGTCGGCCAGGTGCCCACCCTCGTGGACGTGAAGGCAGACCCGGTGCTGGCCAGGAGCCGCCACGCACCATTGGCCGCGTTGCGGACGGCGATGTCGGCCTTGCCGTCATTGTTGAAGTCGCCGACGGTGGCGAACTGAGAGCTGGTGAGCGACGCCCAGACAGACGTGGTGAGGCCGCTGCCGTTGCTCAGCGAGACCGACCAGCTGCCATCGCCGGTGTTTTGACCGACCAGGTCGGTCTTGCCGTCGCCATTGAAGTCGCCCGCCCGGACATTATCCCAGGCAATGCCCGTCGCCCAGGTGCCAGCCCTCACCGACGAAAATGCCGTTCCAGTGCTGGTGAGGAACCGCAACGACCCGTTGGTCGGATTGCGAACGAAGAGATCGGCCTTGCCGTCGCCGTTGAAGTCACCGACGGTGGTGAACTGCGAGACCGGAAGATTCGCCCACACGGAGGTCGCGAGGGCGCTTCCGTTGCTCAGCGACACCGACCAGGTACCGTCGCCGGTGTTCTGGCCGACGAGGTCGGTCTTGCCATCGCCGTTGAAGTCACCCGCCCGGACGTTGTCCCAAGCGATGCCCGTGGCCCACTTACCAGCCCTCACCGACGAGAATGCCGATCCAGTGCTGGTGAGGAACCGCCAGGAACCGTTCGTTGCGTTGCGAACGGCGATGTCGGCCTTGCCGTCGCCGTTGAAGTCGCCAACGGAGGGAAACTGAGAGATCGGGAGATTCGCCCACACGGTTGGCGTGGCCGTGCCCGACGCCGGCGTGAGCGTCACCCACCAGTCGCCGGTGGACGAAGCCGCAGCAAAGTCACCTCGCCCGTCGCTGTTGAAGTCGCCGGCGACCCGCGCCACCCACGTGTTACCAGCCGGTAGGGTGCCGACCGGACTCGTGGTGAAACCGCCGCTCGGAAATCGGCTGATGACAAGCTCATCGCCCGACATTCCGATGATGGCGTTGGCCGGCGGCGGGAGGGGCGGAGCGACCGCCACCGAGAACGTGTCTTCGACAAACTTCGTGGCATCGAAGACGGAACTCGCCCGCACCGTCACCACACCCGTGCCGACGGCGCCCGGGGCGTACGTGAGCTTCAGGCTACCGTCGGCCTGGATCACTGGAGTGACAAGGGCCGGCGAGGAGGATGTGGCCGAGTAGACCAGTTCGCCCACGCGCACGATCTGTGGGAACCTCACGAACTGGTCGGCGGTCAGCGTGGTGGTATCGACCGCCGGGTTGGTGAAGGAGGGAGCGGTGCTCGGGTTGGCCCCCGGCACGTTGCGGATCGGAACCGTGTCGAAGGGCGAGGAATAGCCGAACCGGGGCACCGCTGCCATCGCATCGACCGCCGTCATGCCGTTGCCCAGCACACGGCCGAAGGCGGTGAAGCCGCCGTTCTGGTTGTCGAGGTTCTCCGAGTTGTCGGCGAGGTTAAAGAACCACTGGTTGGTAGCGCTGTTGGCGTCGCTGCCGAGCTTCGCCATCGCGATCGTGCCGCGAACGTTGTTGGGGGCGGTGGTTCCACCCGGCTTCGGCTCGTTGACGACAGCGGCGAACTGCGTGACGTTGCCGATCGAAACTCCTGGATTGGCGTTGGTGGCGGTGAACCCGCCCCCCTGCACCACGAACCCCGGCACGGAGCGATGGATGAACGTGTTTTGGTAGTGGCCGCCATCCACGTAGGAGAGAAAATTGGTGGCGGTCGCAGGCGTCGTCCGCAGCCGAGCCGCGCCTTCCTTGTCGAAGAGCTCGACGTAGACCTTGTCGAGCGGCGCCGGACTGTTGACGTCGAACCGCACGATCGTGCCGGTGACGTCGGCGTCGTCGTAGCGTCCGGCCAGGGAGATCACCGCCGGCGCGGCCCCCGGGGCCACCGCCAGGTCGGGCAGGGCGCTGAGCACGTCCACGGCCATGAGCCGACGGTTCTCGAGCTTTTCGATCCGGCCGAGCCGGCCAAACGGCTTCCGCTTCATGGTTGCACCCGAAATGCGTTTCGTGCCGTCCACAACCCGAGTATGCCCGGAGAAGCGGCCTCGACAAAGGCCATACGCATCCCGGAACCCCATGGTTCGCTCCAGGAGGTGTCTGTCATCGTTTCCGGGCCAAAACACCCGGCGAACGCTGAGATCGCTTGGCCGCCGGTGTCCGGCCGCCAGCCGGGGCGAGCGATGCCTTGCGGCCGGGGGGTGCGGCGGTTGTGCCGTTCACCTCGAACGTGGTCGGAATCGTCCGTCGGCACGACCTCCCGACCTCCTCCTGCGAGAGGACCGTGGTGAGCCACGTCGCCGCCTCATACCCGATCGTGGAGGCATCTTGCGTGACCGCCGTAAGCCGGGGCCAGACGTGCATCCGCACGTCGCTGTCATCCACGCCGACGACGGAAAGGTCCGTCGGAATGACGATCCCCCGCTCCTGCGCCCGCCGCATGATTCCGAGCGCCGTCATCGGATTGGTGGCGAAGACGGCGGTCGGCCGATCGGGCATCGCGAGAATCGCATCAAGCACCTGCTCGCCCGACGAAACGCTGGCCGTCAACTCCATGATCCACGTCGGATCGATGGGCAGCTCGGCCGTCGCCATCGCATCCTCGTAGGCACGGCGGCGATCCGCATGGTCGGTGTCGGAGACGTTGTGGATCGCCAGCACGATCCTGCGGTGCCCCAACCCGATCAGGTGCTCCATGCCGCGGCGACTGCTGGGATACGAGTCGGAATCGATGAAGTTCACCTCCGGCTCGTCGAACCGGGCTGCCACCACCACGCTGGGAAACCCCTCCATCGCGATCCGCTTGATCATGTCGCTGGTGCGATGCACGCACCGGAGGATCACGCCCTGGATCCCTTTGCGGAGGAAGAACTGGGTATAGCTCTCGTCGGGCAACTTATCGCGGCGGATGCTCAGGAGTTTGAGGTTGTAGTGGTGATCCTGAAGGCCCCGCATGACGCCGCTCAGCAGCGAGGGCTCGAATGAGCCGTATTCCGACCGCACCGGCTGGTCGGGATAGGCCAGAGCGATCACGTTGGTCACGCGACGGCCCACCTTCGGCACATACCCCGTGGCATTGATTCTGGAGAGCACCCGCTGACGGGTCTTTGCGTCGACGTCGGGATGGTTGTTGAGCACCCGCGACACCGTTGCGGGTGACAATTTCAAGTACGCGGCGATGGCGCGGACGCTCGGCATGGGAGGGATGGGTACCGTGCGAAACTGGAGGGACCGTTATTCTACACGGGGAGACCGCTCGCATGGAAATACGCGTCGATCACATCTTCTGGAGACTGGTGCGCTCCCTGCTGCACCTTCGGTATCGCGTCACCACCGACGGCATGGAACAGATCCGCCACCTCCGAGGCCCCACGCTCGTACTCCCCAACCACCCCGCTTACGTCGATCCGCCCACCGTGCTCGCGCATGTGCCGCTGTCAACGCCGCTGCGGCCGCTCGTTTACTCCGGTACCTACCGGCTCCTGCCGCTGCTGCCCTTGATGAAGCTCGTCCGCGCCTTCGAGGTGCCCGACCTCTCCGCCCAGAGCCGCGACGCCGCCGCGCGGACGAGGGATCTGATCGACGCCGTCGCCGCACGACTGCAGGCAGGAGAAAGCTTTCTCATCTATCCCTCGGGCCGCCTGCAGCGCGGCGACCGCGAGATTGTGGGCTCCGCCCGCGTGGTCCACGAACTGCTCACCCGCTGCCCGGAGGTGAACGTCGTCCTCATCCGCACCCGCGGCTTGTGGGGAAGCATGTTCAGCTGCGCCCGACGGGGAATGCTGCCAGACCTTGGCCGCAAGGCGGTCGCCGCGGTCGGCTGGGGCCTCGCCAGTCTCGTCTTCTTTCTACCGCGGCGGCCAGTGCACCTGCATGCCGAGGTCATTCCGCGCGACCGTCTCCCGCTTGGCTCGCGGGAGGAGTTCAACGCGTTTCTCGAGTCGTGGTACGACGCCGATGGCGGCCAGAAGCCGCTGTTTGTCCGCTATCACGCCCTCTTCGGGCCCTCTTCCGGCCGCTTCGAAGCCGCATCCTCCGGCGTCGCCGTCGATCCGGCCACGATCTGGCCAAAGACGATCCGGCTGGTCAACGAGATGCTCGCCTCGCACCTCAGGCGGGATCTTGCACCAGACGAACTCCAGGCCGAGACGCGGTTTGATGCCATCGGCCTCGACAGCCTCGACCGCATGGAACTCGCGCTCACCATCGAGCAGCAGTTTGGCTTCCGAAGCGACGTGGTGGTCGACACGCTGGGCGGTCTCTGGGCACTCGCCGACGGCAAACTGGCGGCGACGTCGGCCCTGAACCGGCCGGCTTCGGCCCCGCCCGCCTGGAGCCGGCCGGCTGGCCACAGTGATCGCCGCGTGCTCGCCGACACCATCGCCGAGGCGTTTGTCCGCCGCGTGCTCGCCGAGCCCGAGGCCATCGCCGTCGCCGATGCCACGTCGGGCGTGCTCTCGGCGCGGCGGCTGCTCGTGGCCGCGGCCCTGATGGCCCGCCGGTTCGCTGCCTATCCCGAACGGCATGTGGGCGTGATGCTTCCCGCGAGCGCCGCAGCCGACATCGTGTTCTACGCGCTCCACCTCGCCGGCAAGGTGCCG
>CAMBSN010000007.1 GCA_945870505.1 Candidatus Kuenenia stuttgartensis | reverse complement strand
GCCGTCACGGCCCACTTCGCCGTCTCGTCGTCCACGCGGATCACGTTGACGGGCTTGCCCCGCTCGAGGTGCTCGAGACTCCAGCAGAGATGGGCGAGATCGATGCGATACATCGTCGCGCACATGCAGACCACCGGCGAGAGAAACCGGATCATCTGTTCCGGATGATTCTGCTCGAGCCGTTTCACGAGGTGCAGTTCCGTGCCGATCGCCCAGGTCGTGCCCGGCGGAGCCTTCTCGACCTGCCCGAGGATGTAGCTCGTCGAGCCCGTGAGATCGGCCTTATCCACCACCTCCATCGAGCACTCGGGGTGCACGAGGATCTTCACGCCCGGCAGGTTCGCCCGCATCGCATCGACGTGCTCGGGCTTGAACATCGCATGCACGCTGCAGTGGCCCTGCCAGAGGATCACGCGGCTCTTTTCGATCTGCTCCCGCGGGTTGCCTCCGAGCGACGGGTCGTGCGGGTTCCAGAGAGCCATCTCGTCGAGCGGGATGCCCATCGCCCGGGCCGTGTTGCGGCCGAGGTGCTGGTCGGGAAAGAAGAGCACTCGCGTGGTGCGGGCAAACGCCCAGTCGAGCACGGCCCGGGCGTTGCTCGACGTGCAGACGATGCCGCCGTGGCGACCGCAGAAGGCCTTGAGGCTCGCGGCTGAGTTGATGTAGGTGACGGGTGTGATGTCGGCGGTGTCGATCACCGTGCCGAGGTCGGCCCAGGCGTCTTCCACCTGCTCGATCGCGGCCATGTCGGCCATCGAGCAGCCGGCGGCCATGTCGGGGAGCACGACCGTCACCCGCCGGCCGCCGCGGGCCGCAACCTTCTCGGGCCGGTTGGCCAGGATGTCGGCCGTCTCGGCCATGAAGTGAACGCCGCAGAAGGCGATCGCCTCGCAGTCGGCCCGGTCGGCAGCCGATTTCGAAAGCTGGTAGCTGTCGCCTTGATAGTCGGCGTGGGCGATCACGCCGTCCTGCTGGTAATGGTGGCCGAGGATCACCAGGCGGGATCCCATCCGCCGCCGGACGCCCTCGATCCGCTCCGCGAGCAGGGCATCGTCGAGGCCGCGGTAGGCGGCAAACGGCGAGGCGAGCGGCACGTCCAGGGCGGCGATCGACATAATGTCCGCAAAGTATAGACGGACCCTGCAGAGGCTTCCCGAAACGGTATACTTCCGGCCTCGTAGAGGCATTTCCCCACTGACGGAAGGACGGCGACCGAGACATGGCACGGAAAGTCGTGAATCGTAAGGAACTTCGCGCCCAGGCCGACGCGGCCGAGGCTCGGGGCAAGACCAAGTCGGCTTCGAAGGAGAAGGCTCCGAAGGTAGCCAAGGAGAAGAAGGCGAAGGAGCCGAAGAAGGTCGCCGCGAAGAAACCGGCCCGCAAGAAGGTGGCCAAGGAAGCCCGGATGAAGGCCTACTGGGGCGTCTTCAACTCCGGCATGAAGCGGCTCGCCCTCTTCGAATACGCCGACAAGAAGGCGGCCGAGAAGAAGGTGCAGGAACTGGTCGGCTCGTCGCGAGTCCACCACTTCGTGCAGCTCGTCAAGGAAGCGATCAGCGAGTGACCTGTCACTCGCATCGGGTCTGGCGTGAAGCGTAAGCGTTCGCGTGGCTCGGGGCCTCTCGTAGCACTGGGGGATTCCCGCTGGGGGGAGGCTTACTTGGCCTGGAAAGCCTGACGTGATACCGTCTTCGGCGGTTCGGTTCCCTGAGACAGTGACCAGCATGGCCCGCAAACCACAACAAGCCCGCAGCATCCTCTCGATGGCGAGGATGCTTGACGCCGCCGACGCCCTGTTCGCCGAGGGGGGTGACGAAGCCCTGACGGTTGAAGCCGTCGTCGAGCGTTCAAGCACCTCGGTCGGTTCGTTCTACGCGCGGTTCGGTGACCGTGGCGGCTTACTCGAGGCCATGCACGAGCGGTTTCTCGAACGCCTGGGGGCCGGATCGCAGATGGCCGTCCAAGCGGCCGTTCGTCAGAAAACGCTCGTCGGCGCCCTGGAGGTGCTCCTCACACACATGTTTGCCATCGTGCGTGAGTACCGCAACTCGGCCCGCTTCTTCGTCATGTACCGTTCCACCGACGTAAAACTGCGCGCCCAGGGAATCCAGGCCAATGCATTCTTCGCTCGCATGTTCGCCGATCTGGTGATGCGATATCAAAAAGAGATCGCACATGCCAAGCCAGCGAACGCGGCCGACGTGGCCTGGCGGATGACGTTCGCCATGTTCGCCCAGCAGGTGATGTTCGAGAGTCAGGAAGTCAGCGGCGTGGCGATCAGCGACAAGGCTCTCGTGCGGGAGCTTGCCCGCTGCCTGACCGCCTACCTGACATCCGCGGCGTGATCTGCACAGCTTTCGCCGATCGACGCCGTCAAAAGGGGCTCTGCCAGTCGCCCCAGGCGGCGAGGTAGCGGGCGAGGCCTGGGCTTTCTTCCGCCTTCGACTCGATCCACTTTCGGGCGTGCTCGATCAGAGCGTGTTCCCGCTTGAGGTCGATGTCGCCGGCAAGCACCCGCGACCGCAGAAATACAAAATAGGTGTCGAGCACGTCGCCGCGGCAGTAGTCGTGGATCTCAGCCGCCCGCCCCTCGTCCCAGAGGTCCTGCACCATATGGCCGGCCACGTCGGTCTTGCCCGGCTTGCCGATCAGGTTGGCCGCCAGCGAGAGGCCACCGGCAAACCGCGACGCACCGGAGTTGGTGAGCCACTCGTAGAGATCGAAGTGAGCAGCCGTGTTGTAGCGATACCGCGGCTGGTCGAAGTTTCGAGCGTCTTCCGCGAGCCAGTCCGGGATCGAAATTCCATAGCGAAAGGCGCAGAGCTCGAGCAGCGGCAGGTCGAAGCCGCGGCCGTTGAACGTGATCAACCGCGGCCGCTGGTACTTCCGCCAGCCTTCCCAGAAGAGCCGCGTGATCTCATGCGGCCGCGACTGCTTTTCGTCGAGCGAGATCAGGTCTTGGAGCGACAGATCCTTTGCCACCTTCGCGATCACGAGCGAAATCGGCAGCTGAAACGTGTAGGGGATGAAGTCCTTGCCGTTCTCCGCCATGAGCTCGGCGCGATACTTCGCGATCGCCTCGGCGGGAGCGAGATCCTCGCCGGGATACTTCAGCCGGGAAACGAGCTCCCCGTCGGCCACGCTCTCGATGTCGAAGACGAAGTATCGCGTGTCGTTGCTCGCCATGGGATCACCGCCTCGCCAGCGGGTGCTTCAGCGGCAGCCAGCCGCCGCCCACCTTGCTCGACGCGACTGACTGCTCGATGAAATACATCCCCTCCACGCCGTCGTGGATGTTGGGGTAGACGGTGTCTTTCTTTTCGACCGCCCCGCCCGTCGCCGCCTGAGCCATGGCGTCGAACCCGGCGCGGTAGACATTCGCAAAGGCCTCGAAGAAGGCCTCGGGGTGGCCCGACGGCAGCCGGCAGGCCACCTTGCCCGCGTCGTTTGTGAACGGGGCGTTGGGATCGCGGGTGTAGAGATAGTGCGGCTTGCCGTTGTGGCGCACCGTCATCTTGTTGGGTTCCTCCTGGTGCCACTCGAGGCTGCCCTCGGTGCCGTCGATCTGGATCCGCAGGTCGTTTTCGCGGCCGTGGCTGATCTGCGAGGCGGTGACGGTGCCGAGCGCCCCGTTCTCGTAGCGAATCACCGCGTGGCCGTAGTCGTCGAGCGACCGCCCTGGCACGAAGACCTTGAGGTTCGCGCTGATGGCCTCGGGCAAGAGGCCGGTCATGAAGCGGCCGAGGTTGTAGGCGTGGGTGCCGATGTCGCCGAAGCAGCCCGCCGCGCCGCTCTTCGTGGGATCGGTCCGCCACGCCGCCTGCTTCTGCCCCTCGCTCTCGAGCCTGGTCCGCAGCCAGCCCTGGATATACTCCGCGCGGATCGCCTGGATCTCGCCGAGTTCACCCGCGAGGATCATCTCCCGCGCCTGCCGCACAAGCGGATAGCCGGTGTAGTTGTGGGTGACCACGAACACGCCCTTCGAGCCCGCCACCACCTTTGCGAGATCCTCGGCTTCGGCGAGGGTGAGGGTGAGCGGCTTGTCACAGACCACGTGGAAGCCGGCCTCGACCGCCGCCTTCGCCACGGGATAGTGCATGTGGTTGGGCGTGGCGATCGTCACGAAGTCGATCCGCTCGCCCGCGGGTAGGGCCCGCTCCCGGTCGAGCATCTCCTGATAGGAGCCGTAGGCCCGCGACTCGGGCACGTCGTAGTCGGCAGCGCTCGCCTTCGAGCGGGCGGCGTCGCTGGAGAAGGCGCCGGCCACGAGGGTGGCGCGGTTGTCGAGCACGGCGGCCGTCACGTGCACGCGGCCGATGAACGAGCCCTGCCCGCCCCCGACGATTCCCATCCGCAGTTTTCTGCCGAGTCCGCCGTTGGTCGCCATCGTCATCGCTTCCCTTGTGGTGCCACCGTCCGGGGGCCGTGTGCCGCGGCGCCGAACCCGGGCGGACGAGGACGCAGCGTAGCACACGCCTGGCGGGGATGGGCAGCGTCCGCGGACGGCCACAACGGTTGCTTCGAGGGTCGGCGTGGCCGTAGGATGCGGCCCTTGGGACTTATTTCATCCGTCCCTTCTCGAGGACTCGCCGCGGCGCGGCGACCGGGCGATGGGATTGCAAGACCGCGGCTACTACGCAGATCGACGCCAGCCATTCTTGGCCGAGTGGAGCGGCGTGAACGCAATCATCGCTCTCAACGTGGCCGTCTGGCTGGCCAACTTCATCTTCGCCGGCAACCTGTTCGAAGGGTTGCTGCCGCGGTTCTCGCTGAACGAGACCTTCTGCCTGCCGGAAGATCTACCGCGTCAGCCGCAGTTCTTCTACACGCTGCTGACGTATGGCTTCCTGCACGACTCGTCGTCGCCCTGGCACCTGATCTTCAACATGGTCACCCTCTGGTTTTTCGGCCGCGAGATCGAGGCGGTGCTGGGACGAGCGGAGTTTATCCGCTTCTACTGCGCCTCGATCATCTTCGCGGGACTGGGCTGGGTGGTCATCGAACGGTTCAGCCATCCAACGATGGCGGCCGGCGCGCCGCTGATCGGCGCCAGCGGCGGCGTGATGGCCGTGCTGGCCGCGTTCATCTGGTACTACCCAAGACAAACGCTCCTCATCTACGGAGTGTTGCCCGTGCCGGCCTGGGCGCTGGGCCTGCTCTACCTCGCCTCCGACATCGGGGGCCTGGGCGACAACACGAGCAAGGTGGCCCACGTCGCGCACCTCGGGGGCGCCCTGTTCGGCATCCTCTACGCCTGGCGGGGCTGGAGCCTGGAGGGCCTTGGGGGTGGACCGATCGCCGCGATCTCGCAGTGGTTCTCCCGCCGGCCCCGTATGCGAGTCGTGCGGCCCGATGACAACGTGGCCACATCCGTGCGGCCGGGTGACGACCCCCACCTCGACCAGGAAGTCGATCGGATCCTCGAGAAGATCAGCCGTACCGGAGAGTCGAGCCTGACGTCGGCTGAGCGAGACACCCTCACCCGGGCGAGCCAACGGCTCAAGCAGCGAAATCGCTCATAGCCCGCCTGACCTGCGCTTGTCAGCGGACGAGCGTCGCCGCGGCGGGAATCGCGGCGGTGCGATCCTGCAGCGACCGCAGTCGCAGCTGATCGATCGCGGCCACGACTTCGCCGAATCGCACCTCGTCGAGCCGCCCGGAGATCACGCCCTGCGGGCAGCCACGGGTGTCGAGCAGCACCACATTGGGCTCGTCGGGAACGATGCCGAACCGCTGCCGCATCGTGTCTTCGAAGTCGAGCCACACCGAGACGAACTGCGAATCCTTGCGAAACCGCGAGCGGGCCACCGTCTCCAGGGCCTTGGGCACCTCCGGCAGGCAGGCCACCGGGATCACGTGGACATCGGGGGCCGCGAGCGCGGCGGGCCAACCGGCCGGACTGACGACCGGCTGCCGCGACCACTCCGTCGCCGGGGCCTGCGCCGCATTCGGATGGAAGCGGACGTGCAACCGGCGGCCGAGTTCGAGGGCCGCCTCGGCCCCCTTCCGCTCCGCATACACGAGCACGACCACGTCGCCCCGGTAGCGAAGCGTCTCGTGGCGATTCTTGAACTGGTCCTCCATCGCGATGTTCACGACCCGCTCGGCATCGGCGGCACCGGCCGCTGCCGCGGAGAGCGCGGTGAACACGGCGACGAGAACAGCAGAGGCGAAACGACGGCTGGCGATCATGGGTCACTCAGTGAAGGAAGTGGGAGCGGGGAATTACCGCGCGACAGCACGCCGACACAACCGCGATCCGCCGGCCGCGGCAACGCGTTCTTCAGGCGGCCAGGGATTCGGGGTGATCCGTGGCCCCGTCGTCGCAGTCTTCCTCGTCGCCCTCGTCTGCTTCCTCCGCGTCAGCTACCGGCCCGCAGGCGACGAGGTTGAGCAGCGCCGGCAGGAACACGAGCGACGTCAGCGTGCAGGTGGTGACGCCGAGGGTGAGCAGCCTGCCCAGGCTCTCGAGGCCGCGGTGGCTGGCCACCATCAGGGCGCCAAACCCCAGGATCGTCGTGAGGGCATCGACGAGCACCGAGTTCGCGGTCGAGGCGCTCATCCGGTAGGGGCCGGGCCGCTCCAGGGCGTCGTGCATGATGTGCACGCCGTAGTCAACGGCGATTCCCAGAATCAGCGGGACACCGATCAGGTTCGCCGCGTTGAGATCGATCCCGACCAGCCCCATCAGGCCAAACGTCTGCAGCATGCCGAGGCCCAGTGGGAGCGCCGCGAGCAGCGAGTGCTTGAGGGATCGGAAGTCGAGCCAGAGCACCGCGAGAATGACCACCAGCGAATAGAGCCCCGCCTGCTCGTAGCTCCGCTTCATCTCGCGGGAGCCCTCGTAGGCCTGCACGGGGTTGCCGGTGGCGCGGGGATCGACGCTCCGTACGTCGCGGACGAACTTCTCCAGTGACTCGAAGTTCCAGATATCGCCGCGGCCGTAGATCTTGAGCAGGTGGCGACCGCTCGACCCGACGAACCGTTCCACGAGGCTCGGCGGCAGGTCGGCGAGCGCGGGGGGCGACGGATCGGCGACGCCGGCGAGGGCATGGAGCCGCGTGAGCAGGTCGCCCGCCGCCCGCTGCTGAAACGTAGCGATCGCCTGGTAACACTCCTCGGGCGCCTTCCGCCGCAGGCTGTCGCGAACCCGCTCGAGGTGCCATGCCGTCCGCAGGCCACCAGGGCGCTTCGACGCCTCGGCCTGGGCCCAGGCGAGCGTCTCGCCGAGCGCGTCGAGCCGGTCGACCGGGATCTCCGGGGGCCGCTCAGGAAGCGCGGCAAGCCGCCCGCGGATCCGCTCGATGAGCGGCCGCTTGAGTTCCTCGTCGACCGGCAGGAGCGACGCGATCTCGTCGACCCGCTCCACGCCCGGCAGCGCCACGAGCTTGGCCTTTCGCTCGAGCAGCTGTTCGCGGGAGTCGGCGATCGACAGGGCGTACCAGACGCTCTGATCGCATTCCTCGAGGAGCTTCTGCTCCAGCTCGACGCTCTCCAGCCCCTCGGGCTGCATGTTGAGCAGGTTGTGGTCGTAGCGGAGCTCGTGGAGGCCGCCGGTCATCGCCAGCGTGCAGGCCACGCAGCCGAGGATCACGATCCGCGGATGCCGGAAGACCGGGGCGAGCCAGGCGTGCACCGGCACCGGCTCGGGAATGCTACGGCCGAAGAAGCTGCGGTCGACGATCGCCAGCACGGCCGGCAGCACAAGCAACTCCGCGGCGCAGCACAGCATGATGCCGCCGCCCGCGATCATCCCGAGCTCCGCCACGCCCACGAAGCTCGTCATCGCCGCTGCGAAGAAGGCAACGGCCGTCGTGATCGCGCCGGTGAGGATGCCCGGCCCCACGCGGCCACTCGTTTCGAGCAGGGCGTCTTCGCAGTCCATGCCCTTCCGCCGCTGCTCCAGGTAGCGGCCGACGTAGTAGGTGCCGTAGTCGATGCCTACACCGATCATCGTCACCGTGAACGTGACGCTGAGAATGTTGAGGTGGCCGACGCTCGCCGTCGCCCAGGCGAAGGCCCAGGCCATGCCGATCGCCAGCACCCCATTGGCCATCAGGGCATGCCGTACGCCGCCAAAGCCGGCGATGATCACGAGGATCACCGCGGCCATCGACAAGCCACTCGCCCAGACCATCGAGGTCTGGCTGGCCCGCATCTCGTCGTCCTCCATGACCGGGATGCCGGTGAGACCGACCGAAACGCCGGGATGGCCATCGGCGATGCGGGAGATGATCCGCCGCAGTTCGTCCGTCGCAGCGCTGGCGCCGGCAAAGCCGCCCTTCTCCTTGGTGAGCCTGAGCAGCACGAAGCCCAGCCGGCCGTCCTTAGCCAGGAGGTTCTCGCTGGAGAGATCGCGGAGCGTGGAGAGCGACTCGGGCATCCCCGGCCACGGCGAAACGTAGTCGGCCGGTCGCAGGTCGCCGGCGGCAGGCGCTTCGAGCCCTGCCACCAGGCTCTCGACGTACCGCTCGAGCGACGCCGTGGGCTGTTCCTCACGAGGATCCTGCGGCGCGGCACCGGCGACCATCTGGCCGGCGAGCCCGCCAACCATGGTGCCCACCCGGAGCTGCGCCCAGCCGCCCTCGAGGATCGGCTGCGTCCGCTCGATGAACCGGTCAATCGCCGTGAGGTCGGCCGGCGATAGGTAGTGGAGGCCCTTGGCGCGGATTGCGGAGAGGTCGACTTCGTGGAGCACCGACCTGAAGAGCGACTTCTCGGAGGCGACCTCCCGGGAGATCTCCTCGAGCACGGGGATCACCAGCTCCCGGGAATCGCCCTCGACCACGACCACGGCGTCGTCGTCCTCGCCAAACTCACGGATGTAGTCGATCCAGAGCTTGTTGTATTCGCTCTCCGGATCGACGAGATCGGAGCGGCTCACCTTGTAGCCAAGGTGCTGGGCCGACCAGTATCCGCTGGCGACCGCGGAGAGCACCGCCAGGGCCAGCACGGCGAAGGGGTGCCGCAGGCAGACGCGAGTCCAGGCAACGAGCGACCTGCCGAGCAGGCCTGGTCTGTGGCTGGGCCTGTCAACGACGCGGTGGTCGGCGTCCTGGTGTTCGTCTCGCTTCTGGCGCATCGTGGGCTGTCCTGGCGCGGTCCTCGGGCAGACAGTCGCCGGACCGGGGCGGGATCATAGGGGACCTACGGCGACGGGCAAACCCCGGTCCAGCTGCGAAATCCTTGGCGAAAACGGTGCCAGCCACCGTTTGCCGGTCGCCGTAGGCGACACGGCCCCGGCCGGAGGCCGGGGTCTCCAGACAAACGGTGGCTGGCACCGTTTTTCGCCGAGCGAGGGTTTCGCCCGCCGGCTCAGAACGCGACGACGATCGGATCGATGGCGATCGGCCCCGCGGCACCCAGGGAGAGGTCGGCGGCCGCGAGTTGCACAGCCGGATCGGTGAGCGGGTGGGCCGTCACCTGTCCTGGCGACACGGCGTAGAGCACATCGCCGATCCGCACGCTGCGATCGATCGAGTCGGTGTGCTCGATCGTGCCGAGCCGCGTGAACGCATCGGGGGAGCCGGTATCGATGCGGAACACGACGAGGTCGGTCGCCCAGCCCGTCTCCTGGACCGGCAGGGCCAGGATCCCCTGCTCCGCGAACCAGCCGAGCGCGTGGTGGTCCCACGAGGCGGGAGACCACGAGCCCCAGTCGCCACCCACAAACGTGTAGGTCGCCGAACGCTTCGGCGCCGCGGGGTCGCCCACATCGAAGATGGAGAGTTGCAGTCCTGCATCTCGGCCCGTGATCGGATCGACGTCGCGGCCGACGCCGAGCAGGTGCGTGTCGTCGAGCGGCATGAGGTGCGTGGAGTATCCCGGTACCTTCAACTCGCCGGTCACGCGCGGCGCGGTTGGCGTGGAGAGGTCGATCACGAACAGCGGATCGATCTGCCGGAACGTGCTCACATAGCCGCGGTCGCCTGCGAATCGCACGGAGTAGATCCGCTCCCCGCGGGCGAGGCCCGACACGCTCCCAACCGCTTCGAGCCGCCCGGCTGTAGCGGCCAGCACGGTGACGGCGTTCGACGCCCCGTCACCGAAGCCGTCGGTCGTGGCGATCCGTAGCAGGCCGTCGTGCTCGTCGAGCGAGAACTGGTCGAGTGTCATACCGGGCACCGATCCCATCGCCACCAGCGGCGCATCGCCGGCGGTGAGATCAAACTTGTAGAGGTTCGTGGTCGTCCCAGCATCACGCCTATCCCACCATGAGCCCACGTGCGTGTCGAACACGTAGAGCCCCGATGTCGAGGCATAAATCTGGCCGCCGACGCCGCCGACCGTCGTGCTGGCGTCTGGCCCAGGGAGCGCGTCGCCCACGGTGAACGACACGACCGACACGAGGCTCGTGTCGCCGCCGTCGACAGGCAACGACGTGCGGGCCGGATCGACGAGCGTGGCCGATGACTCGGCACCGGATGCATCCACCACGCGATAGCCCGGCAGCGACGCCTCGTTCCAGGCCTTCTCCAGACGGTCGCGATACGCGGCCTCGTCCTCGTAGCGACTGCGCGTGCCGTCCCATGGGTCGATCGGCCAGATCATCCGAGACGGACTGACGGCCGCGGGCGCACCGTTGGAAACGAGGGACGGCACAGGTGTCGCCGGATCGGTCACGATGGCCGGAGCTGGCAGGTCGATCGAGTCCTGGGTCACGACCACCACGCGGTCGCTGATCGCCCGGGCGTCGATCAGCCAGCCATCGAGCCTCGTGGTCTCGAGGATCGCTGGTGAGGCTGGGTTCGCCACGTCAACCACCGTCACCACCACCTGCCAAGTGGTCGGTGCGAACACCGGCATCGTCGAGGCGACGGCAACCCTGGCGTCAGGCTGGCTCGTCCCAACGAACATCTGCTGGGAGATTACGGTCAGTCGTGTGCCCGACAGGAACAGCTGCTGCTCGTCGCCCGGCAGCGCAAGATGCGAGACCACTCCAAGACGCTCAGGCGTGGCGACGTTGAGGATGTCGATGCCGTCGCCGGCGATCGCGAACAGCCGCGAGCCATCGGTCTTCACGCGGTCACCCTCATCCACACCCGCGGCCTGCGTGGGGGTCTGCGAGTAGTCGGTCGGACTCGCGGTGTTGCCGGTAACCGCTGTGAAGGCGGGGCCGACACCCCCGTCCATGATCCGAATCGGGCCGCCCCACCAGCCGCCGACCTCCCGACCCAGCATGTCGCGCCAGCGGGCCACCGCTGCCTCGATCGCCCACGACTTCAGCCGGGCGATGTCTCCGACGGGTGCCAAGGGGTTCGTGCTTTCGTTGCCGACGAGCTGCTCGCCCTCGTCGAGCCGCGCGATGTCGCTGCCGGCGGTGCCATACATCGCGTCGATGGCCAGGCCACCATCGAGCGTGTTTCTGCCTGCGCCGGCGCGGACAGAGTCAACGCCGGCACCGCCGAAGAGCGCGTCATCGCCGCTGCTGCCCACGACCGAGTCGACGCCGCCGTTGCCGCGGATCTCGTCGTTGCCAGCACCGCCGCCAAGTGTGTCGCGGCCCGGGCCGCCGAGAATGACGTCGGGGCCATCGCCTCCCGTGATCACGTCGTTGCCGAATCCCCCTTCGAGCAGTGTGGCGATGCGGGTGTTACCCGGCACGTTCACCGTGATCGAGTCGTCGCCGGAGCCACCGACGACGTGGATCGACTTCACCCGAGCCGCTGAGCGGACGTCGACCACGGCACCGTTGATGGTCGCCCGGACCTGGCGGGCGTTGGCTGGATTCTGCTCAATGACGATCGTGTCGTCGGGCAGGGCCGTGTTTGCGTCCCCCACGATCGTCCACGCGCCTGCCACGAAGCTCACCGCCAGGGCGTGCCGAGTTTCGAGCCGCTCAATGAGCCGCGACGCCTGCCGGGATCCGGTCCGCCGCCGATTCATCCGCTGCCGCCGCTGCATGATGCCGCCTCCGGGGTGATCGCCCGACACCGACCGAACCCCCTCGACGGTACGGGGTGGCCAGAGCCGGGTCAATGAAGACGATGCAGGCCCGCGTGCCGGCGGAGCCGGTAAGGTGCGGGAGCGTGGTCGGCGGTCATCGCCACAGGCGGGGCAAGGCACGCAAGGCCGTGGCGGCTCGCGACCGCATCCCGGCGAAATCTCTGGCCCAACCCCATGCCGCAGGCCGAATACCTTTCGCAGGCGGCACCGTTCGCGGTGTTGTGGGAGGGCATTGCAAGGGGGGACCGAGTTCATGCGCCGTCACGCGCTGTTTCTGCTGGGGCTGGCATGCCTGCCCTGGATTCACGAGGTGGCACGAGCCGCTGGGGAATCGAGCCTGACTCGCGGCGTCATCGGCGCCATGGCGGAGTCTGGGTCATCGAGCCGCGACACGCGGCGTCGGGCCATCGACACGATTCCGTTCAGCCACATGCCGGCAGCGGAGCGCCGGCTCGCCGAACAGGCGATCGAGCGGACCACGCTCTACCGGCGGCTGCCGACGGCGAGTATCGCCTGCGACGCCGCGCTGCTCGACTTCGTTCTCTCGAAGCCCGAGACCCTCGTCGAGGTCTGGCGGGTGCTCGGCATCAGCCGGCTCGCCTTCGACCCGGCGGCGGCCGGACAGTGGCGGCTCTCCGACGGCTACGGCACCGTGGGGGTCGTGCAGTTGCTCCATCACGAGCGGGGAGACCGCGGCGGCCTCTATGTCTTCCACGGTCGCGGCGCCTACGACGGTCCGCTTGCCCCCAAGCAGCTCACCGGCTCCTGCCTCGTCGTCTTGCGATACTCGACCGATGCGGATGCGACGACCGGCCGGCAGCGGCAGAGCGTGCAGATCGACGCCTTCCTTGACGTCGATGGGATGGGACTCGAGCTCGTCACCCGCTCGCTCCAGCCGCTCATCGTTCATTCCGCGGCGGCCAACCTCCACGAGATCAGCCTGTTCATATCGCAGTTTGCCGCGGCGGCCGCCCGCAACCCGGCGGCGGTGTCGCGGATCGCCGACCGCATGACGCGGTCCACCCCGGCCGATCGGACGGCGCTCGTCACGCTCGCGAGCGGCAGACAGGCTGCGACAGCACCGGCCCACAGCCCCGGCACTGAGCAGGTACAGGCCGAACTGGCGGCTCGGTGGATGACTGCCGACCAGCTCGACGCCCTGCAGAAGCGGTGACGAGCTACTGCGTCCCGTCGGGCCGCGCGAGAGGTGCCGGCACCGACGCGAGCCGAACACGAGCTTCCGAGGCGACGAGACAGGGCCGCTTGTACTCCGGCATGTAGCCGCGAGCGCCGCGGACCGAGACCTGCTGGCCGACGAGCGGCCCGAGGTCGACCCCCGGCTGGGGCGTGACGAACGCGATCACGTTGTTGACGTTGTCCACGACAGCCCACCGCGGTGCATCTGGCCGCCGCGAGATCACGGTGGCAAGGCGACCGGTCGTTTCCATCTGGTCGGGCGGGGTCCAGGTCGGCTGACCGCCCGCCGGCTGGCCGCCGGGAAGCACGCCGGGCCGCACCGGCCGGGACCCGAGCGTTGAGAGGCTCGACCACATCCCGCCGAGCCGCAGCGGTTCGGGCTGTTCGGCCGCCGCCACCATGAGCCCCTGCTGTTTGGCCTGGATCGACTCAAACCGCGCCAGCCGGGCATCGATGGCCTGGGCCCGCGTGCGATCCGACTGCGAGGTGGTCCGGGTAGCCGCGAGCCGGAGCCGCTCCCGCAGCGGCGCGAGATTCCACGAATCGCTCTGCCCAGTCACGGCAAGCGACAGGGCGAGGTCGATGTCGGCGAGTTCGTCGCCCGAGGCGGCGGCGGCCCCGGCGCTCACGGCGGGCGGCGGCGCCGCCGGTGTGGCGCGGTCGAACACATTGGTGCCGCGGGGCAGCCAACCCGAGAGGAGTTTTGTCATGCCACTCGCCGGCTCCGGCACGGCCGTCTCCGCGGCGGCGTCAAACTCAGCCACGGCCTGCGTCACGGCGCTTCCCGCGTCGCGGATCGCGTCCACGGCCACACCCGCGGCCGCGAGGCCGGCGGCGTCGGTCACCGCGGCGGGGTCGGGGACCGGGGCGAGGGCTGGCGGCAGCGAGAGATCCTCGGCGAGTGCCCAGCGAAACTCACCCGAGGGCGGCTCGATCCGCACCCAGGCGCCTGCGTGGCGACCCTCGGCGACCTGCACATGTTCCAGGATGGTGACGCGTTCGCCGGCCTCGAGCGCGACCTGCGTGACGTGCCGCAGGTCATTGAGCTGCGACCCGACGCGGGCGACAGCGCCGTCGGTGACCACCACGCCGGTGGTGCAACCGCCACGGGCGGCACCATCGTGGCCGGTTGACTCAGCCTGCACATCGCGGGCCAGCATCCAGCTGAAGCTGCCGCGGAGAGGACGCACGGCGCAGTAGCCCGAAGCATCGACCGCCCAGACCTCGACCTCGGTGCCGGCGAAGAGCCGTTCGGTCGGATAGTAGTCGTCGCCCGAACCGCACCTCAGGTAGGCGTGGTCGGCGGCGACGGTGACCGTGACGGGCAGCACCGCAGCGTCATCGGCCGCCGAGGCTGACGTGACGAAGAGCGCGAAGGCGGCGACGAATCGCACGAGCGCAGTGAAGTGGAGCGACGACATGCCTGCCTCATCCATCCTTGGACACAGGCCCTATTCTTCGGCACCAAAAAAGCGCGTAGACGAGGCTTGGGCGTCCTCGTCTACGCGCTGCGTTCGGGCCGCCGGAGCGACCCTGCCGCACCTCTTGTAGACCAGCCGCGGCAGCCGCTCAAGCCTCGAATTCCATCCGCGCCAGACCCCGGGAAAACGCCCCGACGAAGCCCCGCAAACCCCCCTCGCAACGAGGGTTTCCCGTGGCGGCAGGCAGGCGGGAGAACCTACGGGGACGGGATGGGCCACGGCGAGCCGCGCCAGCATCGGATGCCAGCACGCGGCAAGGCGTTCAATCTCCTGCAAGCCAACCGGCCGTAAGGCCGCGGGCGAACTTCACTGGACGCAGCACCTGCCTGGCCGCACCCCACGCCTTACGGCGTTGGGCTTGTACCGCAGTCTTGTAAGCCGACCGGCCGTGAGGCCGCGGGCTCTGCCTACGGGCTCCTCGCTGCACTCACTCCCAGCGGTGAACGGGCCGGTCGAGAATCTCGCGCATCACGATCAGCCGCCGCAGCGCGGCCGGATCGCGGATCGCCGCAGCGAGTTCATCGGCCACGCCGCCGGCCGCCGCCTTCGGTTTCGTAACAACGGCCGGCGACGAGAGTATCGAATCGCGGTGGCCGAGATCCTTGGCGAATGCGTCGTTCACGTGCTCGATGATGTCGTCGCCCGCCTCGCCGAGCGGCGCGTATGGACGATCCCCGAGGCGGGGCGCAGGAGCCCCGGGCTTCGGCGGGAGCGGAGGCGGCGTGCGGCGAACCGACGACGTGCCCGCCGCCCGCGGTCGGTCCGACCGCTGCACGGCAGGACGTTGCTGCGGCCGCGGCTCCGGCTTCCGCTGCTGGGCCGGTTTCGGCGTCGGCGTCGGCTGTTGCTGCCCGCCGCGAGACTGCCGCAGGAACTCCTCGATCTGCCGCTCAAGCTCAACGCGGACGTCAGCAGGCGGCTCGCCAGCCACGGGGCGGCGCGGCGGTCGCACAGGCAACGCGGCAGGACGGCCGCCGTCGCCCGCCACGCGACGCACGAGGTTTACGACCTGCGACACGATCCAGAAGATGACGAACAGGAGCGGCAGCAGGCCTTCGATCCAGTCGAAGCCGGCGGCGAAAAATGGTCCGACGGCCTGCATGGCGAGGCTGCTCCAGACGAGGGTCACTGGCCGCCGGCGACGGCGGGTATCGGCCCGGTGGCGATGCTCCGCCGCATGTCGGTGTCGGCCTGCAGATTGCGGAGCTTGTAGTAATCGGTGATTCCCAACTGGCCCGATGCGAGCGAGTCGGCCACCGCCTTCGGCACTTCAGCCTCCGATTCGACGAGCGCCGCGCGGCTCTCCTCGATGGCGGCGATCATCTCCTGCTCTTTGGCCACCGCCATCGCCCGCCGGCCTTCGGCATTCGCCCGGGCCACGCGGGTGTCGGCCTCGGCCTGGTCGGCCTGCAACCGGGCGCCGATGTTGGCGCCCACGTCGATGTCGGCGATGTCGATCGAGACGATCTCGAAGGCGGTGTTGGAATCGAGGCGGCGGGCGAGCACCGTCTTCGAGATCACGTCGGGGTTTTCGAGCACATCGGAGTGCTTCTCCGCGGAGCCGATCGCCGACACGATCCCCTCGCCCACGCGGGCGATGATCGTCTCCTCGGTGGCGCCGCCGATCAGTTGGTAGAGATTCGTCCGCACGGTGACGCGGGCCTTCACCTTGAGCTGAATGCCGTTCTTGGCGACGGCGTCGAGCGACTCGCGGCCGCTGTTCTTGCCGGGGCAGTCGATCACCTTCGGGTAGACGCTCGTCTGCACCGCCTCGCGGACGTCGCGGCCGGCGAGGTCGATCGCGGCGGCCCGCTTGAAGTCGAGCTCGCGGATGCCAGCCTTGTGGGCGGCGATCAGCGCCTGCACCACCAGCGGCACGCGGCCACCAGCGAGGTAGTGGGCCTCGAGCCCCTGCCGGGTGATGCCGGTGGAGTCGCCGAGGCCTGCCTGCACCGCCATGATCTTGCTTCGCACGATCACGGCGGGGTTCACCTTCTTGAAGCTCATCGCCACGAGATCAAAGAGGCCGATGCCGGCCCCCGATGCCACCGACTGCACCCAGAGCCGCAGGTATCGTGCCATCACGGCGAACACGACCAACAGGGCGAACACGCCCAGGCCGAGCACGATGAGGGTGAAAAGGGGCATGGTGGGCTCCTAGGTCGGGCGATGGCGGCGGACCGCCGCAGCCATCAAGCGTTGTTCGGGGTGTCGGGCGAGTCAAGTTGCCCAGGATGCCGCGAGGTTTCCGGGGCCTGGCTCTGGTCGAGGGCGTTGAAGTCGAAGGTCTCGAGGGCCTCTTCGAGGTCCCGCGGCACGGCACTCGGACGCGGCGCTGGTGACGGTCGTGCCGGTGATTCCATCGCAACGCGGACGACGAGGGCCGTCGCCTGGGTGCCCACCACCTCGACCGCCACACCGCGGGCGATCGGGCCAGCCTCGCTGACGGCCTGGTGGTCAACGCCGTCGATCTCCACATCTCCCCAGGGCAGCAGGTCGCTCGTCGCGAGGCCGCGGCGGCCGACGAGCGCCCGGAGCACCGCGCGACGGTCGGTGTCGGGCATCACCTCGTCCGGCCGCGGCGGGGGCGGCAGCACGCGGCGGCCGAGGGGCGTCTCGGGAAAGACCCGAAAGGCCACCGCCAGCACCAGGGGCACCGCGAGGCAGGTGACCGCGAGCACGGCCGTGCCGAACCACGGGCCCTGCTCGACAAACGCCAGCGCGACGCCGGCAACCAGGGCGACCACGCTCAAAAAGCCAAGCACGCCGCCCGACGGCACGAAGACCTCGAGTGCCAATGCCACAAGGCCCACGATCACGAGCACCGCCACCCACATCAGCGGCGTCATGCATCCCCCGCCGGATGGACGATCACGCGGCCACCGCGGACGCCGACCACGCGAACGGCGGTGCCGGGCTCGATGAGCGGGCCGTCACTGGCCACGTCCCGCACGCTGTCACCGATCCGCGCCTTGCCGGCCGGCGCCAGCCGCGTGGTGGTCGTGCCGATACGGCCGACGAGTTCGTCGAGCGCGTCGTCGAGCCCCTGGTCCGCGGGTGGCTCGAGCACCACGTTCCGCAGGATCGGCGTCGATGGCAGCCACCGCCGCAGCAGAATCCCGAGCGTCGCAACTCCCGCCGCCGCCCCCAGGATCCCAATCAGCGACCACTGCATCTGCCGGATCTGATACTCGTTGACCGGGAGGACGAACGACTGGCTGGCAAGCACGATCGACGCGATCACGAGCAGTCCTCCGCCGAGGCCGAGCACGCCGAAGCCCGGCAACACGAAGATCTCCGCCGCCACGCAGATCACACCGGCGATGAATAGCATCACCTCCAGCCAGCCGGAGGTGCCGTTGAGATACTGGCTCCAAAAGTAGACGATGAACGCCACCATCGACACGAATCCGCCAAACCCGATGCCAGGCGTCTTGAGCTCGATGTAGAGGCCGGCGGCACCAATCATGAGCAACAGCCAGGCAAGGCTCGGGCTGGCGAGGGCCTCGAGCAATCGGTCAGCCCAGCCCGGCTCCGCGACGGCGACTCGTCCCTCGATCCCATAGGCCTGCCGGAGCCCCTCGGCGTCGTCCACGACGTGGGCCGCGAGCGCGAGTTCCTCGGCGCGGCGGCCGTCGAGGGCGAACGGCCCGGTGCCGATCACGGGGCCCAGCCGCCAGCTGTCGCGGTCGGCGCGGGCGGCGAGTTCCGCCTCACTGAAGAACTCGATGCGGCCCGAGCCCTGCTCCTCCGCGCGGTGGACCGTGATCCCGGGTACCACGAGCGCCGCCGGCAGCGACCAGGAGCGGTCGCGGAGTTTTGCCACGCCCCCGCGCCAGGCGGCCACGATCGAGTCGGCCCGCCGGCCCGCAATCGCCGCCGCCCCTTCGCCGCCGATCGTGGCCCCGGGGTGCATCACGAGTTCGTCGCAGGCCAAGGCCACCAGTGCCGCATCGCCCCGCGCCTCCCGCGGCACGTAGGCCACCGTCTTCACGGTCGTCGGATCGAGGCCGGAGAGCCAGTTGGCGAGCACCAGGCTCTGCTCGGGGGCGCCCCCCGCGCTCTCGATTCGCAGCCAGATGAAGTTCGAGCCATCGGCAATCGCCCGCTCGATGCGGGCCTGCAGCCGCGCCACCGCCTCGGGGCCCACAGCGCCGGTGAGCGAGACGATCGCCGGCCGCCAGCCGCCGTCGAGCGCCGGATCGGCGGCAAGGTCGCGCTCCGCAACGCCGATCCCGCGGGCGAGTTCGGCGGGCGAGCGGGCGAGGATTCTCACGAACCCGAGTTCGCGGCCGCGGCGGCCGTCGAAGGCGAGGGGCGAGGGCTGGAGCGGTTCGACGTTGATGACCGCAGCCCGCTTGCGGAGGTCGTCGAGTTCATCCTCGCCGACGAACTGCTCGCCGTCGTCGGTCGAGGCACGGACCACGCGGGCGGCCGGGTCGGCAAACGCCTCGGCCACCGCAGGCGGTATCGTCCGCCGCCGCGCGGCCGTTAATCGATACGCGGTTTGCACCGCCTCGTCGGGTCGGTCACTGGCGCCGGTTGCGGGGCCGAGCACCGCCTCGGCGGGCATCGCGATCTCGTCGCACGCCAGCGCCACGAGTACCGCATGGCCCGTCGCGCCCTTAGGCAACCACGCAACCGTCTTCACGCCGGCAAGCCGGTCGTCTGCGAGGAAGCGGGCGAGTTCGATCGCGCGGCCAAAGTCGCTGCCCCCCGCGGCCTCGCCATCGACCACGTCAAACCGCAGCACGAGCGTGCCCCGCTCCGGTGCCGCGTCGCGCAACTGTCCGAGACTGCGGAGCACGGCAGCCTCGACCTGCGTGTCGCGGGTGCCGGTGAGTGGCAGCCGGACCGGCACCATGACGGTGCCCGCCATGGCGGGCGAGGCCAGCAAGCAGGCTGTGAGCCAGGCGGCGACTGCAACGCGGCGAACGAGGGCAAAACCGAGCCGCATGAAGACGCTCCGGCCGGATGGAAAACCAGCCGAATTCTAGGTTCTGCGTGAGGGGAGTCAAAAACCTGGTACGTCCCCCCTTATACTTTCGTTCTATGGCCGACCCAGCAGCATCACGCTCCCGCGACCTGATCGACCTCGTCACAGCCCGCGCCCTGAAGCGGGGTACCTTCACGCTCGCGTCGGGCCGGGTGGCAAGTTTCTATCTCGACGCCAAGCAGGTGGTGCTCGATGCCCATGGGGCGATGCTCGTCGGCCGGGCGATCCTCGACCGACTCGAGGCGGCCGGGCCGCTGCCGCACGCCGTCGGCGGAATGTCGATCGGCGCCGATCCCGTCACCGGGGCGGTGGTCACCATGGCCGGCGTAGCAGGCCTGCCGCTCAAGGGCTTCATGGTCCGCAAGGAGGCCAAGGGCCACGGCCTCCAGAAGTACATCGAGGGCCCGGTCGAGCCGGGCCAGCGGGTGGTGATCGTCGAGGATGTGGTCACGACCGGCGGCTCGTCGCTTCTGGCGATCGACCGGGCGCAAGAGTTTGGCCTCGTGGTGGAGCGGCTCGTGACGGTGATCGACCGGCTCGCCGGGGGCCGCGAGGCGCTCGCCGCCCGCGGGATACCGCTGGAAGCGCTCGTCACGATCCGGGATCTGGGCATTGAGCCCGACGCGACGTAGGGCGTGAAAAAGGTGACAGCCACCCTTTGCCAGTCGCCGAAGGCGACATGGCCCCGGCCACAGGCCGGGGTCTTCAGACAAACGGTGGCTGTCACCTTTTTCCGCTTGCTATCTGCGACCCCCTGCTTGCCCCGGCTCGGTTCGGAGTCATAGGCTTCAGTGGGCCACTCGTCGGGTGTCGGCCTGATCTGTCTGCGAGGGTTTTCCGCATGCGGCCGATGGAAATCGCCCGGGCATTCATCGCGGCCTCGTGCCTCCTGGCATCGGCGGGCCACCGTGCCTGCGCGGATGCGGGCGACACGGCGACCATCGCGGACCTGATCGGCCAGCTCGGCGACGACGAATATGCGGTCCGCGAGGTGGCCGCGGGCAAACTCGCCGCGATCGGCGCCGATGCCGCTGATGCACTCCTCGCCGCCGCGGAATCGAGCGACGATCTCGAAGTGGCGCTGAAGGCTCGCTGGCTCGTCGAAGCGCTGCCCATCGCCTCGGCCACCGATCCGCCAGCGGTGACGAGCATGCTCGACCGCTACAGCCGCGGCGACTTCGACACCCGCGTCAACCTGATGCACCGGCTTCTGCGGCTCGACGACGACGCGGGAATCGAGCCGCTGTCGCGGATCGTGCGGCTCGAGCGAACGACCGCGGGCTCCCGGATTGCTGCGGCACTCCTTGCCCGCGAGTGGCACCCCGACGATCCGGTGTGGACAGAGATCGCCCCCCGGATCGCATCGGGCATCGGCCCGAGCGGCCGCCCAACAGCACGACTGGTGCGGGCGCTGATCGACTGCTCGGCCGCGCCGTCGGCCGCTGCGGTGGACGAGGCGATCGCGGCGGTGCGGCTTCTGGAGCGGTCCGGCGAAGGAGCGGCCCGCATCCCAGTCGGCGACGACGGTGATGGCACGCTCGGTGATGCCAAGACAACCCGCATCTTCCGTCGCGTGCTGGCCGAACTGCTCGCCGCCGCGGGCCGCCACGACGCCGCGGTCGCCGAGGCGGCGCGGCTCTTCGACGCCTGCCACGGATCCGCTGCAGAAGACGACCTGCTCGCCAACGAACTCGCCTGGCTGTCGGATCATGGCGTGCCGCAGGCGGCGAGCCTGCTGGCGGAGCGCGTCGCGACTGGCGGCGACTCGTTCGCTCCGCTGGTGGCGTATGCCGCGGCAGTGGCGCACCGCCGCATGGGCGACGAGGCGGTTGCCGTTGACCTCGCCGACCGGGCGGCGGCCGCTCTCGGCGACGGCGGCGAACTCAGCCGGCGGTTGCAGGCCGCGATGCTGCTGGCCCGCTGGGGCGCGCCCGATTGGTCGCTGCGGGAGTATCGCGCGGTCGTAGACGACCCGACGTCACCCCTCGGTGAACTCGCGCTGGCGGGCGTCATCGGGGCCGAGTTCCTCCACGACCACGGTCGCGATGGAGAGGCCGCGGCGATGCTTCGCGTGGTGCTCGACGGCCGCGGCGGCGACGACATCAACCAGATTCTGATGCGACTGGAGCGCGACCCACGAGCGATACGGTCGCGAATGCTCTACTTCGTGGCCTGCGATGCGGCGAGCCACGGCGATCGGGCGACCTATCGCAGCCGACTCGAGGAATCGCTCGCCGCCCATCCCAAGGATGTCGATTCCCTGATTGCCTGGTATCGGCTGGGCGACGACGATCCCGTGCTGCGGGTCGATGCGGCAGCGCGGGTGACGAAGGCGCTCGAGCAACTCGACGAGGAGATCCAGGCGGTCCCCGACGACCCCAACGGCTACAACGAATACGCCTGGCTCGTGGCCAACACCGAGGGCGACGTCGGCAAGGCGCTACGATATTCGAAGCGGTCGCTGGAGCTCTCCTTCGACAGCCCCAGTTATCTCGACACGATGGCCCACTGCCGAGCCGCGGCCGGCGATGCGGCCGGCGCGGAGCGGACGCAGCTCCTCGCGGTCCGGCAGGAGCCGCACAACGTCACGATCCGCCGCAACCTCGAACACTTCCGCGCCGCCCGTCGCACAGGTTCTCCGTGGCCGCAGGTCCCCCAGTAGCACAGGTTGTCAACCTGTGCCGAGTTCCGAGCAGGTTACCAACCTGCTCTACGTTCCGTCGCACAGTCCCCCAGTAGCACAGGTTGTCAACCTGTGCCAAGTTCCGAGCAGGTTATCAACCTGCTCTACGTTCCCATGCACACTCATCACGTTGACATCCGCGACACGCGATTGGCCGTCCACACAGCCGGCAGCGGGCTCCCCGTAGTGCTCCTCCACGCCTTCCCCCTCGACCACGGCATGTGGGAGCGGCAGGCGCCGCTGGCCGAATCGGTGCGGCTGATCGTGCCCGATCTTCGCGGATTCGGGGCGAGCGGCTCGGTCCCGGGCAGCATCGCCGGGTTTGCCGACGACGTGGCTGCGGTGCTCGATGCGCTCCACGTGGAGCGGCCAGCCGTGATCTGTGGTGTGTCGATGGGGGGCTATGTGGCCCAGCACATGGCAGCGCGGCATGCCGACCGCGTGGGGAGCATCGTACTCGTCGACACAAAGCTTGAAGCCGACACGCCCGAGGCCCGTTCGGCTCGCGTTGATCTCGCCGGCAAGGTGGGTCGGCTCGGCCAATCGATCCTGGCCGATGCGATGATCCCGCGTCTCTTGGCGGCGGCACGGAGCGACGCCGATGCCACGGCCCTCGCCTGCCATGCAGAAAATGATGCCCTGCTGCGGTCGATGATCGAGCGGCAGCGCGTGCCCACGATCCAGGGGGCACTGGCCGCGCTCGGTGATCGGCCCGACATGACGGAGGCGATGCGGCACGTCCGCGTGCCGACGCTGCTCGTGGTGGGTGCCGAGGATCAGATCACGCCCCCGGCGTGCCTGGAAGCCGCTGAGCAAGTCATCCCGAATGCCAAGCTCCTGATCGTGCCGGCCGCGGGCCACCTCGTGCCGCTGGAGGCGCCGGAGATCTTCAATCGGGCGGTGCTTGAGTTTCTCGAAGAAGCGATCCGCGGCTGATAGGGATCACGTATGATCCTCGCGCTCGAGTGAGTGGCGAGTGAAAGCCGACCGGCCGTGAGGCCGCGGGCAAACCACGCTGGCCTTGGCGTCTGTTGGTGATTCACCCCACGCCTCACGGCGTTGGGCTTGGACAAACGGCTGCGCACGGCTCTGAGAACCCTTATGAGCGGCCTTGATGGTTGATCGGGTATCCTAAGCGTGCCATGACAATGCTCTCTTCTCGCTCGCCTACCCTAGACGACGCTGCCGATCTGCTGTTTCGCGAGCAGTGTCGTCGTCAACTGCAGCGGACAGTCGAGGCCCGTATGAAGTACGGCTTCTGCCGCGTCTCGAGACCCGGGCTCGACAAGCCAACCTCGCGGGTGTTTCCGAGCACCCAGGCCTACCGCGAGTGGTGCGTGGCCAACCTCCCTGCCTACCTCGGCTATCAGCCCGCCCCCCCGGAATGAACGATCACTCGCCGTTCAACCCGCTGCAGGCGCAGGAAGTCGCCAAGGCGTTCGCCGCGGCCGGGGTCGATTACCTGTTCATTGGAAAGGGCGGCGCGATCCTCCTGGGTTTTCCTGGCACGACTCAGGACGTCAACGTGTTTCCCGCAAAGGATGCGGACAATGGCCGCCGCATCGTCTACGCGGTCCGCCAACTCGGCTTCACGATCGACGACACGGTCGAACGCGACATCGTCGCCGGTAAAGACTTCATTCAGCTGACCGACGGTCCATTTGACCTCGACATCGTCTTCGCGCCCGATGGAATCGAAAACTACGTTGAGGCGAAGCGTCGATCAGTCACCGAGGGAATTTTTCCCGTGGCCAACATCCGCGACATTATCGCAAGCAAGAAGGCGAGCAATCGGATGAAGGATCGGATGGATCTGTATCTTCTGGACCTTTTCCGTATCGAATACGAGTCACGCCGCTGAACGGCACAAGGAGAACGTTCAGTTCTCCTCAGTCGCCGCTGGTCCCTCTTCGTGCGCAGGCTCCGGAGGCTGCTCCACCAGCCGTGGACCAACGCGGTCGCTCTGCGGTCCGCCCTCGGGTCGCATGCCTTCACCTCGTGGCCCAGGCTCGCCCCGCGACCGGCCATCACCGCGCGGGCCCTGGGGCCCGCCTTCGCCGCGTGGGCCCTGCCAACGCGGCCGACCGTCGCCCGGGATCCCGCCGGGCCCCGGCACCCTTGGCGGCATGGGGCCGCCTTCGATTCCTGGCGGAAGGCCCCGCCGCTCACCCATCCATTCGCGAAACCGCGATCGCCGTTCGAGCCATTCGAGCCGGCTCTCAGGATCGAGCTGCACGATGTTCTTCCGGTCTGGCGGATCGCTCGCCGCAATGATCAAGTGCCAGAGCCGGGCGGCGGCTCGAAGTTCGTCCCGCTTCGGATCGGCCAGCGCCGACGCTACCGTGGCGAGGTCTCGCCGCTCTGCCGCGGTCAGTTCCTGAAAGGCCGCGGCCGACCGCTCGATCGAGTCTCGCTCATCGCCGGCCATCGTGGCGATCGTCGCTCGCCGCTCGTCGATCAGCGGCCGAGCGACATTTCCCCAGGCATGATCTGCCTCGAGATCGGCGACGTCGGCATCGAACTCGTGTCCCTCGTCCCGCAGCATCTCGGGAGGCATGCGGAGCGGCTGCTGGTTGCGGCGGGCTGAAAGCGCCTGCAGAAACTTCACGCTCCCGGCTTCCTGGAGAAGCGACAGGTGCCGGACGAGCGGCAGGGATTCGAGGATCCGTAGATCGGGGTCGGGCACGGTGACGCGGCCGACCACGATCCCCGCGATGAGGCTTCCCGCCACGGCGACGGCGGGAAGGAGCCAGCCCCGCCACGACGTCGGCCGTCCGCGGCCCATGCGGAGTGTGGCCCGCGGCGCCGACCGCGCCATCGTGACAGCAGCCATGTCGATCGTCGTTGCGGCCATGTCGATTGAAGCGCTCGCCCGCGGCAGGGAATCAAGCGCACCCCAGATCTCCCCGAGATCGTTCGCCGGCACGCCGCCTTGCGAAGCGTCGCCGGGGCGGCCATTCGGGCCTGTGGCATGGCCGTCGTTCATGACCGGTCTCCCTGCAGATACGGCTCGATCGCAATCCGAAGCTGGTCGCGGGCCCGAAAGAGGAGCGACTTCACGGCCGGCACGGTGAGCCCCATCGCGGTGGCGATCTCTTCGTAGGAACACTGTTCGAACTTCGCCAGGAGCACCGCCATCCGCTGCCGCTCATTGAGACCGGCAATCGCGTCGCGAACCACCGCCTGCAGTTCGGTGCGGTCGGCGCGCCGCGTCGGCAGAAAACCGCTGGCGGCGACGGCGAGTTGGTCGAGGCCAATCATCGACGACGATGCCGACGTGTTCGCCGGCACACCCCGTTCGAGCCGGCGGTAGGCCCGCTGGCGGAGGTCGCTCGCCACGTTGTTGGCGATGGTGTGGATCCAGGTAGTGAACTTCGCCGTCGGCTGATACGTGGCCCGCGCCCGATAGACGCGCAGAAAGACTTCCTGCGCGAGATCCTCAGCGGTGGCATGGTCGCCGGTGTGATGCAGGAAGAGGGTGACGAGCCGGTCCTGCCAGGCGACGACGAGGTCGGCGAAGGCATCAGCGTCGCCATCGCGCACCCGGAGCATGAGCTCCGTGGAGGGATCGCGCACCGGTTGCGGCATCACCGTCGAATCCGTGGCCATGCCACGATTATGACGTCCGGCGCGCAGGTTTTTAACCAGCGGGAAACCAGCCCTGGCGAAATACACCGTTTGGAAACCTGAGTTCCCAAACGTAGAGCAGGTTGTCAACCTGCTCAGAACACGACACGGGTTGGAAACCTGTGCTACGTGAAAGCCACAGGTTGCCAACCTGTGCTACTTCCAGGCAAGGCTGAAATGGCCATGGATGGCATTTCAGGCGTGTAATCGCGGCAAGGCCCGGAGGGCCGCGTGAGAGACTCAAGGCCGAAATGGCCATGGATGGCATTTCGGCCGTGTAATGGAGCGGAGGAGGATCGAACTCCCAACCTCGGCATTGCGAACGCCGCGCTCTCCCAGTTGAGCTACCGCCCCGTACCGGGAACGGCCGTCCAGCCGTTTTTCCCACGGGAAACCCGATCGTACGGCACTCGGCAGGGGCTGTCCAGCGCTACAATACCGCGGCCGATCCCGCACGCCCCTCGCGCCGCTAGCCGCTCATGCACGTCCCTCCGATCGTTGTCCGCGGTGCCCGTGAGCACAACCTTCGCGATGTCACCGTCGGCCTGCCTCGCGGCCGGCTCGTCTGCCTCTCGGGCGTGAGCGGATCGGGCAAGTCGAGCCTCGCCTTCGACACGCTCTACGCCGAGGGGCAGCGGCGCTACGTGGAGAGTCTCTCCACCTTCGCGCGGCAGTTCCTCGGCCAGTTGCCCCGGCCAGACGTCGACAGCGTGACCGGACTCTCGCCATCGATCTCGATCGCGCAGAAGTCGGCGGGCACGAACCCGCGATCAACCGTCGCCACGATGACGGAGATCCACGACTTCCTTCGCGTGCTCTACGCGCGGGTGGGCACGGCCCACTGCCCCGAGTGCGACGCCGTGCTCGAGGCGCAGCCTCGCGACCAGATCGTGGAGCGGATCATCGCGGCCCGCAAGGGAGAGCGGGTGATGCTGCTGGCGCCGCTCGTCCGCGACGGAAAGGGCGAGCACCGGGATCTGTTTACCGATCTCGTCCGCCAGGGTTTCACGCGGGCCCGCGTGGATGGCACCATCTGCCGCGTCGAGGATCCGCCGCCGCTCGAGAAGCAGATCAAGCACACGATCGACGTGGTGGTCGATCGGCTCGTGCCGGGCGACGCCACGCGAAGCCGGATCGCCGAGGCGGTGGAACTCGCCCTCAAGACCTCCGGCGGCCAGGTCATCGTGGCCGGTGAACAAGACGAAAAAGGTGCCAGCCACCTTTTCCCAGCCCCCGATGGGGGCACGGCCTCGGCCGGCAAAGCCGGCAGAGGTGCTTCGCAGAAAAGGTGGCTGGCACCTTTTTCCGACCTCGTGCTCTCGAGCAACTACGCCTGCACAGCCTGCGGCGTGAGCTATTCGACACCGGAACCGCAGCTCTTTAGTTTCAACAGTCCGCAGGGCGCCTGCCCAACCTGCGAGGGCCTCGGCGACATCTACGGCATCGACCCCGCCAAGCTCGTCACCGAGCCCGACAAAACGCTCCGCAAGGGGGCGATCGGTGTGCTGGGCACGTTCCGCGACATGCCACGGTGGCTGCGACGGCTTTTAACCGGCGTGGCGGCCCACGTGGAGGCGAAGAAAAAGCTCGACCCGGGCACGCTCCTCGACACGCCGTGGAAAGACCTCACCGCCGCCCAGAAAAAACTCTGGCTGAGCGGCACGGGCCTCGAAGAAATCAAGCTCTCGTGGAAGCGCGGGCGAGCGGAGCGCGGGGCGAAGACGAAGTTCGAGGGGCTCTGCGGCCTGCTTGCCAACCGCTGGCGGACCGCGAAGAGCGGCATCATCCGCCGGATGCTCGAAAAGCTGATGAGCGTCACCCCCTGCCACGACTGCCAGGGCAGGCGGCTCTCTGCCCAGGCCCGCGCCGTGCGAATCACGACGGCGTCGAAGGCGTGGCTCACCGCGGCGAAGAAGGATCCCGACGGCCATCGGGCCCAACTCTCGCTCGACGCGCTCTGTGCCCTACCGATCGCCGATGCCCGCGAGTTTCTCGCCACGCTCGTCCTCGACGCCACGCAGAAACTGATCGCCGTCGAACTGATGAAGGAGATCTCCAGTCGGCTTTCGTTCCTTGATCAAGTCGGCCTCGGCTATCTCGCGCTCGACCGGAAGGCCCCCACGCTCTCAGGTGGCGAGAGCCAGCGGATTCGGCTCGCGGCCCAGATCGGCTCGGGGCTCTCGGGCGTGCTCTACGTGCTCGACGAGCCGTCGATCGGCCTACACCCCCGCGACAACGTGAAGTTGCTCGGGGCTCTCGAGGCCCTGCGCGACAAGGGCAACACGGTCGTCGTGGTCGAGCACGACGAAGACACGATCCGGGCCGCCGACTGGGTGATCGACTTCGGTCCCGGGCCAGGTAAACGGGGCGGCGAGGTGGTGGCGGCGGGCACGCCCGACGACATCGCGAAGAGCGAGCGAAGCGTGACCGGGGCATTTCTCTCCGGCCGCGATGCGATCCACCTGCCGGCCGAGCGGCGCAAGCCCGGTGATAAGACGCTGCGGCTCGAGGGCGTGCGGCACAACAACCTCAAGGGGATCGACGTCGAGATCCCGTTGGGGCTCTTGGTGTGCGTGACCGGCGTCTCGGGCAGCGGCAAGAGTTCGCTCGTCGGTGACGTGCTGGAGCCGGAACTGCGGCGACTCCTCGGCAGCGAGGTGGCGACGCCCGGCGACTTCGACGCGATCAAGGGTGCCGACGCCCTCGACAAGGTGATCGTGATCGACCAGTCGCCGATCGGCCGCACACCGCGGAGCAATCCGGCGACCTACGTGAAGGTCTGGGACGACATCCGCAACCTCTTCACGATGCTCCCCGAAGCCAAGAAGCGGGGCTGGAAGGCTGGCCGATTCAGTTTCAACGTGTCGGGTGGCCGCTGCGAATCCTGCGAGGGTAACGGCTCGGTGCGCCTCGACATGGATTTTCTGGCCGACGTGTGGGTGACGTGCGACGTCTGCGGCGGAGCCCGGTTCGCGAAAGACACCCTGGAGGTTCGATGGAAAGGCAAGAGCGTCGCGGATCTTCTGAACATGGAGGTCGGCGAGGCGCTGGAGCTGTTTCAAGACGCCCCCGACATCGCGAGGAAACTCCAGACGCTCTGCGACGTGGGGCTCGACTATCTGCATCTCGGCCAGCCGTCGCCCACGCTCTCGGGCGGCGAGGCCCAGCGAGTCAAGCTGTCGCGTGAGTTGGCAAAACGCTCCACAGGAAAAACGCTCTACGTGCTCGACGAGCCGACGACGGGCCTCCACATGGCCGACGTGCGGCAGCTACTCACAGTGCTCGAGCGGCTCGTAGAGGCGGGCAACACGGTGCTCGTGGTGGAGCACAACCTCGACGTCGTGAAGCGGTCCGACTGGGTGATCGACCTCGGGCCTGAAGGCGGCGGCGGCGGTGGCCGAATCGTGGCGGAGGGCCCGCCTGAAAAGATCGCCAAGGCCAAGGGTTCGCACACGGGGCAGGCCCTCGTGCCGATCCTCGCGGCGGCGACGAAAGCATCGAAGCCAGCAAGAAAGGTGGCCGTCCGCCGGAAGAAGGTGGAAGACCCGGCGGCCGCGGTGGCGGCAATGCTCGACACGGTCCAGAAGACCTCCCGCGATCCGGGCCCGCCAATGATCACGGTCCGCGGTGCCGCCCTCCACAACCTCAAGCAGGTCGATGCTGACATTCCCCGCGGGCAACTCACGGTCTGCTGCGGCCCGAGCGGCAGCGGCAAGACGTCGCTCGCTTTCGACACGCTCTACGCCGAGGGGCAGCGGCGATACGTCGAGAGCCTTTCGCCGTATGCGCGGCAGTTCGTCGGCCAGGTGCCGAAGCCACTCTTCGAGAAGATCGAGGGGCTTTCGCCCGCGGTGGCGATCGAGCAGCGGAGCACCGGCAGCACGCCACGATCCACGGTCGGCACGCTCACGGAGATGTACGACCATTTTCGCGTGCTGGCCGCGCGGCTCGGCCGGATGCACTGCCCGGATTGCGGCACGGCCGTGGGGGCCCAGAGCGTCGATCAGACGGTCGAGAAGATCCTCTCGCAGCCGGACGGCACGAAGCTTCTGATCCTCGCCCCGATCGAGCTCAAGGTGGGCCAATCGCCAGAGTCGCTGTTTGCGTCGCTCCAGGCGGCGGGGCACGTCCGCATTCGCATTGATGGCCGCACCATGCGGCTCGATGAAAAGCCCGCGCTCGACCGCAAACGGAAAAGCCGGCTGGAGATCGTGATCGACCGCGTCACGGCCGACCCGGCGAGCCGCAGCCGGCTGGCCCAGAGCGTGGAGGCGGCGTTTGATGCGGGGGGCGGCACGCTGCTTGTGGCCCGCGCGATCGACGGCCACGACGGCAAGCCGCTCGACGAGCCCGACTGGCCAGTCGAGGTATTGAGCCGGCGGCTCGCCTGCCCCGACTGCGGCCGCGGCTTCAAGCCGCTGGAGCCGCGGCAGTTCTCCTTTAATAGTCCGATCGGCTGGTGCCCGAGTTGCGACGGCCTCGGCACGCGGACGGGCGTCGATCGCTCGGCGCTCGTCCGCGATCCCACCCTGACGCTCCGGGAGGGTGCCCTCGAACTCTGGCCCTTGCTCGACGGCCCCACAGGAAAACGGATCGGGCGGGCGATGCTCGAGGCCCTCGGCGCCGCCACGGGCCTGCCGCTCGACGTGCCACTCGCCGATCTCTCGGGCATTCAGCAGCGGGTGCTCTTTGAGGGCACCGGTGAGAAGTGGATCGACGTGCCTCTACCCCTGGAAGCCCGGGGCCGTAAGGCCCGGGGACCCGTCTCGGACGCAACCCTGGTTCCCGCGCGCTCCGCCACGAAAGCCCAGGGCCGTGAGGCCCGGGGTCCTGTCGCTCCCTGGTTCTCCTTCCAGTTCAAAGGCCTGGAAAACGCCTGCGAGGAGGCGGCCCGGCTCGTGGTGGCCCTTCGCAGCAAAGTAGACGCCGTGATGGACGAGGTGCCGTGCAGCGAGTGTGGCGGCAGCCGACTGGCCGATGTCGCCAGCGCCGTCTCGCTCTGGGGACGCACGCTCGACGTCTGGGGCCGGATGCCGCTTGGTCGGCTCCAGCAAGAACTCGCCACAGTGAAGCTCGACGCCGCCGACCGGAAGATCGCCGGCGACCTGCTCCGCGAACTCAATGCCCGCGTGTCGTTTCTGGTAGACGTCGGCCTTGAGTATCTCGACATGTCGCGGCCGGCCGGCAGCCTGTCCGGCGGCGAACTCCAGCGGATCCGGCTCGCGGCCCAGGTGGGCAGCGGCCTCACGGGCGTGCTCTACGTGCTCGACGAGCCGACGATCGGCCTGCACCCGCGCGACACGCACCGGCTGATCACCGCGCTCGGAAAACTCCGTGACTTGGGCAACACGGTGGTGGTGGTGGAGCACGACCGCGACGTGGTGGCGACGGCCGACCATGCGCTCGACTTTGGTCCTGGCAGTGGCCGCGAAGGCGGCCGGATCGTGGCCCACGCCGCTCCCGCGAAACTGCCGGCCATCAAGGAAAGCGTGACGGGGCCATATCTCACGAAGCGGCGGGCCTGCGATGCGGTGCTGGCGCGGAAGGCCGAGCACGGCCGTCGCGAGCCGAGCGGCTGGCTCGATCTCCGGGGCGTCCGCCACCGCACGCTCAAGGGGATCGACGTCCGGTTTCCGCTGGGTGTGCTCGCGGCGGTAACCGGCCCGAGCGGTAGTGGAAAAACCTCCCTTGTGCTGGAAGTACTCTGGCGGGCGCTCGCCCGACGGCTGCATGCGGCCCGCGAGCAGCCGGGGCAGTTCGACGCCATCAAGGGCCTCGACCAGATCGACAAGGTGATCCTCGTGGATCAGGAGGCGATCGGCTCGACGCCGGGTTCAACGCCGGCCACCTACACGGGCGTGTTCGACCACATTCGCCAGCTCTTCGCGAAGGTGCCGGAATCACGCACCCGCGGCTTCACGCAGCGGACGTTCTCCTTCAACGTGGCGGGGGGCCGGTGCGAGGCCTGCGAGGGGCTCGGCCAGCGTCGCGTGGAGATGCACTTCCTGCCCGACGTGTGGGTGGAGTGCGAGCACTGCCGCGGCCGGCGCTACTCCGCCGAAACGCTGCATGCCAAGTGGCACGGCAAAAACATCGCCGACGTGCTGGAGATGAGCGTGGCCGACGCCGCGGCTTTCTTCGAGACGGTGCCGCACATCTCGCGGATCCTCAGCACGCTCGTGGACGTGGGCCTCGGCTACATCACGCTCGGCCAACCGGCGCCACAGCTTTCGGGCGGCGAGGCGCAGCGCGTGAAGCTCTCACGCGAACTGGCGAAGCCGGGCACGGGCAGCACACTCTATATCTTGGACGAGCCAACGACGGGCCTGCACTTCGCCGACATCGAGAAGCTCCTGCACGTGCTGGAGCGGCTGGTGGACGCCGGCAACACGGTGCTGGTGGTAGAGCACAACCTCGAGGTGATCTCGGCGGCCGACTGGGTGCTCGACCTGGGCCCGGAGGCGGGCGCGGGCGGCGGGCTCGTCGTGGCCGAGGGGCCACCGGAAGACATCGTGATCCACGCCAAGCGGTGGAAGAAGCAGCCGAAGCAACCGGCCGCCGCCGACGCCCTGCTCCGCAGCCACACCGGCGAAGCCCTCGAAGCCTTCGCTGCCATCCCGGCTCCGTAGCACCGCTTCCCCGTAGCACAGGTTTTCAACCTGTGCCCACTTCAGCCAACCGTCTTTCTCCGCAGGTTACCAACCTGCGGCTACGGGTTCTTTCTGCGGGTCGCGTAACCTGGGGAGATGCCGGGGGCCGTGCCTTCGATGTCGCTCGCACCGACTGGGGGCGGACTGCGAGTTTCGTTTGTTTTTTCGGCTTTGCCGGACCCGGTTGTCCGATTCATTGACCTGCGCGGAGTCCACCTGTAGTTTCCTTGATTTCACTCCTATGAGGGGTTCCCGAGCGTCGCCGCTGGCAGTCGGCAGAGGTGCCGTTGCAGCCGTGTCGGCACGTCGATGATCTCTCGCACAGGCGACACCCCGGTTCCTTTAGGCTCTCCCAGGATCCACATTCCATGAGTCTGTTCTCATTTCGACGACTGGGCATCGCACGCAGTTTCATCCGCGAAGGTCACGGCCGGCCGGCACCACAGCGGCGGCGCGAGGCTTCCCGATCCCAGAGACTGCGGTCCGTCCATCTTATGGAGCGGCTCGAGTCTCGCCGCGTCATGGCGTTCGACGTGGTTTCCGCCTATGCCGAAACCGCGACTCCCTTTTACGTCACAGGAGACCCCGGGGCAGCGCCGACGCTCGTCGAGGCGCCCCAGCAGATCACGCTGCGGTTCAGCCCCGGTGTCGTGATCGACAGCAGTGCGGCTTCACTTGGTTCGATCTCAATGCGACGAACCGGCCGTGGTGGCGACGCCTTCGGTAACGCTGGAGCATTTACGGACGTCCCTGTCGAGTTCGGGAGCATCCTCGTAGACGACGCCCCGAACCAGAACCAGATCGTGATCCGGTTCAAGGACACGCTCCCGGACGACAGCTACCAGATCATCATCGGAGCTGGCCTTCGGTCCACCAATCGCGGGACTGTGAACGCTTCGACGATCGACCTGCGTCTCCAACTCGGCGCATTTGTGAGGGCCGTCGTTCCGCAGCCGGTCACGCGGGTCGGCGGCGCGTTGTCGCAGGATCGCGATTCGGTCGACGTGTACTTCAACACGGACGAACCCCTGTTGAAGTCGTCCGCCGAGACCGCCTCACTCTACCGACTGATCGCCGTCGATGCCGCCGGCGACGACGTTGGTACCGCCCTCGTTCCCTCCGCCGTGACGCTCGACGCCGCCACCGGTCGGGCCCGGCTGCGGTTCGCGACCGACCTCCCCGATGGCGCGGTGTTCCGCTTGGAGATCGGCGGCCAGTCCGTTACGACGCTCACTCCGCAGGCGGAGGGCACCGACGAGAACTCCGCGTTCGCTACCGCCCAGAATCTCGGCACCCTCGGGCAGACCGACGGCGGCGCCGCTTCCCCCACGCTGACGACGCTGCAGGGATCGATCGACCCGCGAGCCACGGTGAAGACGCCCGTCGGCGATATCGGCTTCCCGAGCCAGCCCGGCACGGTGGACGAACCGGGGCATCGCAACACCACGGTCGACAGCGGAGCCCACGGCCTGCCGTTCGCCCGCGTCGATCCCTCCACCGGGATCAACGTGATCGAATACAACTTCCGCCCCGACTACGGCTCCGATCCGCAGGGCAATCCCCTCCAGAACGTGATCACCGAGGCGCAGAAGCAGCGGGCCCGGGAAATCTTCGAGCTTTACAGCCTCGTCGCAGGCGTGCGGTTCGTGGAGACGCCCGAGAACGGCATCACAATTGCCACAGGCGACCTGCGGGCTCTCGATCCGAACACGTCCGTCACCGGCGTCGCCGGCCTCGGGGGTGGCAACAACGTGGTGCTCAACTCGACCATCGACTGGGGCCAGAGCGAGTACGGCGGCTATTGGTTCGACGTCGCGATGCACGAGATCGGGCATGCGCTCGGGCTCGGCCACTCCTACGACCTGCCCTCGATCATGGGCAGCGGGCTGCCCGGCGAAGCGGTGTTCCCGGGCGACTACGACGCCATTCACCTCCGGCAACGCTATCAGCCCAACGGCAGCGACGTCGATCTCTATCGATTCGAGCTTCAGGAGCCGGGAACTTTCTCCGCCGAGACCGTGATCGCCAGGCCGGGCCAGGAGATTGCCAGCAAACTGGACAGCGTGCTCTCGCTGTACCGCGAAGACGTCGTCAACGGCAAGGCGGTGAGAACGCTGGTCGCCCGCAACGACGACTACTACGGGCGGGATTCCTTCGTCGGGCTGACGCTCGAACGCGGCACCTACTTCCTCGCCGTCTCGAGCGTGGGCAACACGGCCTTCAATGCCGAGCTGCCGGATTCGGGCATCGGGGGCCGCACCGAAGGCCTCTACGAGGCCCGGCTCCGCTTCACCCCCGCCTCCACCGCGGGCACCACGGTGGTGGACGTCTCGGGAACCGCCCTCGACGGCGACCGGGACGGCGCGCCCGGCGGGGTGCACTCGTTCTGGTTCCGCACCGCGGCGCTCGCCGACACCGTGTTCGTCGACAAGTCGGCCGCAGCCGGCGGCAGCGGCTCGCTCGCGGCGCCGTATTCGACCATTAAGTCAGCGATCGACGCCATCGGATCCAGGTCGCTCATCCGAATCCTCGGCAACGACGCCGGTCGCCCGTACCTGATCGGCACCGACCTCGCTGGGCGGCCGCTCGCGGACGGCTCGACGTTCACGGTTCCCAAGGGCGTCACAGCCATGATCGACGCCGGGGCCATCCTCAAGCTGCGCGCCGCGATGATCGACGTCGGCAGCTCGTCGCCTCTGGCGGGCACGTCGCGGGCCGGCGCCGCGCTGCAGGTGCTGGGCACCCCGGGCAACAACGTGGTCTTCACGTCGTACCACGACGACTCGGTCGGCGGAGACTCCGACGGTGCTGGCCCGAAGCCAAACGGCGGCCAGTGGGGCGGGATTGTATTCCGTGAGGATTCTGACGCGGCTTCGAAGAAGGCGTTCGTCAATACGGTGAGCCAGGCGACGATCTCCTACGGCGGCGGGCAGGTGCTGGTGGACTCGCAGCTCGTCTCCCTGGCGCCGATCCAGCTTGAGAGCGCCCGGCCGACGATCGCCTTCAGCACCGTCACGAGGAGCGCCGGTCCGGCACTCGCCGCCACGCCCAACAGCTTCGAGGACTCCCCCGGCCGGATCGGGCCCGAGCTCCGCGGCAACCGGCTCATCGACAACTCGATCAACGGACTGTTCATCAAGATCGACACGGGATTCGGCAGGCCGCTGGAGCATCTGGACGTGCCGGCCCGGCTGCGGAGCACCGACGTGGTCTACGTCCTCCAGGAGAACCTGGTGATCACCGGCGGGGCCGGCGGCTATGAGATGAAGAAAGGCGCCGGCGTCGTCGTGGCACGGCCGAGCGGCCGGCTGGCCTTCGACCCCGGCGTGGTCGTGAAGATGCAGGGCGCGCGGATCGAGCTGGAGCGCGGCGTGTCGCAGCTGATCGCCGAGGGCACCCCGGGCCAGCGGGTGATCCTCACGTCGCTCGGCGACAACCGCTTCGGCGCCGGCGGCACGTTCGACACTAACGGCAATCAACCCGACAAGTTCGACGCCTTCGGGAACCCGATCGGCGGCCTGACAGGCGGCGACTGGGGCGGGATCGTCGCCAACGCCGGCTCAAAGGTGAGCCTCGACCAGGCCTACATCGCGTTCGGCGGCGGCACCACGCCGATCGAAGGCACGTTCGACGCCTTCAACGTGATCGAGGTGCACCAGGCGGACCTCCGGCTGACGAACAGCCGACTCGAGAACAACGCCTCGGGCAGGGCCACCTCGAATCGCAATGGCCGCGGCACCAACGACGCGGCGACCGTCTTCGTGCGGGGCGCCCAGCCGATCATTGTGGCCAACGACTTCCGGGCGAACGCTGGCGCCGTCGTCAGCATAAATGCCAACGCCCTGTCCGACGTCGACCGGCCCGACACCGGGCGGAGCACGGGCGGCATCGATCGATTCACCGGGTTCGACGACAACGCCGGGCCCCTCGTCCGCAGCAACCGGATGTCGTTCTCTACGAGCGTGGCCGCGACGGCCGGCATGGCGGTTCGCGCTGAGCAGATCACGGTCGAGGGCGTCTGGGACGACACCGACATCGTGCACGTGGTGACCGGCGAGATCATCGTCAAGAACTTCCACACGGCCACCGGATTGCGGCTCGTGAGCAGGCCGACGGAGAGCCTCATCGTCAAACTCCTCGGCCCCAACGCCGGCTTCACGGCTTCGGGCTACGGCCTCGACATCGACGACCGCATCGGGGGCACGGTGCAGATCGTCGGTCAGCCCAGCTACCCGGTGATCGTTACGTCGCTCCGCGACGACACGGTGGGAGCCGGCCTCGACCCGCTCGGCAACATCGTTAAGGACACCAACACGGATGGCACCAGTACGTCTGCTGCGGCGAATGACTGGCGGAGCCTAGCGTTCATGCCGTATTCGAACGATCGCAACGTGGCGATCGCCATCGAGGCGGAGAAGGCATACACCGGCGGCCTGGGTCGGAACGACTCCGTGACCGACGCCCAGGCGCTCGGAGTGCTGGCGGGCAACTTCGCGACCGGGTCGAACTCCGCGGACAGCGCTCAGGAGAAGTCGGGCGACGCGAACCGTCGCCTCGGATTCCAGGTGCACGGGACCATCTCCCCCGACACCCCGTCCGACGTCGACACCTACCAGTTCACCGGCTCGGCGGGCTCGGAGGTCTGGCTCGATCTCGACAAGACCTCGTCGTCGCTCGACGCGATGATCGAACTGCTCGACGCCGCCGGAAACGTGCTCGCCCGGTCCGTCGACTCCGCGCTGGAAGGCGGCGTGGTGAACAACGATTTCCAGTTGGACATCGGCCTCGCGGCTGACGCCGTCTACACGCTCGCCCACGGCGGCGCCGTGGGCGAATCGCTCACCGGCGTGATCTACGATTTCTCGGATCCCCTGGCCCCCGTGCGGGTGCAGACTTTCACGTGCGCTGCCGACGGGGTGCTCACGTTCCGCAACGTGCTCGGCCAGCCGGCGTCACCTGCGGTGAGCGGCGGCTTCGACGCCGCCACCGGCGAGATCACGATCACGTATGCGGCCCCCGTTGCGACGGTTGTCCAGTTCCAATACCGCTACGTCGAGGGTTCGTTATCGGTGGCGACGCGGGGCATCGCCCAGGCCCTCGGCAAGGACGCCTGGCGGGGCGGCGACTTTTACTCACTCAATCCGCGTGACCCGGGCATGCGGGTCGTGCTGCCCGGACGCGTCGGCGCCTCCGCGTCGTACTTCATCCGCGTGCGGAGCCAGCCGCGGTACGACGCCGCCACCACGGCCGCGGACTACGAGGCCGCGCTGGCCAATCCCGCGAGCCTCACCGACGGCGCATCGAGCGGCCGCTACGAACTCCGCCTCCGCCTGCGGCAGCCTGACGAGAAGCCGGGCTCGACGGTGCGGTATGCCGACATCCGCTACCCGGCGACGGGCATCGACGTGCAGGGACTGCCCCGCAACTCGCTCCTCGCGGGCGAGACCGGCGAAACCGCGATCGACGCGAACGACGCCTACGGCACGGCCCAGTACGTGGGCAATCTGCTACAGACTGACCGCAACACGATCAGCATCGCCGGCAGGATCTCCACGGCGACCGACGTCGACTGGTACACGTTCGCGCTCAACTACGAGCAGATCCAGGCGATCGCGGGCGTCAATGCATCCGGCCAGACGTTCGCGACGATGTTCGACATCGACTACGCCGACGGGTTCCGCGGTGATCTCACGCTCTCCGTGTTCGACGACAGCGGCCGGCTCATCTACGTCGGTCGCGACTCCAACGTCGCCGACGACCAGCCCGGCGCGAGTCAGGGCAACGACTTCGACGACCTCTTGCGGGGCTCGGTGGGGGTGCTCGATCCGTTCATCGGGTCAGTGACGCTGCCGGCCGGCACGCCGACGAATGCCGGCGGCTTTACGGCGGGGGGCCAGGTCGCCGCTCCGACCGCCGGGCAGCAGCGGCGGTACTACGTGGCCGTGTCGTCCAACGAGCAGCTGCCGGCGCAGCTCAACTTCACGTTCCAGAGCGCGGCCGCCAATCCGAGCGTGCGGCTCGAGCCGATCAGTTCGCTGAGGCGGGTCGTCGAGGACCACATCGGCTTCAGCGGTTACACCTCCGGATCGAGCACGGTCGTCGCTCCTGCGACGGCCAAGCCGCTGATCGACGTGCTCAACCTGTCGGCCCATGCCACCCCCTTCACGCTCCGCGACGTCACCTTGTTCGCCTCATCGGCAACGGGGCTGTTCACGTTCGACGCCGTCACAGGCACGAGAGAAACGACGGTTCCGACGAGCATCGGGAACACGCGAATCGGCGACCTCGACATGAGGCGAGACGGCAAACTCTACGCCTATGCCGGGGTGCCCGGCAGCGCCGCCACGGTCGGCCGGCTGTTCGAGCTCGATCCGGGCAACCCCACTCCGCCGTCCCAGAGCGACGACGGCATCCCCAATCCGGATGCCGACGACCCGCTGAACTTTGAGACGCGCAGCGACGACGTGACCGCGCTTGCCTTCCGGCGGACCTCTGCCGGATCGTTCTCGGAGCTCTGGTTCGCCGTCAGCGTCACCAGTCCCTCTGGCGTGGCGACGGCGAGCAAGCTGTATCGCGCAGACAACGGCGGAACCGCCACCACCGACGCCACCGCCACCGCCAATCAGAAATCCGACGACAGCACCACACTCGGCTTCCGTGGCACGCTCGCGGGGATGGTCGTCACCGGCATGCAGTTCGTCGACGAAGTGGGCGCGAAGATCCTCGGCGTGACCCGCGACGGGCGGTTCATCGAGATCAAACCGGGCAACAAGACCGACCCCGACGACATTGCGCCGATCAACGCCGCCGTGACCACGCTCCAGAACTTCGCCCCGCAGCTGCAGGCCATCGGAGCGGCCGGCTTCGAGGGGCTCGCCTCGGCGCCGCTGAACCTGCAGGCAGGCCGCTTCGCCGGCACGCTGTTCGCCCTCACGGACAACGGGCAGTTGTGCGCGATCGATCCCGTGACGAGCACCCTCATCGACGTGCCGGAATGGGGCGGATTCTTCTCGCCGTCCCTGGGCACCGGCCTCACCGGCATCGCCTTCAGCCCGCTCGACTTCAACCTCTGGCACCCGACCACGGCGCGGGGCGGCGACGCCGGGCACGGCGTTCCCGCGGCAGCCGACGGGTCGCGGGGAACGTCGACGGTTGTCACCGTCACCGACGGTGCGGGCAACGACCGCAATCAGACCCAGGGCGGCGGCGGCGTCTCGATGTACTTCGGCATCGAGGAGTATGCCGGCGCACCGACGCCCTACCTCAACTACGATGCCACCCGCGGCCAGTTCGGCATCATGAGCAACGCCGTCCACGAGGACCTGACGGCGGGCGCGGCGATCGGGAGTTCCAGCGGACGGCAGGGCAACTACAACCTTCCCGGCGGCGCCTACGGGAGCCTGACGACGAATGCCTTCAGCCTGGAAGGCTCCGCCTACGCGGACAGGGCCACGCTCTACTTCAACTACTTCCTCGACACGCAGAAGGCATCCGGAAAGTCCGATCAGATGCGGGACAGCGCCCGAGTGCTGTTCTCCGTCGATGCCGGGCTAACGTGGCAGCTCCTGGCCACCAACAACTCCTCTCTCTCCTCGCCCAACACGATCAACGCCGAGTTGCCCGCCTTCGCGTCCGTGTCGTCGAAGATCTCCACCAACACCAACCAGCACGTCCAGCAGCTGTTCGACGGCACGGGCACGTGGCGGCAGGCCCGCATCGACCTCGGCCAGTTCGCCGGCTCCGCGTCGATCCAGCTGCGGTTCGACTTCAGCACTGCAGGCGAGTTCGATGCGGCACAGCCGTGGTCCGCATCGCGAAAGACGCAGGCCGACGTGGCATCCTCCGACGTCGTCGTCCTCGACAGCGTCGCGGACCTTCAGGTCGGCGATTCGGTGGCGGGCAAGGGCATCCCCGCCAACACCACCGTCGCCGCCGTTGATGCCGCCACCAACGAGGTCACGCTTTCGGGCCCCGTCACCCTGCTCGCGGAGGCCGTGCTCTCGTTCACCTCCGCCTCACGGCTGCTCAATAACATCGACGGCGAGGCGGGCACCACGGGCAACTTCACGAATGCCGAGCGGGGTCAGCAGAACGACTTCGAGGGCTTCTACATCGACGACATCATCGTCGGCTTCGCCGAGCGCGGCGAAATGGTCACCGGCGCGGCCGCCTCCCAGACCGATTTCTTCGCCCTCAACACGCCGCCCAACTCGAACACCGTCCCCGTGCAGACACTCTTCGGCGAGTACCAGCTGGAGATTCGCCGCGGCACCGATCATCTCGTGGAGGGCCAGGTCTACCAGGTCTTCGACACCAACACCGGCCTGATCGGTGCCAACTCCCGCGCCCTCGGCATCGGCGACGTGCTCGGTGACGCCAACCTGCCGCGCGAGCAGGGTAGCTTCGTGATTGAAAACAACCTCATCTCAAACGCCGGCGGGTACGGAATCCTGGTCGACGCCGCCGGCCGCGACGGAGAGAGCGACATGCCCCACCCAGGCGTGGCCCGCAATCTTCCCGTGCTCAACGGCAGCCGGCTCGTCGCCGGCACGGTGATCGCCAACAACGTCATCGCCGCCAGCGGGACGGCGGGCATCCTCTTCTCTGGCGACGCCAACACCGGGCCTGGGCCCGCCGCCGTCGTGCCCTTCGGCAAGATCGTCAACAACACGATCTTCGGCGGACTCGTGCTCGATGTGACCGCCGCGACGGTGAGCGGCTCCGACACAGTCACCCTGGCGTCGGCAACGAGCTACGACGGCCTGCGGATCGGCATGCTGGTCTCCGGGCCTGGGATGCGTCCGGGGGCGAGGCTCGTCCAGAAGCTCGGAAACCGCCAGGTGCGGCTCTCGGCGACGGCCACGACGACCGCCGCCTCGGCTGCCCTGCGGTTCGTCGAGGCAACCACCAGCGCAACCGGCGTCAGCGTCACGGAAAACGCCAGCCCAACGCTCCTCAACAATGTGTTCGCCAATCTTGCGACCGGTGTACGGGTCGATGCGTCGTCGGCTCCGCGCACGGTCGTGGCGACATCGGCCTTCGCCAACACCACGACGGCCGTCACCGGTGTCGTCCAGAGCCAGGGCATCACCCTCGCCAACGATCCCTTCGTGAACGCCGCCGCAGGCAACTTCTACCCGGTGCAGGGCAGCACGATCATCGATAGCGCCCTCAACTCGCTCCAAGACCGCACCGACTTCATCGCCGTCAACGCACCCGTCGGCATCGGCGCGTCGCCGATCCTGGCCCCGGATCGCGACCTCTTCGGCCAGCTCCGCAGTGACGACCCAGGACAGGCGAGCCAACCCGGCCTCGGCGGCAACGTGTTCAAGGACCGGGGCGCCATCGACAGGGTCGACTACGCCCAGCCATACGCCATGATTGCGACCCCCCTCGACGATGGCCTGGACGATCTGGCCGCAACTTCCCCCAACGTCGTTGTCCTCCGCAATGCCGCTCGCGGGCAGACGAACTTCGTGCTGCAACTCAACGACGTCGGCATCGGCGTCGACAAGTCGTCGGTGATCGCGGAGGCGTTCTCACTCAGGTGGGAAGGCACGCCGCTCGTCGAGGGGACGGACTACGTGTTCCGGTACCTTGAGACTAGCAACCGAGTGGTCTTCGAGTCGGCATCGGTCTTCCGGCTGGGCGCGTACGTGATCGTTGCCAGGTCTCGCGAGAACGGTCCGGACGGACAGGCCTTGCTCGTCGACTACGCCAACAACACGCTTCTCCCCAACAACTCCGACGGCACCACGACGTTCTCTGTCACGCTCGCAGATGGGCCCAATGCCCCGACAGATCTCGCCGGCATGATCGGCGATGGTTTCATCGATCTCACATGGGCGGCTCCCACGGCCGACAACGGATCTCCGATCTTCGACTACGAGGTCGAATACTCAGCCAATGGCACGTTCCCTGGAAGCGTGATCCCCCAGGCTGCCTCGGCAACCACCTCGCGACGCCTGATCGGACTCGTCAACGGCACCATCTATTCGCTTCGCGTGCGGGCAGTCAACGCGGCGGGTGTCGGCGATTGGTCGCAGGTCATCTCGCAACTCATGCCGCTTGCTACGCCGTCGATTGCGCTCACCAACGACACTGGCGACTCGACCACTGATGGAATCACAAGCGACGGCGCCGTTTCAGTCGGTGGACTCAGCACCACCTCCGGTGCGGACTGGCAGTACAGCCTCGATGGCGGCTCAAGCTGGAGCAGTGGCGCCGGTTCCGCATTCACCATCACGGATGGCGTTTATCCACTCGGCTCAATTCGCGCCCGGCAGATGTTCCCTGCCGGCAACCCCAAGACGAGCGGCATCGGTGCAAATACAACCGCTTTCACCATCGACTCGATAGCACCGTCCATCGCCATAACCAGCGACACGTCGTCCATCCGCTCCGGAGACACGGTGGTCATCTCGTTCCGCCTCAGCGAACCCTCCAGCACGTTCGGCTCCGATGACGTAACCGTCTCTGGCGGCAGACTATCTGGCTTTGCCGGGAGCGGCACGACCTACACGGCTGACTTCACGCCCCTCGGCGCAGGGCCCGGCCTGGTGAGCGTGCTCGCCGGGACGTTTGCTGATCTGGCGGGCAATCCGAATTTGTCCGGCGAGCTCTCGACGCCGATCACCATCGACGACGTCTCGCCGACGCTGGTGATCTCGTCTGACAATGTGCTGCTGCGTGCCGGACAAACGGCAACTCTCACCTTTACGCTCAGCGAGCCATCAACGACGTTTGCGCAGAGCGACATTGACGTGTCGGGCGGCACGCTCTCCGGCTTTACCGGCAGTGGCAGCGTCTACACGGCGATCTTCACGCCGCTCGCCAACTCCACCGTGGCCGGTACCGTCGCCGTAGCGATGGGCGCCTTCACCGACCTGGCGAAGAATCCCAACACCGCGGCCGCGCTGCCCGTGCCGCTGTCGATCAACACGATCACCCCCACGGTCGCTATCACGTCTGCGAAGGCAACGCTTAAGGCCGGTGAGACCGCGACCATCACGTTCGCTATCAGCGAGGTCACCGCGTCCTTTACGGCCGACGATGTCGCCGTTATCGGCGGCTTGCTGTCCGGCTTTACCGGCAGCGGCGTTCTCTACACGGCGTTGTTCACGCCCTTCGCCGACTCGACGGTGCCTGGCATGGTGGCTGTTGCAGCGGGCCGCTTCACCAATGCGATTGGTAACGGGAACGACGCCGGTGCCTTGGCCAACCCGATCGCCATCGACACGGTACTACCGGGCGTGACGATCTCGTCAAACAAGGCTAACCTGCAGGCGGGTGAGGTCGCCGTCGTCACTTTTGTCCTGAGCAAGCCTTCCGCCAGTTTCACGGTTGACGACATCACGTTGACGGGCGGCGTCCTGTCGAACTTTACCGGCGCCGGTCATACCTATTCGGCCGACTTCGTACCGCTCGCCGACTCGACCGCCGACGGCACGGTGGCCGTCGCGGCGGGGCGGTTCTTCGACGCCGCAGGAAACCCGAACGCGCTAGGATCGCTCGTATCCCCAATCAAGATCGACACCCAGCGTCCGACTGTCACGATCACGTCAGACAGGTCCGTGCTGCGATCTCTTCGTACAGCGACAGTTACGTTCACGCTCAGTGAATCGTCGAGCACCTTTGGTGCCGAGGATGTCTCAGTCACCGGAGGAACACTCACCAACTTCGCCGGTAGCGGCCTGACGTACACGGCCGTCTTCACGCCCGACAGCAATGCGATGACTGTGGGGACCGTGCGGGTGGCGGCCGGCACCTTCTCGGACGCCGCTGGAAATCCGAACGTTGCCGGAGCCCTCAGCCCGCCGATGACGATCGACACGATCGTCCCGACGGTCGCGATTTCATCGAGCGTCAGCACACTGCGGGCTGGCCAGACGGCGGTTATTACGTTCACGCTCAGCGAGCCTTCGACCACCTTCACGGCCGAAGACATCACAGTTACCGGCGGCACTCTGTCGTCATTCGCCGGAGCCGGCCAGGACTATACGGCGATCTACACTCCGCTTCTGGAATCGACGGTGCCGGGAACCGTCAAGATTGCATCTCGATCATTCTTCGATACCGCCGAAAACCCGAACACGGCCGCTGAACTCCTGCCTGCAATCGTCATCGACACCGTGCTGCCGACGGTGGCGATCGCCGTAAACAAGTCGGCACTTCGCGCGGGCGAGACGGCCATCGTCACGTTCACGCTCAGCAAGCCGTCGACCACGTTCACGCTGGCCGATGTCGCCGTCGCAGGCGGTAGCCTCTCTGCCTTCGGCGGTTCCGGCACCAGCTACAACGCGGTCTTCACGCCCGCCGTGAACTCGACGTCGGCTGCCACGTTCACGGTCGCTGCCGGCGGCTTCACCGACGCCGCGGGCAATGAAAACGCCACGGGCTTCCTGTCACCGCCGCTTTCGATCGACACCGTGCGGCCAACGGTCGCGATCACCACCGATCGGCCCATCCTTCGCACCCAGCGGGTTGCGAACCTCACCTTCGTGCTCAGTGAACCATCCACGTCGTTCGGCATCGACGACATCGTGGTGACCGGCGGCACGTTGTCAGGGTTTACTGGTTCCGGCACAAGCTATTCGGCGGTCTTCACCCCGTTCAACAACGTGACCATGAACGGCTCGGTGAGCGTGCCCGAAGGCCGGTTTGTCGACTCCTTCGGCAATGGCAACCTCGCGTCGGCCCTGTCGCCAGCGATCATTATCGACACTGTCGTGCCCACGATCGCCATCGCCTCCAGCACCACGACGCTTCGCGCCGGACAGACGGCCCTCATCTCGTTCACACTCAGCGAGCCTTCGACCACCTTCACTGCTGAAGACATCGCAGTCGGCGGAGGCACCCTGGCGTCGTTTGGTGGCTCGGGGCGACTCTATTCCGCCGTCTTCACGCCGCTGACCGGCTCGACGGTACCGGGAACCATCTCTGTCGCAGCGAAGAAGTTCTTCGACGCCGCAAACAACCCTAGTGCGGCTGGGTCGCTTGCGCCGCCGATCGTCACGGACACCGTGGCGCCCTCTGTCGTGATTACATCGAGTAAGACGCGGCTCGGGATCGGCGAAACGGCGACGCTCACATTCACACTCAGTGAACCCTCGACCACTTTTTCATCCTCCGCGATCAAGGCCACCGGGGGCACGATCTCGAACTTCGGGGGCGGCGGCCGCTCCTTCACCGCAACGTTCACACCGACACCAAACGTTGCTGGAACCGCCGTGATCCGTGTACCGGCCGCACGATTCACCGACGCGGTCGGAAACCCCAATACCGTTGCCCGCCTCAAACCTGACATCGTGCTCGACACGGTGCTGACTGCCTCTGCGTCGGCCAACGGGGTCGTGTTGGCAACCACGGCGGCTGCGAGCCCATCCCTGACGACCAAAGTCAGGACGATCAGCGTCTCGTTCAACGCGCCTGTTACTGGATTCAATCCGTCAGCGCTCAGGATCTACTACACCGGACCCAGCGGAAGCACGACGGCCGTGGCCCTTTCGGGCACAACGATCACTGGCGGTGGTTCGACGTACACGGTCACGCTCCCAGCCACTGCAGCTTCATTGAGCGGGCTGTATCAGTTCGACCTGGGCGGACCCGGCACGTCCATTGTTTCGACCGGTGGCGGCATGCCGAGCAAAGCCACCTTTTACTGGCGGCGGGCGTGAGCGATTCGATGCCGCCCAACCGCTACCAGCGGGCTTCGAGGCCGGTCGTCACGCCACCCAGCAGCACACTTCCGTTTGTGTTGATCAGCGCGGTCGGTGGCGAATCCAGTAGATTCGTCACCGAGAGTTGGTCCGCTGGTGTACTCACGCAACTTAGCCAGAAGAGTGAGTAACCCACTCGCCACGAGAGCCAGTCAGTGATCCGGAGGCTCGCGTTCACGCCAAGTTCACCGACAAACGAGGTCTGATCGGCCGTCGCTGCCGCCGGGCCGAGTTGCTGCGAGGGATATCCGTCCTGCATGAAGGCCCCGACCGTCCGCTGATACGAAGCATGGTTGTAGAACACACCGGCCTTACCCACGCCATTCACCTGGATCGCACTCGTCCGGCGGTTCCATAGGCAGAGATCCATGCCGATCTGACCTCCGTAGAGGCTGTTGCCGGTCGCCACGTCGAGGTTGCTGGTTCCGGGTGGTTGGTCAAGCCCCGGATCAAACCGAAAGCGATCCTGCACGACCATGCCCTGGTTCCACTCGATCCAGCGGAAACCTGCCAGCCAGGTGACCGGGCTGCACGTCCGTCGCCGCCAGTTGAGTTCAGCGCCGCTGATCGTGCCGCTCGTCGTCACGTTGGCCGACGTGAACAGGATGCCGTCCGCCGGCCCGAGGCTCGGGGCTGCAAGATTGTTCTGAGCGTAGACTCCGTCCGGCGTCGAGGCGGTTCCTGCGAAGGACGACACATTCATGTAGTTGCCCTCGATCGCATACACCGGATCGAGGTTGAGGATGAGCCCATACCGCACACCCGCCGCCATCTCGGTCTGGGCTTGATTCACATCGAGCGCCGACGCCCCGGTCGCAGCATCCGTATACAGCACGCGGCTGGGAATGTTCCCCTGCCACAGCATCAGGGCGTCGACCTGCGCCTGCCATCTGGGCTGGACCGGTAGAAACAGCGCCTTCTCGGGGCCCGAACTCGGCGCTGCGATCGGCATCATGCCCACGAGGTCGCCGCCGCTCTCGAAGGCGATCGGTGCCGCGGATGCTTCGCCCAGAATGCCGGCTGATTGATCGACCGGCGCGAGTTCCTCGGGCATCCCCGACGCCTGATCCCCGACAAACTCACCGGAGACACTGCCTTGGAGATGCTCATCAAAACCGCCGCCTACGACGAGTTGCGACGGCGTCATGCCGCCGAGCGCGAGTCCCACGAGCAGAGCGGAAAGATTCCGAACGTTCATGACGGCAGAGCCCTCCATAAGACATCGAGACACCCGTCGTTTCGACGTCCGGTCCTGCGGGTCGTGACCACGGCTCCTGGGATTCGCATCGGGGGGTCTGCAATGACCTGGAAGCCTAGGGGAGATCTGCCGGCAGGTGCCGCAGGCGGCGCAGATTACCGGTCCGGAACGCGCGGAAGAAACCTGACGATCGGCCTCCCGCACAACCGATGAACGCTGCCAGATCGGCATACGTGGAGGGGGGACTATGACGTTTGTGCGCATCGCCCGGGCTATGCCCTGGGCACTGGCTCTGGCGATTTCAGTGCAGTTTTACGCTTGCTCGGCCCTGGCCGAGTCCTGGGAAGAAGGCATCGTGCTCACGCAGGAGGATCCCGCCGGACTTGGCGAGTCCGTGCTGATGCCCGGCGACGGGTCGACCGGCACGCTGCCGGAACAGACGTCTCCTTTCGACTCTGAGATGCTGCAGCAGTCCATCTCGGCAACCCCTCTGTCAACGGCGGCCGACGACGTGTCGTCTGCCACGATCGAGGATGGGCAGCCTCTCTGCATGACGGGCATGTGCCCGCCGGTGCAGCCTTGCGTCCCGGATGTGCTGCACCAGCCTGGCCTCATCCAGTGCCTCGCCGCCAACAAAAACGCCCACTGGACGCTCCGCTCCGAGGCGCTCCTGCTCTGGCGAAATGCCCCGTCCGAGCGACCGATCTACTCCACGATCGATCCCGGCACCGGCGGCCTCGGCCCCACAGCACTCGACGCCAATAATCTCAATAGCGACGTGCTGGTCGCCCCGCGGCTCTCGCTCTTACGGACCGACGGCGACGGCCGAACGCTCGAAGCGACGTATATCTATGCAGGCAACTTCTATTCCGACCGGACTCTTGCGTATGCAAGGGACGGGTACGTGACCTCTCCGCCGGGTATCTACGGCAACACATGGGGGCCGCAAGGCACCGAACTCAACACCGCCACGGCGAAACTGCTTGGCCAACTTCAGAGCCTCGAGTTCAACGCCCGCCACTGCCTCTGGGCAGACACTTGCCAGTTTCTGATCGGACCGCGGTGGCTGCAGTGGAACGAGACCTTGCAGATGCAAGACTCCTTCTCCTCTCCTCCGCCACCCGCTCCGACCACCCTCGAAGGAAGCGACTTCTACCAGACGCAGTGCTTCAACAACCTCTGGGGCGGACAGATCGGGCTGGATGCCCTGCTCCTGGGGCGGGTGGGCCAGGCGAGGGTCGAGGGGCTCGTCAAGGCGGGCGCCTACTACAACGCCGCCGGCCAGACGTCGGCCTACACCTACTCGACCGAGCCGCCGTTTACATTCTCGGGTTCCAACCGAAATACGGGGCCGGCGTCCGCCGCGTTTGTGGGCGAAGTGGGCATGACGGCCGTGATCCCGATCGCCTGCAACTGGGATTTCCGCTGCGGCTATTTTGGCCTCTGGCTGACGGGCCTCGCCCAGCCGACGAACCAACTCAGCGACCAGACGATCACCCAGATCGACGCCCCGTCGGGCACCCTCGACACCAACGGCAGGCTGATCCTACAGGGGCTTTCGCTGGGGCTCGAGGGCCGCTGGTAAGGCGACGGGCCGATCCTCACGATCCAAACCTGCTACCGGCAACTCGGCGGCGGATGGCCCGTTGAATCAGAAGCATCTCCGGTGGATCACGACCGATTACGGGGGCTTTTACGGGCTCCGTTGGGGCTGTTTGACGGCTCCCGCCCCCCCGGTCAAGGCGGCAGCCGCCAGATTCCGAAAGAACTGCCGGATTATTGCGTATGCCCGGAAACTCCTTTTTAATCGAACCTGGGTCGTCCTGGCAGCGTAGAACGTTTGTCTGCGGTCGACGTACGGACTGACCGTGCTTTTTCTGAAGGGTTGCCCCGATGCTGTTTGACGGCTTTTTTCGTGGTCGCTCCCTTGCTGGCCGCGCTCGCCGCAGGAGTCGCCGGACCGTGCCACGGCACGACGTGGCGTTTTCACCCGAGGTTCTCGAGGCGCGGCTGCCGCTGGCCTACAACATCACGGCCACCACGCTCACGACGACCCCGGCGACATTTGCCTACAACATCACGATCGACGATCAGGTCGATTCCAACGGCTTCGGCCGCGACATCTACCTGACGCGTTTCGATTCGGGAACGCCGCTGGTCAAGATCGCCGACAACCCCTCCTTCAACAACGCCACTACGCTCGCCCTCCTCGTCGGCAACTCGCAGTGCACGACATTCTTCGTGACGAGCGCCGGCCACCAGAAGTCTCTGTTCGCGACGAGCGACCCGGCCACGGTTGTGCCGAACGCGATCCCGATCAACACGGTCGGCAACTTTGCCTCGTTCAATCTTGCTGACAAGACCGATCCGCTGCTTCAAGGCATCAATCCGCTCGGCATCAGCGGGAGGGGTGTCATCGACTACACGGATCCCGATGGCGGCATCCACTTCCTCGCCTTCAACTATCAAGTCGGGTCCCTGGCGGCGTTCAGCGGCGGCGCTATCACATTCACGCAGATCAATCCCGACGACTGGTCCGATGCTAAACTCGCCGTTCCGACAGGAACTGTCTTCACTTCGTACTCGCCGCTCACGAGCGACTACGTGACGTCGGTATCCTTCCGCTTCCCGACCTCCAGCGGCGACTTCGGCTCGCTCGACAACCTCGATGTCACGAACGCTCCGTACGAATACTTCGATCCGTCGCCGGCACACCCGCAGAGCTTCACGGTGTCGCAGGGTCAGGACCTCGACCAGCGACTGATCGTCGATTTGGCACCGGTGGGCTCCAGGATCTCGATCAACAGTTCCTGGTACGGCAAACTGGGCGACGACAGCGGCGACACGCCTGGAGTCGACGTCGATCCTATATTTTACAGGGCCTATGACGGGGTCATCGGTGTCGGACAGCTTAACCTGTACGCCTCCGAGGTGACGATCAATCAGGACGTCAGCAGCGTCAATCGGATCGCAATCGGCGGTCCGCGGAACGTGCTAACCCGGAGCGGCGACCTCGACCCCACCTCGCCCACGCCGAACGTCGTCACCAACGTCTCGTCGGTCGCGAACCTGTATGGCGGAGGCGGCCTGTTCGTGAGCGGACCTGGCATCCAGCCGGACACGACGGTGGTGGCGGTCGATTCGTTCACCAACTCGATCACGCTCTCGAAGCCGCCGTTGAGTGCCCAGACGAACGTCTCGCTCAAGTTCACCGTGCCGCGGCCGAGCGGCTACACCCGCGCGACGTCCTCGCTGCGGGTGCTCGCCAATGCCGAAGCGCCAAGCTTTGACCTCGAGGTCGCGGGGAGCCAGGGAGCCCACGGGGAGATCTTTGTCTCGCAAGCAGGCTCCCTGACCACCACGCCAGGACAGGCCGGGCAGTTGGCGATTGATGCCCAATCCACCGACATTCGCTTCGAGGGCAACGTCTCCGCGGCCTCGCAGGCCTACTTTCTGACCGCCCAGGGATCCGCCGACCAGTACGAGTTTACGACGCGATCGTCCTCGACTGGCACACAAACGGGCCTTCTGACCGGCGACACGGTGGCTTTCACGCTGGGCCAGCCCGGGGGCGGCACAGTCGATCTTAAGACCGCGGTCAACAACCTGCGGTTCGATTCCGGTGTCAGCGCGAGCGGCGTTCCGTTCCGCTACACCGTCGCCATCGAGGACACGAATGACCTGACCGTGGACTCCGTGGCTGCGAGCAGCGGTCCGATCACGCTCGCTTCCGCAACTGGCAAGCTGTCGATCAAGGGATCCGCGGTCCGGACGGCCGGCGACCTCACCGTCATGGCGGCCACATCCCTGTCGTTCGACGGTTCGGTGTCATCGAGTAACGGCAACGTGCTGCTCGTCTCGCCGACGCTTACCCTGGGAAGTAGCGTGACGGCCGGAGGCGCCCGCGGCGTTTCGCTCCAGTCAAAGACGGGACCCTCGACGATCAATGCCCTCGTCCAAGCCGGCGGCCAACTGAAGACGCCGGTGCGGGCAGCCACGACTGCTGCGGTCGATCTCGCGACGGGCGGCCTGCTGACGATCGACGGCGTCACGCTGACCGCCGGAGATCGCGTCCTCGTCAAGAATCAATCTTCGGCCACGGAGAACGGCATCTATGTCGTTTCGGCCGGAAGTTGGATCCGCGCCGCCGACGCGAATACCAGCGCCCTGCTGGTGCCGGGATTCGTCACCTTCGCGATCGAAGGCCAGACCCAAAAAGGCGGGTGGGTCTTCCAGAACCCCGCGAATCCGATCCTGGGTCAGACAGGCACGGGACTTGCTTTCGTGCCCGTTACGGCCACGCTCGCCTACGGTCCCGCGAAAGCCGCCACGACCGGCGCGATCGATCTCACCACCAACGGCCTGACTGCCGTCGATGGCGTCACCCTCACCGAGGGTGACCGGGTGCTGGTGAAGAACCAAGCCAATCAAGCCGACAACGGCATCTACCTCGCCAGCGTAGGGCCTTGGGTTCGCGCCAGTGACGCCGACACCACGGCGGAACTGCGGGCAGGGTCGTACGTCTTTATCACAAGCGGCACGTCCAACGGCGGTCAGGGCTTCGCGTTGCTGAACGATGCGGTGCAGGTCGGCACCACGGATCTTCGCTTCGGCGGTTTCCTCGTCGAGAGCCAGCGGTCGAACTTCTGGAGTCCGTCCAACACGATCGGCTCGGTACGGGTGGCCACGACCGTCAACCTGGAAGCGCTTGCCGGACTTCTGACCATCGATGGCGTCAAACTCGCGGCCGGCGACCGCGTGCTCGTCAAGAACCAGATCACCCCTTCGGTCAACGGCGTCTATCTTGCAGCTACCGGTGCGTGGACTCGCGCCTCCGACGCCAGTTTGGGAGCGAACTTCGCGTACGACACGTTTGTGTACGTCAGCGAAGGCACGGTCGGCCGAGGCACCAGTTGGCTGGTGGACAACTCCATCGTCATGACGGCGACGCTGACAGCCGACAGCAATCTGTTGACCGGCCTGAGGTCTACGGAAGGCCTCACGATCGGGATGGCCGTTGAAGGCGAGGGAATTCCTGCGGGATCCATAATCACCGGCGTAGGGGCGGATGGAACGTCGGTATTCCTCTCGCAGAATGCGATCGCGACGGCGACGCTCTCACTGGTGCGGTTCGCGAGTTTCACCAATCCCACGGTCGGTGTCACGCCGCTCGTCTTCAGGGCCACTGGCGGAAACGTCAGTGTCGCCTCTGCGGGCGACATCAGTGGATCCCCCACCCAGGGACGCCTGCAGGGTCAGAATGTGGTTCTCACTGCCGGCACGGGCGGCACGGGCCTGATCAACACGAAGACCACAGCAAGCACGGTTTCGGCCGTCGCGCCCGGCTCGATCACGCTCGACAACGCGTCCCAAGTGGAACTCGCTGATGTCCGCAGCGGAACTGCCGCAGACGTCGTCGTGTTGAGTGCCGGCACGCTGACGGCAACCTCGGTGGCGGCTGGCGGCAACGTCTCGCTTTCATCGACCTACGGCGACGTGGTGGCCGGTCGAGTCGGCTCCACGGTCGGCACCATCACGCTGAGTTCCCTGGTCAGCAACACCGCCATCGCAAACGCGACCGGGACCGCCCGGGTTGCCGCCCAGAACGGCAGTGTTATTGCCCGTGCTGACAAGGGCGCGGTCATCGTCAACGGCCAGGTTGCCGCCCAAGGCCCGGGCAGCGACGTGAGCTTCATCAGCAACTATGTCAGCCAAACCAGCTCCGACCCAGCGGCGCTGCGATTCGGCCCGCTGGCCGACGTCTCCGCCAGCGACCAACTGATCATCGACACCCCCAACAGCATGCCGGTCGTCGATCCGCTCGCCAAGTTGACCGCTGCGCGTCTGAGCCTGCGGTCGAAACTATTCGCCAATACGGCCCCCCCGGCGAGCCTCGGCAGTTACCCCACAGTGCTGATCAACCGCACCGATGCCGGTAACATCGACTACACATCGATTTCCAGCCTCACGGTCGAAGGGGCCACGACGGTCAATGGATCGATCGCCTTCACGGCCCCCGACCTCAAGGTTACTGGTGGCATCGCGACTGTTGGCGCCAACACTGACGTCACACTCACCGCCAGCACCAACAACCTCTTCATCGACGGCACGGTCACATCGCAGCGGGATGTCACCCTCAACGCCGTCGGTGGCTCTATCACCAGTTCCACCGCCGGCCGCACGACTCTGATCACGGCCCCCAGGAACGTGATCGTGGCCGCAGACAAAACCGCCACACTGCTCACCAAGGCTCAGGCCCTGACCGCCACGCTCACCAGCGTCGGCAGCACCCTCGATGTGCAGGATGACGACGGACTTGTGATCACGTCGGCTGTCTTGTCCGGCGGCGGAAACGCGACCTTCAAGGTCGGCACTGCGGCCCTCGGCGGAAGCACGTTGGTCGGGCTCATCGACGCGGGCCCGAGTGGCATGGTCTCGATCGACTCCTACGGCGACATTGTCGAAAGCACAGTCGATCCAACTGCTGACATCGTGGCCCAGTCCGCGACGTTCAAGTCGGCAAACGGCCGGATCGACTTGGACACCACCGTGGATGTGCTCACGGCCAGCACGCTCCAGAAGACCGCTCCGATCACGCTCCGGGATCAGGGCACGGGGACGACGCCCCTCCAGCTGGCCAGCCTCACGGGCGTGGGCACCGGCGCCGACATCACGGTCACTTCAGCCCGCACGATCGAGGCGGCCTCGGTCATCACCGCAGGCCGGGTCAACCTCACGACGACCAGTCCCGCCGCCTCCATCCAGGTCGGCACGGTCACCGCCACTGGCAACACGGCGACCATCGCCGCCGCCGGCAGCATCACGACGCTCACCCCGGCCTCTTTGATCACGGCCACGAGCGTGGTCGTCGATTCGGCCTCCGGGTCGATTGACGCCATGTTAGCTGCCTCCAATGTCGCTGCCGCAACTGGTGCGGGAGGAGCGATCTCGCTTCAGGATGCCGATTCTCTGAGCATCGGTAACGATCTCCTCGCCAGGGGCATCTCCACCACGGGTCCGGTCACGATCACGGTGGGCGGCCCGCTCACGCAGTCACAGTCGATCGTTGGCCAATCGCTCGTCGCCACGAGCACGGGCGGCGTCATCACGCTCACCAACGCCAACAACGACGTCGGCTCCCTGACGGTCAACAACGGCGGTCGGGCCGTGTCGTTCACCGACACGAATGGCCTGAGTATCGCGTCTATCATCGGTGGCCCAATCAGTCTCAAAGTCGGTGGGCCGCTCACACAGACCGGCGCGATAAACGGCACCACGCTCGCCGTTGTCTCCACCGCCGGGGCAATCGCGCTCACGAATGGCGCCAACGACGTGGACTCCGTAACGCTCTCCGCAGCAGCCGGCGATGTGGCATTCACTGACGCCGATGGCTTTACCGTCGCTTCTCCCGGCGTGAGTGCTGGCGGTGCTGCTTCCGGTGACGGTTCGGCGACGCTCACCGCCGTCACCGGCAACATCATGCTGGCCTCCACCGTCTCCGCGGTGAACGACCGCGTGACGCTCGATGCCAGCAACGGACTTCTGCAGCAGACAGCGGGCCTGATCAACTCCCAGACGCTCGTCTGGTTCGCCCAACAGGCACCCGTCCCGCAGCTCGCGGGCACCTACACGGTGATCGGGCCAAACCTGACTGCCCCCGGCGACCTTCCGATCACCTCCACGGCCGATCCTCTCATCATCGCTGGCGCCACCACCGTCAACGGCAACATCACAATCACCGCTCCAAGCGTGCGGATCATCGATGTCGTGAGGACCGGTACAGCAGGCAACTCGGTGACGGTCAACGCGAGCAGCGGTGACATCACGTTCGCTGTCAACGGTAAGCGCAGCATCGTCACGGATTCCGGCCCGATCTCACTCACTGCGAAGAACGGCGTTGTGGTCGATGTGATGCCGACCAACACCAGCGTTGCAGGTGGATCGCTCACGATCGCGGCGAAGTCCGTGGACCTCAAGACGAACGTTTCATCCGTCACATCGACAACGACGGCGGGGCCGGTGATCCTCACTGCGGCAAACTCCTTGACGCTGGGTGCGATTGCGGCTGCCGGGCAGTCCGTCTCGCTCTCAGCCGTTAGCGGCATCACGCAATCAACTGGCAACATCACGGCCGCTAGCCTCACCGCGACCAACGGCACTGGGGCCGTCGTCCTCACCGCTTCAACGAACAACGTCTCGGTCGTGTCGATCGTCAATGGAAGCGGCGACGTCTCCTTCGTGAACGCCGGCACGTTCAGCGTCGCGGCTCCGGGCGTCTCCACTGGATCCGCCGCGACCGGCGACGGCAACGTGTCGCTGAAGTCGATGAGTGGCGGCATCGCACTCAATGCCAACGTGGCCGCGCCTGGAGATCGAGTGACGCTCGAGGCGCGAAACGGGGCGATCTCGCAGCAACTCTCCACGTCGATCACGGCTCAGTCACTCGTATGGTATGCCCAGTCGGCTCCGTCGCTTGCCGGGTCGTACAGTTCCGTAGGGGCAAATCTCACCACAACTGGGCCATTGACACTCGGGCCCTACGCACAGACAGTCACCATCACGGGGGCCACGACTGTTGACGGCGACATCACGATCACCGCTCCCGATGTCGTAATCACGGATCCCGTGATTGCGGGAGGGGCAGGCCGCTCGATCACCGTGACGGCCACGAATGGCGGCATCGGCGTCCAGTCGAAGGGCCTCCTCCAGACCACAGGCGGTCTGGTTTCGCTCTCGGCGACTGGTGCGATCACGGCCGCGAATGCGGCCAGCGTCACCACGATCACCGGTTCAGAACTGGCGATCGTCGCTGGCGGGCCTGCGACCTTGTCGACGAGTTCGATCAGTCTCGGAAACGTCTCGGTGAACGGCCCGCTGGCGCTCGCCACCAAGGGGGTGCTGACGCAGAAGACGGCCGCGACCATCCAGGCGTCGGCCCTCGACATCACCGGGGCCGGCAATGCGATCACGCTGGCGAACGTCGGCAACAACGTCGGCACGCTCTCCGTCAATAACGGTGCGGGCGCCGTAAGGTACCGAGACACCAACGAACTCGTGATCGACACCATCGTCGCCGGGCCCGTCACCCTGGTTGTTGGGACACCGATCGTTGCGGGTCCGTCGCTGTCGCAGACTGCCTCGGGCTCCATCACCGCCACCACTCTCGACATCACCTCGACGGCCCGCGGCGTGCAGTTGACCAACGCCACCAACGACGTCGGCACGCTCACCGTGAGCAATCCCGGTCGCGTCGTCTCCTTCACAGACAAGAATGATCTTGTGATCGCTGGCCTGACTGCCAGCACTGCCACACTGACCGTCGGCGGCAAGTTGACCCAGAACAGCTCACCGATCACCTGCTCGCTGCTCACGGTCATTTCCACGGCGACACAGAATGGCGGCGTACTCCTGAACACTGCCGTGAACGACGTCGATACGCTCTCCGTCAGCAATCCTGGCCGTCGCGTCATCTTCACCGACGCGGACGACCTCTCGCTGACAGGCATCGCTGCCGACAGCACTACGCTCAACGTCGGGGGCAACCTGACGCAGACAAGCCGGATTGTGGGCAACTCGCTCACGGTGGCCGCCACCGCGGGCTCGGTGACACTGACGAATGCCGCGAATAGCGTCGCCGCCGCGACGATCTCCAACGGCAACCGGGCCGTCTCGTTCGTCAACGCGTCGGCCCTGTCGCTCGGTGGGCTCACGATGGGAACTGGGAGCCTGACAGTTGGTGGCAACCTGACGCAGACAGCTCCAATGACGGGCAGTTCGCTCGCGATCACGTCGACCGCCGGCACCATCAATCTGCTGAACCCCGCAAACAACCTCGATGCACTGACGGTCAGTAACGGCAGCCGACTGTTCTCGTATGCCGACAGCAGTAGCGTCGCCATCACCTCGGTGGGACCGCTGTCGGTCGGCACCGTGACCGCCCCGCAGCAACTGACGGTCACCACGACCAACGGTGGCAGCGTCGATGTCGGCCCGCAGGCAAACGGTCTGCTCCAAGCCGGCGGCACGCTTGACCTACGAGCCGTGCAGGGCTCCATCGGCATCCGGAACAACGGCCGCATCGTGGGGAATCCGATCCTCCTGCCGCCGGGCAAGGGCATTCAGGTGGGCGGAACGATCACAACGCCTGCCCAGCTCAACAGCGCGATCACCACCATCAACTCGCTGCCAATCATCCCCGGATCGAACTACGAGATCCTCGTGGCCGCCAGCATGACGCTGACGCAGCAACTCTCCGTGAGCCGGCCGGTGACCTTCCGTGGCACGTCGCAGAGCATCGTGCTCTCCGGCAGTTCAAGCGTTACCAACGGTCTCTTGCTCGATTCGGGTGCCAGCGGGAGCACGATCCGCGACATCGCCTTCAGCAGCTTCAGCGGCGACGCCATCCGGCTGACCTCGGCCACCGGCATCACCATCAAGGGAATCCAGGCGAACAACTCGGGCAATGGCCTGTCGATCAATGGCACGAGCACCAACACGGTCGTGCAGGGCAACACGTTCGACCGCAATCAAACGGGTGTGTCGCTGGTGTCGGCCACCGGGGCCCTCGTCGGGGGCATGAACGCGGGCCAGGGCAACGTGATCTCGAGCGCCGTCCGACAGGGTGTCTTCGCATCGGGCTTCTGCACGGGATCGCAGGTCGTGAAGAACACGTTCCCCGGCACGGCAACGCCGTACAACGTGTCGGCGTCGCGGAACCTGACGATCGTCAACTGAGCTGAGCACGACGTAGGTGCAGGTTGGCAACCTGCACATGACGCCAACGCGGCAAGTTCCGCAGGTTGAAAACCTGCGGCTACTGGGAAAGCACCAGCCAGCGCTGACTCACCCCGCGTTCTCGACCACGTCAGACCCGCCGTGGTTCGCGCGGGCGAAGCGGATGTCGAGCGTCCGTAGGTAGGTGTGCAGGCCGGCGTCCTGGATCGGCAGGATGTGGGCCGGGTGGCCCGACTCGTTGTGGTGGGAGTGCCAGAGGCCCGGCGGCGTCACAAACACCGAGTGCGGGTGCCAATCGAACCGCTGGCCGTCGGCCACATGGCCGTGCTTGTCGAGCGACTTGCCCACCATCGTGTAGCAGCCTGGCTTAGCGTCCACCACCAGATCCACCGCGACCGACTGGTGGCGGTGCGGAGCCTGCACCGCTCCCACCGGCAGGAGGCCAAACATCGCCCACATCACGTGGGTGATCGTCATGGTCTGCGGGAACAGGCGGCTGCCAAGCAGCACGCTCAGCCGGTTGGCACCGGCACTCGTGGGATCGTGAACCACGGCGTCGAGGGCCTCGAGGATCGCCTTGCGGCGGTAGACGGTGGCCGCAAACCGTGGCTGTCGCGGCGCTACCCCGAGATAGCGGAGCAGCGGTTCGTCGTGAACCCAGTAGAGGGCGGCGTCTTCCGCGGCATCGTGGAAGGCCGGCCCGCCCGCGGGTAGCGTGAATAGGTCGCCGGCATGCCACGAAAACTCCCCTCCGTCGGCCAGTCGCGTGGCCCCCACACCCCGCATCGCGAAGAAGAGGTGCGTGGTGGCGGCAGCCTCGGTGGCGATCGCCTCACTGGGGCAGATGTGGACAAAGTTCGCGGACAACCCGGGCGTCGTCGCCGGGCCCACGATCGCGAGTG
>CAMBSN010000006.1 GCA_945870505.1 Candidatus Kuenenia stuttgartensis | reverse complement strand
TGGCAGCGGTCGTCGGTTGATAACGACGGCCGCAGCCCGATCGACGTCACGCTCCCGGCATCGGGCCTCTACGGCGTGCGGCTGGAGATGGTGTCTGACGCGGCCGATGACGGGGGCGGCCCCCGCTCGGGCGCGGCGCCCGACGCCTGGGTAGGCGTCGATGAGGAACCGCCGCAGGTGGAACTGGTGGCGATCAGCCGCGATGAAGCGACGCCATCGGGGGTGCTCGTGATCCGCTATGTCGTCCGTGACCCGCTGATCGCGCCGCGGGCGGTCCGCCTGCTCTACTCGCCCAACGCCGACGGCCCCTGGGCCACGATCACCGATGGCATCGAGAACCAGGGCGAGCACCGCTGGACTCCCGACAAGACCGTACCCGCGAAAGTCCACATCCGCGCCGAGGCGAGCGACCTCGCGGGCAACGTCGGAGCGGCCACGTCTCCCGACGAGATCTCGGTCGCGGCACCGCGGTTCGGCGGTAAGCTCGGTGGCCTCCGGCCGCTCCCCACCGCCCCCTGAGCCGCGGCGGCTGACGCAGCAAGTCGCCGGTCACTACACTCGCGGTGTTCCGCGCGATGGCGGAACCTCCTTCCGCACATCCGCGAGGCGCCCGTGGCCGGCACCGCATCCGCGCTCGACATCCTCGCCGCTCCCGACGACTGGCACCTCGGCGAACCGTCGCTGGTCGTGCTGCACGGCGACGAGCCGTTTTTCGTGCTCCACATGCTCGATCTCCTCCGCGCGAGGCTCTGCCCCGACGAGGACGACCGGGCCTGGGCCTGGCGGGAGTTTGATGGCGCCGAGGAACTCGATCCCCGCGACGTGTTCGACGAGGCGGCGACGATCCCGATGTTTGCCACGGCGACCCGCGCGGCGGTCGTGCGTGGGGCCGACGCCTTCGTGACCGCCGCCCGCGACCGCCTGGAGACGATCGCCACCGCCGACCGCGGCCGCCGCGGCCTCGTGATCCTGGAGGTGAAGAGCTTTCCCTCAAACACCCGGCTCGCGAAGGCGGTGGCAAAGCAGGGCCTCGCGATCGACACCTCGCTCCCGGCGAAGGCCGACCTCGGTGGCTGGATCCGGAAGTGGGCGACATCGCGACACGGCATCACCCTCGCGGCCGCCACGGCGCAGCGGCTGATCGAGCGGCTCGGCGGCAACCTCGGCCAGATCGACCAGGCGCTCGCGCGGCTGGCCGCCGCGACCGACCCGCAGGAGAAGAAAAAGGCGATCCCACCGGAAGCGATCGACGACTTCGCCGGCTCGCCCCAGGAGCGGACGGCCTGGGGGATGGTCGATGCGGCCGCAGGAGGCGACACGCGCCGCGCGTTGGCGGAACTCGCCGACCTGCTCGACGCCGGCGAGAATCCGATCGGCATCGCCGCCCAGATCGCCTCGGTCCTCCGCCGCCTCTCCACGGCGGCGCGGCTGCTGGCGCTGCCGGCCGGCGGCGGTCGTCCTGCGGGCGTCGAGCAGGCGCTCCGCGAGGCGGGCGTGGCGGCCTGGCCCAAGGCGATGTCCCAGGCGAAAGAATCGCTCCAGCAGCTCGGGCCCAGGCGGGCCCGGCGGCTGCCGGTCTGGCTCCTTGACCTCGATCTCGCGCTCAAGGGGGAGGCTTCCCGAGGCCTGCGCTCGAGGCTGGCACTCGAACGGCTGTTCTGCAAGATGGCACGCGGAGGCGAGTCCGCCGGCCGCGGGTCGCCCCCGGCCTCGCGTTCGTCCGGAGCCCGCATGTGAACACCGACCGCCATCCCGATCCTCGCGACCTCTGGGATAACCCGCTCGCCTCGCGATACGCGTCGGCCGAGATGACGCGGCTCTGGAGCGACAACCACCGCTACATGCTCTGGCGGAAGACCTGGCTGGCGCTCGCCGAAGCTGAGGCGGAGCTCGGCCTGCCGATCTCGCAGGGCCAGCTCGCGGAGATGCGGGCGCATCTGTCGCCGATCGACTTCGCCAAGGCGGCCGAGTACGAGCGGAAGATGCGGCACGATGTCTTCGCGCACCTCCACGCCTTCGCCGACGACTGTCCGTCGGCCCGGCCGATCATCCACCTCGGCGCCACGAGCGCCTACGTGACCGACAACGTGGATCTGATCCTGATGCGGGAGTCGCTCGACCTCGTCGCGGCCCGCCTGGCCACGGTGATCGAACGGCTGGCCGCCAAGGCCGTCGAGACGAAGGACATCGTCTGCCTCGGACGCACGCACCTCCAGCCGGCGCAGCCCACCACCATCGGCAAGCGGCTCTGCCTCTGGATCCACGACCTGATCCTGGATCTCGAGGAGGTCACCCACCGTCGGAAGCTCTTGCGGGCCCGCGGCGTGAAGGGCACCACCGGCACGCAGGCGAGCTTCCTGGAGCTCTTCGCCGGCGACCACGCGAAGGTCCGCCGGCTCGACGAGCTGGTGGCCCAGAAGCTCGGCTTCCACTCGTCGTACGAGGTGACCGGCCAGACCTACACGCGGAAGGTCGATTCGCAGGTCTGCGCGGCGCTGGCGGGCGTGTCGGAGTCGACGCACAAGACCGGCAACGACCTCCGCCTCGCGGCGGCCTGGGGCGAACTCGAGGAGCCGTTTGAGACGGAGCAGGTGGGCTCCTCCGCGATGCCCTACAAGCGCAACCCGATGCGAGCCGAGCGGATGTGCGGCCTGGCGAGATTTGTGATGGGCCTGGCGGCGACGGCCGGCCAGACGGCGGCCACGCAGTGGCTGGAGCGGACGCTCGACGACTCGGCACCCCGTCGGCTCGTGCTGCCGCAGGCGTTTTTGGCCACCGACGCGCAGCTCGTGATCTACGCCAACATCGCCGGCGGGCTCGTGGTGCTTCCCGGTGGCATCCGCCGGAACCTCGAGGCCCATCTCCCCTTCCTCGCCAGCGAAAAGATCCTGATGGCGGCGACGACGGCGGGCGGTGACCGGCAGACGCTCCACGAGGCGCTCCGCACCCACAGCCACGCCGCCACCTTGCGGATCCGCGAGGGCCACCCGAACGACCTGGCGCAGCGGCTCGCAGCCGACCCGCTCTTCCAGGACGTCGACATCGCAGCGGCGATGCGGGCCGACAACCTCGCCGGCCGCGCGGCGCAGCAGGTGGAAGACTTCGTGGCGGAGGCGGTGGAGGTGGCGCTGGCGACCTGCCCCGCCCGCGGCCCGGAGTCGGCGCTCAAGGTGTGACGATCCATGGCCACCAGCCACGTGCTGCCGCGATACCGGCGGCAGTCTCGTTGGAGTTTGGGGTCGGACATCTCCGGAGGCTTGTTCGATGCCATTCACCACGACGATCCGGGGCCAGCGATATTCGTTCCCCGATCTCCGCGACCTGCTGGCCAAGGCCAACGAGGAGAAATCGGGCGACTCGCTGGCTGGGATCGCCGCCACCTCACACCGCCAGCGAGCCGCGGCCAAGACGGCGCTGATGGATGTGCCGCTGGCCGCCTTCCTCGACACGCCGCTGCTCTGCCCCGATGACGACAGCGTCAGCCAGGTGCTGCTCGATGATCACGACCGGGTCGCATTCGCGACGATTGCCTCCTGGACGGTCGGCGAACTCCGCGACCACCTGCTCTCCGACACAGCGTCTGCCGCCGACATCTCCCGGCTCCAGCGGGGGCTGCTGCCCGAGATGGTGGCCGCCGTCGCCAAGCTGATGAGCAACAAGGATCTGGTGATGGCGGCCAGCCGGATCAGGAACCTGTCTCGCTGCCGCTCAACGCTCGGGGCCCGCGGCGTGCTCGGCATTCGCATCCAGCCCAACCACCCGGGCGACGACGTGCCGGCCATCCTGCTGGCTGCCGTGGAAGGGCTGCTGCATGGCTGCGGCGATGCCGTGATCGGCGTCAATCCCGCGATCGAATCGCTCGACACCGTGGGGGCCATTCTCCACGGGCTCGACCGGCTCATCACCAGGTTTCAGATCCCCACGCAGCATTGCTGCCTCGCTCACATCACCACGCAACTGGCTTGCCTCGACCGGGGCGTGCCGATCGATCTGCTCTTCCAGTCGATCGGCGGCACGCAGCTGACCAACGAGAGCTTCGGCGTGTCGCTGGGGATGCTCCAGGAGGGCCGGGAGCGGGTGCTGGAGAACCATCGGAAACGCGATGGCGTCAGCGCCGGCCGGCAGGTGATGTATTTCGAGACCGGGCAGGGGAGCAGCCTGTCGGCCGAGGCCCACTGCGGCATCGACCAGCTCACGCTCGAGGCCCGAGCCCACGGCCTCGCCCGCGCGTTCGACCCATTCCTGGTCAACAGCGTGGTCGGCTTCATCGGGCCGGAATACCTGTTCGACGAGCGGCAGATCGTACGGGCTGGGCTGGAGGACCACTTCGTGGGCAAGCTCCTGGGGCTGCCGATGGGGTGCGATGTCTGCTACACAAACCACGTCGCGGCTGACCAGAACTCCGCCGAAAACCTGCTCATGCTCCTCTCGGCTGCCGGTTGCAACTTCTTCATGGGCGTACCCGGGGGAGATGACGTGATGCTCAACTACCAGACCACGAGCTACCACGACGCCATCGCCATGCGGTCGCTGTTCGCCCTGCGGCCGGCCCCGGAGTTCGAACACTGGCTGGAGACGCAGCAGATCATGCACGAGGGGGTGCTGCTGCCCCCCGGCGCCACCAGCGGCCGACTGCTGGCTCACGTGACCGAATAGGTGCGGATGGCGGCGGTCGGTTCCCCCCGGGAGTGTGTCGAATGCCTGCAATAAAACGCCCTTCCGCCCACGACGCTTCGGCCGACGATGCGTCGCTGCTGGAGCGATTGGGGTATGCGCAGGAACTCTCCCGCACGCTCACTGCCTTCTCCAATTTCGCGATCTCGCTGTCGATCATCTGCATCCTCGCCGGCGGCATCACATCGTTCCACATCGGCTACTGCGCGGTGGGCGGAGCGGCCATCGGCCTCGGCTGGCCATTGGTCTGCCTGTTCTCGCTGGCGGTGGCCCTCTCGATGGCTCAGATCGCTTCCGCTTTTCCCACGGCGGGCGGCCTCTACCACTGGGGTGCGATCCTCGGCGGCCGCGGCTGCGGCTGGGCCACCGCCTGGTTCAATCTGGCGGGCCTGGTCACCGTCCTGGCGGCGATCAATGTCGGCACGTTTCGGTTTCTGGCCGCCATCTGGAGGCCAGAGTGGCTCGATGATCAGGCGGTGGAAATACTCGCCGTCGTGTGCATCACCGCATCGCAGGCGGCGATCAACCATCTCGGCATCCGGCTCACCAGTCGTCTCACGGATTGCAGCGGGTTTCTGATCCTGGCGGTGGCGGTGGCCTTACCCGCGGCACTGGCGCTCTACTCTGGGCCATGGCAACTGGAGCGGCTGGTCACGTTCACGGATCACAGCGGCCTCCCCGCCGAGGCGCCGGTCTGGCCGGTGGGAGCGTCACTCCCGATCCTGTTTCTGCTCGGCCTCCTCCTGCCTGCCTACACGATCACCGGCTTCGACGCCTCGGCGCACGTGGCGGAGGAAACGCTCTCAGCCGCCCACAACGTGCCTCGCGGGATCGTCCGCAGCGTGCTGGTGTCGGGGTTGATGGGCTGGCTGCTGCTCTGCGTACTCGTGCTCGCGATGCCTGACCCCGCCGAAGGGGCGCGGCAGGGGCCGCTGGTTGTGCCCTGGATCATGAACTCGGTCCTGCCGGGGTGGCTGGCCGAGTTGATGTTTGTGGGAATCCTGGCGGCGCAGTATCTCTGCGGCCTGGCCACCGTCACCTCGGCCTCGCGCATGACCTACGCCTTCGCACGCGATGGCGGCCTGCCCTGGTCGCACGTGCTCCGGCGCGTCAGCATGCGGTGGCAGACGCCGGTCGCCGCGATCTGGGCAGTGGCCGTCGCGGCGGTGCTGTTCACACTCAGCACACCGGTCTATTCGACGATCACCGTGGTCTGCACGATCTTTCTCTACATCTCCTACGTGCTGCCGATCGCCGCAGGACTGCTGGCCCACGGCGGCTCCTGGAAGCGTTTTGGCCCCTGGCATGTCGGGATCTGGTTCCGACCCTTGGCCGTGGCGAGCCTGCTTGGCTGTTCGGTCCTGATCCTGGTCGGCATGCAGCCACCCAACGAGGCGTCGCTACCGGTGGTGGCGGGGATGGGGCTGCTGTTGTGTGTGGCCTGGTTCGCCGGCATGCGGACGCGGTTTCCCGGCCCTCCCGTCGCCAGCCTCGCGGAGGCCACCGCACCATGACCGAGCCACAGCCTCTCGCGGCGGCGCCGGCTGACCATCCCCTCCTCGCAGCGATCCGGGCCCGCACGCCGGCACGACTCATGCTCGCCCGGCTGGGAGGCTCGTTCACCACGCGGGTGCAGGTGGGGCTCCGGCAGGATCATGCCGCGGCGATGGATGCGGTGTGGCGCGACGTGGTGCCCCAGGCCGATTGGGGCGCGGCGTTCTGCTCGCAGTGGGGCGTGCTGGAAACATCATCCGCCGCGGCCACGAAAGAGGAGTACATCCGCCGACCCGATCTGGGCCGAGTGCTTTCCGCGGCCGCAGCGGCCGACGTGGCTGCTGGCTGCCGCGCCGGCGCCGATCTGCAGATCGTGATTGGAGATGGCCTGTCAGCCAACGCTGCGGTGCTGCAGGTGCCCGCGCTGCTGCCACTGCTGGCGGAATCGGCGCGGACCCGTGGGTGGTCGCTGGGCCGGCTGATCTTCGTGCGCCACTGCCGAGTGGGCATCCTCAATGCGATCGGCGAGATCCTCGGGCCGCGGGTGGCGGTGCTGCTCATCGGCGAACGCCCGGGACTGCAGACGGCGGAGAGCCTTTCGGCCTATCTGGCGTTCCAGCCAGCGCCGGGCCAGACCGACGCCCAGCGGAATGTCGTCTCCAACATCCACGCCGCGGGGACGCCCCCCGCCCGGGCCGCCGAGCGGATCGTGGCGCTGGCTGCGGACATGATGCGCTGCTCCACCAGCGGACCGGCCATCAAGGAGCGACTCGTGCCGCAGGTTGCTGCGCCCCCGGTCATCCCCACCTAACGGGCGACTGCTTTCAGCCGCCGGGCGCGGTGCCGCTTCACAGCTGACGCAATCGCGTGGGTGGTAAACCGTCGCGGAGAGGTGGCGTGTCGACTTGGGATCGCGTCGTGCGCGTGCGTGCTGGCGAATATCTCACCACTCGCCGGCGATCGCGCGTCCATCCCGCGGGTCGCACAGGCTCGCCCATGTCTCCTCGGCCATCGACTCGGTGACGCCGCGAACGCTCCCGTCGCCCATCGTTACGCTCATGCCCCCAACGTGGGCGGTCTGCGCCCGCGCGGTGTCGCAGCCAGTGAGCCAGTTGGGGGCCACTTGGAACATCGCGCAGTCCGTGTAGCCGGTCGCCGATGGAGTCTGCTCAAACTCGTTCACGCAGAACACCGGCCGCCACCGGCTGTTGGAATCCGACCACAGGCTGCCGGCCGTGCTCTTATCCTCCAGGGAGCCCTCCTTGCCGCAGGTGCCGTAGCGTTCGGCGAGCATCACCATCTTCGACGTGCCGTCGGCAAACGTCTGCGGCAGCCGCGGCCGGCCCTCGCTGCGGGCGGTGGGCGTGGCCGCCATCGGGTTGCCAAACACGTTGTAGTTGGCGGCATAGTTCCCGACCGCCCATGAGTCGGCGCCGCCATTGGGCGTGAGGGAGAGGCCGGCGGCATTCGTGCTATCGGACGAGCACCGAAACGTGGCCACTGGCACCGAGTACACGCGGCCGGCACCGGGAGCCCCGCTGACGCTGGTATTCACGTCGCGGTTCGCCTGCTGGAAGAGCCCATCCTCCTCGAGAAACGGCAGCAACCACGTGAAGACGGTGAACCCCACCGCTCCCCTATAGGGCCCCGGCACCGTGAGCGGCGACGACGACGAGGGGGCGGCCATCGGGGGCAAAAACTTCTTGGCATCATTGGTCGCGTGAAGCGCGAGCCCAACCTGCCGCATGCCGTTGCGACAGGCCGTTCGCCGGGCCGCTTCGCGGGCGGTCTGTACCGCCGGCAGGAGCAGGCCGATGAGCGTGGCGATGATCGCGATCACGACGAGCAGCTCTACGAGCGTGAAGGCGATTCGCGACGGACGGTCAACGGGAGCAGATGCACCTGGAACGGTCTGCATAAGGCTGCGTCTCAAGGAGGGGCCGACGAGCCATAAGGCGGTCGGGTCTGCGGAAGGCTTGGGGGATTATCATGCCACAACTCGTCTATGGTAGCATCTACGGCCCGACGCGTGCGTTCGGTGCCGGTTCAGATCCGGTCCTGATGCCGCGTGCGGCTCTTGCTCGACCGGCAGTCGGCGCACAAGCCGCTGACGAGCAGCCGGTGCGACTGCGCGCGGAACTGGTGCCGGGCCGCCACGGCGTCGCGGATCTTCGCCACCTCGTCGCTCGAAAACTCGATCAGCTTCCGGCAGCCGGTGCAGTAGAGGTGGTCGTGCTGCGGGTAGCCGTAGTCGTGTTCGTAGACGGCCCGGCCGTCGAGCACCATCTTGTTGAGGAGGCCGGCGTCTACCATCTCGGCGAGCGTGCGGTACACCGTCGGACGGCTGGCCGTCGCCCCCTCGCGGGTCTTCCGCAGGTCGGCCAGCAGCTGCTCGGCGTCGAAGTGCTCGTGGCGGCTGGCGACGTAGTCAACGATCACCCGACGCTGCCGCGTGATCCGCTTGCCTCTGGTCTGAAGGAACTCGGCGAACCGCTCGGCAGGCGTGAGCGCCGTATCGACACTGCCGAGCGAGAAATCAGATCCGACTGCCATTCGCACACCTCCGCGAGCATTGTAGCCCGCAATCGGCCGATGCCCGCCATGAAATGCGAACGGCCAGACCGTTGCCGGTCTGGCCGCTGCATATGCGGTCACGTCAGATTTCGCTCACCACCCGACGGCCCGGAGGCTCAGCCGAGCCGGTCGAGCAGACGGTCGAGGGCCACGTCGAGCTTGTCAGGCATCTCGTAGGAGCCGTCGGCAATCGCCGCCTTGATCGCGGCGACGCGGTCGAAGCGGATGTCGCTCGTCGCACCGGCGGCCTTCACGGCGTCAACCGACAGCGTCACCGCGTCATGCACCTCGCCCACGCCTTCGTGGCGGGCGGCGGCCTGCGAGGACTGCGCCGCCTCGACGCCCTTCACGGCACCGAGACCCTGCGAACCCTGCGTCGAAAACACACCGAAGATGTTCATGATGTCACTCCTTGGCAAGCCGTCGTTCTGAACCCCCGTGATCCCCACACGGCCGCTTCTACGCGGCACACCGGCGGAGAGTTCATCGAGTCGTTCGCGATTCCGGACCTGCGACCTTTCCTACCGTCATTGTTGCCGCGCTTCCGCGTTCCGGCGACTCCAGTCGTCGGACAGCGGCCGGTCGTGTTGCCGACCCGGTCGCCGCGACCAACTTTTCTTCATCGACCGATCACACCAAAAACTTCACTGGAAATTTTTCTTGCCAATTTTTCCCGTCTTACCGATCCACGCGGCCCCGGCAGTTACCCGGACCGCCCATTCTTCCCGGCCCGCCTACATCGCGAACTCGGGCTTCCGGCGGCCGAGTTGGCCCTGCAGCCGCTCGACGATGGCGCTGTGCATCTGGCTGACGCGGCTCTCCGAGAGGTCGAGGGTGGCCCCGATCTCCTTCATCGTCAGTTCCTCGTAGTAGTAGAGGATGATGATCAGACGCTCGTTGCGGTTGAGGCCCTTGGTGACCAGCCGCATCAGGTCCGATTTTTGGATCCGCCGCGTGGGGTCTTCCCCCTTCTTGTCCTCGAGAATGTCGATCTCGTGGACCTCCTTCGAGCTGTCGGTCTCGCACCACTTCTTGTTGAGGCTCACCAGGCTCACGGCGTTGGCCTCGATGAGGAGCTTTTCAAACTCCTCGCGGGAGAGCCCCATGTGCTCGGCGACCTCGGCGTCGGCCGGTGCGCGGCCGAACTTCGCCTCGAGCTGCTTGAGTGCCTCGTTGAGCTTGCTGGCCTTACTCCGCACGAGCCGAGGCACCCAGTCCATGGTGCGAAGCTCATCGAGCATCGCACCGCGAATTCGCGGCACGCAGTAGGTCTCAAACTTCACGCCCCGCGACATGTCGAAGGCGTCGATCGCATCCATCAGGCCAAACGTGCCGGCCGAGACGAGGTCGTCGAGTTCCACGCCGTCGGGGAGCCGAGACCAGATGCGTTCGCCGTTGTACTTCACAAGCGGCAGGTACTGCTCGATCAGACGGTTACGGAGATCCTCGTCGGACTGGTCGGCCTTAAACCGCTTCCAGAGTTCCAGGGATTCTTCGGCCGACAGCTGGGTCGCGTGATATGCCACGTCATCCTCCTTGACAGGTTCTCGATCTCATCTGCGTGAGGCCGCGGCTCCGCCGCCCGCCTCCACACCGTGGCCCACCCCGAGGGCAGGCCGCCCATCACCGTCGCTGCCGCTGCACCGTCCAAACTTCATCTCATCGGCAGCTACACGGTGATCTCTTGAATCAAATCTCGGGCGCCCCGGCACCCTTCGCTGTTTCTCCAAACTTCCACGTCGTTATTCCCAAATCGTTTTTGTTTGCGTGATCCGTCGGTGCGGGTCGCGCACCGGGACCGTCAGGCAGCCCGTGCCACCTCCGCGGAGCCCACCGTCGCAAACACCTCGAGCCGCGGCTCGTCGAGCGTCTCCTCGTCGGCGAGCACCACGACGTCGGGCAGGTGGCGGCCGACCGCCTCCCGCACGAGCCGCCGCGCCGCCGCCGGGACGAGCAGCGCGGGCTGCCCGCCGCGTTCCACGGCCGTCCGCACCGCCCGCCGCACCTCGGCGACGAGCTTCGCAGAGACCCGCGGCGGCGTGCCGCGGGCCGACTTCGCGATCGCGTCGACCGCGGCGCCGGCGAGCCGCACCGCAGTGAGCCTGCCCTGTGGATCGCGCGCCCGGCGGCAGATCGTGCCTGCCAGCCGGCGCCGCACGATCTCGGCGAGCTGCCACGGTTCGGCCGCTTCGGCGGCGTGGTCCGACATGAGTTCAAGGAGTTCGGCGAGCGGCCGGATCGGCACGCCCTCGCGGAGCAGGCACTGGAGCGTCCGCTGAATCCGGGCCACGGTGAGCACGCCCGGCACGATCTGTTCCACCACCGCCGGCTGCGCCGCCCGCAGCGACTCCACGAGCCGGTTGGCGGCGTCGCGGGTCAGCAGCCGGTCAGCCCGCCGCCGGACGGCCGACTCCAGCGACCGCGCCACGATGCCCGCGTCGTCGAGCACGGTCGCACCGCGGAGCCGGCAGGTCTCGGCTTGAGCATGCCCGACCCACGTGCCGGTGCGGCCCGAGAGCGGATCGATCGCGGCGTCGCCATCAACTGGCGACGATGTCCCTGGCGGGAGCACCGCCAGCAATCGCCCTGCCGGGATCTCGTCGTCGACCACGGCGTCGCCGGCCACCGAGATCCGATAGCCGCGATCGGGGAGTGTCAGGTCGTCGCGGAACGCCACCTGCGGAAGCACGAGCCCCAGATCGGCGGCCAGCGTGGTCCGCAGCGTGGACGCACGAGTGAGCAACGGGCCGGTTCCCGCCACGAGGCTGACGAGCCCACGGCCCACCTCGACCACGACGCGGTCATCAGTCAGGACGTCGGCGGCGGGCGTGGACTTTTGCGTGGCGGTCTTGGTCGGACGGAAGGCAGGAAGATCGCGATCGGGTTCGTCGTCGGCTTCGGCCTGCACCGCGGCACGACGCCCCAGCACCACGGCCCCTGTCAGCGTGACCGCCGCCATGCCCGCCAGCGGCAGGAAGGGTAGGCCGCTGAGCGAAAGCAGTGCCAGGAACACGCCGGTGATCGCCAGCACGTGGGGCTTGGCGGTGAACTGCCGACTGAACTCCCGCGAGAGGTCTACCGACTGGCTCGACCGCGAAACCAACACACCGGTGGCGACCGAGACGAAGAGCGCGGGGATCGACGCCGACAGGCCGTCGCCGATCGTCAGGAGTGAGTAGACGTTAAGGGCCTTGTCGACCGGCATGCCGTGCTCCACGACGCCGATCGCCAGGCCGCCGAGGATGTTGATCGCGGTGATGATCACGCTCGCCACCGCCTCGCCGCGGACGAACCGGCTGGCTCCGTCCATGGCAGCGAAGAAGTCGGCCTGCCGCTGGAGGTCGAGCCGCATCCGCCGCGCCTGCTCGCGGGTGACGGTGCCGGCGTTGACCTCGGTGTCGATCGCCATCTGTCGGCCTGGCAGGCCGTCGAGCGCGAACCGGGCGGCCACCTCACTCGTCCGGGTGGAACCGGCCGTGATCACGATGAACTGCACGATGGAGATGATCGCGAAGATCACGCCGCCGACCACGAGGTTGTTGGCGGCGACGAACTGGCCGAAGGCCTCCACCACCTCGCCGGCCGCGGCGGTGCCGTCGAGGGCGGCCCGCGAGAGAACCAGCCTGGTCGTGGCAATATTGAGCACGAGTCGGACGAGCGTGATCCCGAGCAGGAACGTGGGAAACACGCTCATGTCGAGGGGCGTGCGAGCCGCAAGCGCCCCGAGCAGGGCCAGCACCGACACGGTGAGGTTGATCGCCAGCAGGACGTCCACCAGCGGCGCCGGCACGGGCGCGAGCACGACCAACACGGCCAGGAGAATGGCCGCGGGGATCGCGAAGTCCATGATGTGGGCGGCGAGGGGCCGACGGAGGGCCGCCGCCGCACCGGATGACTGTGCCATGCGCTGCAAAAACACCGGGGGTGACCCCGCCGGGCACCGGCCCGACGGAAGGCGGGACGGTAGCGGTGGCCGCCGCCGCGAGTCCAGACCGCTCACAATCGCCGCATCTGGCTCCTATCTGGCTACAATTCGATCTTGCCTCGACCACATCCCTCTCGGACCAGTCGGGATCGGCGCGAGGACGCCCATCACGGAACATCCTTGATCATGCACTTCGACCGCTTCGGCCTCGCCTTCGACTATCCCGACAACTGGTCGGTCGACACCGACGACTCCGCCGACCGCTATGCGACCGTGACGGTCTACGCGCCCGGCGGCGGCTTCTGGTCGGTGAGCGGCCACGCCCCGGGCGGTGATCCGCGGGAGCTCTCCGCCGCAGTGGTCGTCCAGATGAAGCGGGAGTACCAGGACCTCGACAGCGAAGAGGCCAGCGACGGCGTAGGCGGCCAAACGCTTCCCGGCTTCGACATCAACTTCTACTGCCTCGACCTCACCAACACGGCGCAGGTGCGGACGCTCGAGACGCCCGACGCGATCTACCTGATCATCTGCCAAGCCGAGGACCGCGAGTGGGACGAGATCGCGCTGGTGTTCGCCGCAATGACGACGAGCTTCGTCGCCGCGGCCGGCGCCGCGAAGCCGGATGACGGCGACGACTGAGCCCGGCCATGCCGGTGGGTCGCGGAAAGACGGCCGTGCCCCGGAGATGGTCCGGGGCGAATGTCGCCACACCCGAGCGACGCATGCCTAAGGTCCGCGACCCAGCCGGGCCGACCGCGGGTCCACCACCCGCGGCAGAAGACCGTACGTTGCACGCGGCGTGCCGGACGACTTCGCGTAAAAAATTGCGTGTCCGACGTGTGAACCGGGAGGGTGGGGTGGATTGGGGGGGCCGCAAGGCGTGCAAATTGCTACTATTCCGTCCGACGCCGGGCCGTTCCCGCCCGGCCGCCCCCTTCCCTCCCGGACGCTCCCGTGTTCCTGCTCGCCGACGCCACTTCCGCCCCTGCGGGCCAGATCACGATCAATCACTGGATCGCCTTCGCGATCTTCGTGACGGTGATGCTGGTGCTCGACCTGACCGTCTTCCACAAGAAGTCGCACGAGCCGTCACTCCGCGAGAGCGCCTTTTGGACGATCTTCTGGTCGGCCCTGGCCCTCGCCTTCAACGGCCTCGTCTGGTGGTGGCTCGGCGGCAAGCCGGCGATCGAGTTTCTGACCGGCTACCTCGTCGAGTGGTCGTTGTCGATGGACAACGTCTTCGTGTTCGCGGTGGTGTTCGCATACTTCGGCGTGCCGCTGAAGTACCAGTATCGCGTGCTCTTCTGGGGCATCCTCGGCGCCGTGATCATGCGGCTCACGTTCGTGCTCCTCGGGGCCGAGTTGGTCGAGCGCTACAAGTGGGTGATGTGGCTGTTCGGCGGTTTCCTCGTCTACACGGGCATCAAGCTCGCCTTCGGGGGCGGCGATCACGAGCCGGGCGAGAACGCGTTGATCCGCTTCTTCCGCCGGTTCATCCCCGTTTCCAAGGAACAGGCGGGCGACCGGTTCTTCGTCCGCGAAAACGGCAAACTCCTGGCCACGCCGCTGTTTCTCGTGCTGCTGGTCGTTGAGAGCACCGACGTCTTATTCGCGGTCGACAGCGTGCCGGCGATCCTCGGCGTGGTCTCGCCGGGCACCCACTACATGCGGTTCATCGCCTTCACGTCGAACGTCTTCGCAATCCTCGGCCTGCGGGCCCTCTACTTCCTGCTGGCCGGCGTGATGGACCTCTTCCGATTCCTCAACTACGGCCTCTCGGCGGTGCTCGTGTTCGTGGGCTGCAAGATGATCGCCGAGGCGGCCCGCCACAACGAGTGGCTCGCGACCCAGGGGGGCTGGGATGCCCATGCCAAGGGGCATCTCGTGCATCCGGCGGTGTCGCTCTTGATCATCGTGGGCCTGATCGGTGCCAGCGTGGCGGCATCGCTCGCCTTCCCCGAGCGCCGAGACGGCACCGAGATCGCCGGCGACGGCTCAAAGCCTGGCCACTCGTAGCGCACCCGGAGCACAGGTTTTCAACCTGTGGCTTGTTTTCCGTAGGTTGCCAACCTGCGGCTACGTCGTAGCACAGGTTGGCAACCTGTGCCTCAGTTCCCGCAGGTTGCCAACCTGCGGCTACGTGTTGCTGCGGCGATTGCCTGTCGTAGCACAGGTTGGCAATCTGTGCCGCCGAGCGCCGAACTCCGTCGATCAGAGCGCGTCTTCGGTGCGGAGCGTGACCTCGATCAGCCGCTCCATCACCTCGGCCGGCGACTCGTGCGGGAAGTTCGTGAGCACGACCTCCTTCGCGTAGAGCTTGCCGATGTAGCGGCGGTGCCTCGCCGCCGCGGTGCGGCTCGCGAGAAAGTCGCGGTGGGCCGAGTTGATCACGATCTCGTTCCGCGCGGTGTCGTAGCGGCTCCGCCAGGGCTGGCCGTGCTCCGCCTCGAGCCGATACCCGGGCAGGCCCCGGCCACCGGCCGCGTCGGCCAGCGGATCGTCCACGAACTTCAGCTCGACCTGATCGGTGACCTCGATCTCCCCCTGCCGCGCGATCACGCCCACGGTCACCACGCCGGCCGATGACGAGGCCACGCGGCACGACGAGCCGTTGGTCGCGATCGCCGCCGAGCCCGCGACGATCCGCCACGTGAACAACACGCCCCCGGCGAGCGGAATGTCCATGGCATCGCGGGCCGTCGCCGAGAAGAGGCAGGAGTCGCCCGGCTGCCGCCGCGGCGTCCGCGGGGAGATCCGCACCGCGGCAAGCGGCCCGGGGTCGGCCGCGAGCAGCGGCCGCGGGTTCGAACTCCCGGCCTTTCGCGAACGGCCCTCGCCCTCCGCCGGCAGGTCGCCCGCCACTCCGGGCCGGCCCTGCAGCGCCGGGGCCGCTTTCGGGATGTCGAAAAACAGATACTCCTCCGCCGGAAGGTCAGCCAGCGCCGAGGCAAACGCCTTGTGAACCTGCTTGAGCAACTGCCGGCTCGCCCGCTCGGCCTCGGCCTGCTCGCGAGACGCCATCGCCTCGCGGATGTCTTCCTCGATCGCGGCCGCGGCCTCAACGAGCGCGTCGAGCGCGGCATCCGGCACGATGCCCGAGCGGGTGCCGGGCGCAAGCGTGAGCGGCTCGAAGTCGACGAGTCCCTCCAGCCGCCGATCGGTCCAGGGGGAGTGCTGGAAGGGGAGCAGTTCGGTGACGTCCTTGAGAACGCGGGTGCCGTCCTTGCACACGGCGATGCCGGGCTCGCCCGTGGCCTGCTCGCCGCGGACGTAAACCTCGACGTTGATGTCGCCCAGCGGCGTCGGATAGCGGCGCGGGATCTCCAGGCGGTCACCATCGAACTCCCGGGGCACCACCGGGAGTTGCTTGCGGGAGACGCTGTCGATCACCTCGATCGTGGCGCCTGACCGACGAATACGGTCGCGGAGTTCGGCGGAGAGGTAGCGGGCGACCTTCTCACCGGTGACGAGGTTCTTCGTCGCCTCGAGCAGCGGGCCGACGATCACGCGCGTGCCGCCGGTCACCAGGCGACTCTTGACGGGACGAATCTCGTATCGTCGCTCGCCGCGGACGAGCCGCAGTTCGCGAAGCCCGGCAGAGCCACCCGACACCATCCGCAGTTCCTCGCCGAGACTCCAGAAGGAGAGCAGTCCGATGCCAAACTCGCCGTGCACGCCCCGCCGCTGGGCGGCGTCGAGGTGCCGCTTCATCGAGTCACAGAGGTGCGTGGCGATTCGCTCGAAGTCGGGCTCGCCGGATTCGTCAGACGCCACACCACGGCCATCATCGGTGACCTCCAGGTAGGTCTTGCCCTGCGAGCGGCGGCGGGAGATCCGCACGTGCATGGCACCCGCATCGATCGCGTTCTCCGTGAACTCGCAGATCGCCTTGAGCGGATGCGTCTGCGAGTGGGCGATGATCGTGATCGCGTTCCACTGGTCGCCGATTCGCAGCGTGCCGGTGGTGGAGGTAGACGTTTTCATGGGCGTGCCAGCGAAGCGTACATCGACTCGTGGGCGGCCGCCATCGAGTCGGCGGAATGCCGCGAGCGGGCGAGGGCATGGCCGTGGCGACCAAGGCGGCTGGCAAGCGTGTCGTCGTCGAGGACCGCGGTGATCGCCCGCGCGAGATCGGCGGGATCGCCCGGGGCGTGCAGGAGGCCCGCCTGCTCGCCGGCGAGAAGCTCTGGAAATGCTCCGTGGCTCGAGGCCACGACCGGCACACCGGCCGCCAGCGCCTCGATCGCGGAAAGGCCCTTCGCCTCGGCGCGGGGCGTCGGCAGGGCGAAGACGTCGATCGAGGCGAGGAGGTCGAGCTTCGCAGCCCGATCAATCTGGCCGAGCCAGCGAAACCGGTCGGCCACGCCGAGGTCGAGGGCAAGCTTCTGGCACGTGGCGAGGTAATCGCGTTCGGTGTCGATCGTCGCGCCAGCCGCGATCACCTCCACATCGTGCCGCGCCACCACGAGCGGCAGCGCCCGCACGAGCTGGTCGAGGCCCTTTTCCGGACAGCCGCGGGCGACGAAGCCAATGACGAGCCTGCTACCGCGGACCCGCCGCCGGGCGGCGAGGTCGGGCGGCTCGGCGGGAAAAGCGGCGAGATCAACGCCGTGGGGAATCACCGCCACGCGTTCGAGCGGCACCGCGAGCCGCCCGCCCATGAACTCCGCGTTGAAACGATTGAAGGCCACGAACCGATCGACGTCGGCCGCCCGCTCGCGGAGCAGGTCGCCGATCCGCGCACGGTGCGGCTCAGGAATCGCGTCGATGAACACGTCTTCGCCCGAGAGGCTGCAGACGATCCGCGCCCCGGTCGCATCGCGAATCGACCGTGCGAGACCGAGGAGCAGAACGTTGGAGAGATGGACGACATCGGGCCGCGCCTCGCCGGCGAGCCAACGGGCGAGCTTTGCGACTTCCTTCCGCTGCCGGCCGTGCTCCCCTTCGAGGGTCGAGACGGTGAGCGGCCCAAGATCAGTCGCCCGGGCGCCGCCGGTGCGAGACGACAGCCATTCGAGCAGGGCCCGCGAATCGAGCGGGGCGTCGAGGAACGTGGGCGTGTGCCGAAACAGCGGCACGTTCTCCTGCAGCCAGACGTTCACGCCCCCCATCACGACCGTCTGCTCGGCGACGTTCTCCTCATCGGTGGTCGTGGGCACGAATGCCGGCACGAGGATCGCATCGCAGCCGCGGCCACGGAGCGACCGGATGAGGGCGTTGTCGTGCAGGCATGTGCCGCAGATGCGGCCCCCGGCCCCGGCGGTGATGTGGACGATTTTCATTCCTGACATGGTAGCCACAGGCTCTACGGCCGCGGCGAGACACGGCACAGGTTGAAAACCTGTGCTACTCACTCCCGTAGCCGCAGGTTGGCAACCTGCGGTGAAATACGGCACAGGTTGAAAACCTGTGCTACGGGCGGCCTTCGAGGTGGACGAGCACGAGCGCGAGGTCGGCCGGCGTGATCCCGCTCACGCGGCCCGCCTGGCCGAACGTCCGTGGCCGGATGCGGGCCAACTGCTCGCGGGCCTCGGCGCGGAGGTGCCGCACGTTCCCGTAGTCGAAGCCCTCGGGAATCATCCGCTGGGAGTGCTTTCGCTGCCGCTCGATCCGCTCCCGGTCGAGGGCCACATAGCCGGCGTAGCGGATATCGTTCTCGATCTGCACCGCCGCCTCCCGCGACACGGCAGCCAGCGTCGGCGCCGCCTCGACCGCGTGGGTCCAGGTGAACTCCGGCCGCTTGAGCAGGTCGGCGAGCGACGTGCCCTGCACTCGGGTGGCCGCGAGCGCCGCGAGGGTGGCTTCGATCTCGGCCGTCTTGGCGGCCAATCGCTCGACGCGGTGCGGCTCGGCGAGCCCGTGCCGCGCGGCGCGTGGCGTGAGCCGGCGGTCGGCGTTGTCGTGCCGGAGTGCCAGCCGATGCTCCGCGCGGCTGGTGAACATCCGGTAGGGCTCATCCACGCCGCGAGTCACGAGGTCGTCGATCAAAACGCCGATGTAGGAATCCTCGCGTTCGAGCACGAGCGGCTCGCGGCCGGCGGCCGCGAGCGCCGCGTTGGCCCCCGCCACGAGCCCCTGGGCCGCAGCCTCCTCATAGCCCGTCGTGCCGTTGATCTGGCCCGCGAAAAAGAGGCCCCTGGACCGCTTGCTCTCGAGCGTGGCCAGGAGCTGATCAGGCGGGCAGTAGTCATATTCGACGGCGTAGCCATACCGCATGATCACGGCCCGCTCGAGGCCGGGCACCATCCGCACCATCGCGTCCTGAACATCGCGGGGCAGGCTCGTGGAGATCCCGTTGACGTAGATCTCCCGCGTGTGCCGCCCTTCGGGCTCGAGAAAGAGCTGGTGACTCTCCTTGTCGGCGAAGCGAACGACCTTGTCTTCGATGCTCGGGCAGTACCGCGGCCCCCGCGACTCGATCTGGCCGGTGAACATCGGCGCGCGATGGAGATTGGCCCGGATGAGGTCGTGGATCTCGGGCGTGGTTCGCGTGATCCAGCAGACCATCTGCTCACGGTCGATCGTGTCGGTCAGGAACGAGAACGGCTGCGGCTCGGGATCACCCGGCTGCTCGTCGAGCTGCGAAAAGTCGATGCTCGTCGCCGACAGCCGACAGGGCGTGCCCGTCTTGAAGCGGTCGACCACGACGCCGAGCCGATGGAGGGCCGCCGAGATCCCCGACGTGGTGCCCTCCCCTGCCCTGCCGCCGGTCGTCTGCGCCTCGCCGGTATGCATCACCGCCTGAAGGAACGTGCCGGTGGTGAGCACGACCGCCGCTGCGCGATACTCGGCGTCGCCGCGAACCCGCACGCCCGTCACCCGCCACGCGGGAGCGGTCACGCCGTCGCCCCCGAGCGGCTCCACGAGGAGTTCTTCGACGGTCTCCTGCCGCAGGTCGAGATTCGGCGTCTCCTCAACGAGTCGCTTCGCCTCCATCTGATAGAGCTTCTTGTCAGCCTGAGCCCGCGGCCCGTGCATCGCCGGCCCCTTCGAGCGGTTGAGCACGCGATACTGGATGCCGGTGGCATCGATAGCCCGGGCCATCACGCCGCCGAGGGCGTCGACCTCGCGGACGAGCTGTGCCTTGCCGACGCCGCCGATCGCCGGATTGCAGCTCATCTGACCAACGGTGTCGCAGTTGGTCGTCAGCAGGGCCGTCCGCGCGCCGAGCCGGGCCGCCGCGCAGGCCGCCTCCACCCCGGCATGGCCGGCCCCGATCACGAGCACGTCATATTCATAGCTGCAGCCCATGAAGCGAGTGTAGCAACGGGGTGAAGCGCATCGGACGTTGCCTGCGGTTCAGGAAGCCGACCGGCCGTAAGGCCGCAGGCCCAATGCGAACCGGGGAGACACACAGGTTGAAAACCTGTGCTACCGGTGACCGCGAGCGGCGGCGCGGCGATACCATGAGTGGACTATGACATCCTCACAAAGTCTTTCCGTGCCCGTGGTAATGGCCGCACTGATGCTGCTGATGCCATCGGCGACTGCCGACAACGCCACCACCACCCGCACGTTCGCCGTCGGTGACGCGCGGATCGACGTTGTCGCCACCGTTTTTCCGGCGACCACCGAGCCATTGAAGGTGGCCTTCGTGAGCGTGCACGACGACGAAGAGACCGCGGTTGAGGCCGCCGGCGATGTGCTCCGCGACCTTGGCGGACGCCTCGTCGAACTGCGGCACACGGGCGACCGCGAGGTGGCATTCCGGCTCGGCAGCACGGAGCATCGCATTGATCCCAACCGCATTTTCACGCCTGCCGGTCGCCGGGCGACGCTCGCGGCTCTTTCCACCTGGTCGCAGCCCGCCGACGACGTCGTGGCCGCGTTCACCGACGAACTGCTCTCGACGCTCGCGATCGACGACGTCGACGTGATCGTGGCCCTCCACAACAACACGCCCGACCGCTACACGGCGGCGAACTACGCCCCAGGCGGTTCACTCGCAGCCGACGCCGCCAGGGTCAACCTCCGACCCGGCGGCGACGCCGACGACTTCTTCTTCGTCACCGACCCAGGGCTCTTCGACGCCCTCGCCGCTCGCGGCCATTCCGTCATCCTCCAGAACGAGGTCACCGTGAACGACGACGGGTCGCTCTCGGTCTGGTGCGGACGGATGCAGATCCCCTACGTGAACGTCGAGGCGGAGCACGGCCACCGCACCGAGCAGGTTGCAATGCTCCGCGACCTTGCGGCGGCGATCGCCGAGCGGCCTCCGCACCGTGGCTCACGAACAGCCGCGGCCCCGCCACCGGGCTGCGAACTCGTCGATCTCGCCGACATCGACCCGTCGTTCGTGATCGACAACCGCTATGCCACCACCGACAACGTCACCGGCATCCGGCTCTATCCCGCCAACACCATCTACTTGGAGCGGTCGGCCGCGGAACGGCTCGCACGCGTGCAGGCCTCGCTTCGCGGGCAAGGACTCGGCCTGAAGGTATTCGACGGCTACCGGCCGCTCGCCATCCAAAAAGCCCTCTGGAAGGTGAAGCCCGACCCGCGATACGTGGCCGACCCGGCGCAGGGCTCCCGGCACAACCGCGGCTCGGCCGTGGATGTCACGCTCGTTGACGCAGCAGGCCGCGAACGACCCATGCCGTCGGCTTTCGATGAGTTCAGCGAGCGGTCACACCTCGCCTTCATGGATACGGATGGTGACCTGCTCGCCAACCGCGAGACGCTCCAGAAGGCGATGCGGTCTGAGGGCTTTCTACCGCTGGCCACGGAGTGGTGGCACTTCGACGCACCCGGCTGGCGGGACTTTCCCGTGATGGATGCCAACCCCTACTCGGAGCCACTGTTCCCGGACAGCCAGTTGAAGATGGAGTCGCCGTGACGATCCCCAGAGACCTGCGACCCGCGGTCGCCTGCGCCGCGATCCTTGTCGCCGCGGCCGCCGCCGACGCGATCGTTGTGATCGAGGGCTGCACGCTGGTGCCTGCGGAGTGGGCCGACGGCGACAGTTTTCGCGTCTGCACCCCGGCCGGCGAGGAGCACACCGTGCGTCTCTACGGCGCCGACTGCCTGGAACACCACGTGAACGACGAGACCGACGCCCGCCGGCTGCGGAGCCAGCGCCGCTATTTCGGGATCGCCGAAGCAGGATCCGACACCGCCGCGTCGATCGAGTTCGCGAAACGACTCGGGGCGGAGGCGACGGCCGAGACCCGGCGCCTACTCGCCGAGCCCTTCACGCTGCACACGAGCTTCGCGGACGGCCGCGGCGACGCCCGCTTCAAACGGATCTACGGCTTCGTGACCGACGCGCAGGACCGCGACCTCGCCGAGCAGCTCGTCTCGAAGGGCCTGGCCCGGGCCTTCGGCGTGGCGCGGAGCACGCCGAAGGGCGATTCCGGCGACGAGTATCGCGAACGGCTCGCCGATCTGGAACTCCAGGCCGCATCGCGACGACTCGGCATCTGGGCGCACACCGACTGGGAAAAAATGCCTGCGGAGCGGCGGATCGAACGCATGGAGGAGCGGGAACTCCGCAACGCGATCGACGGCACCGGGCCGCCACCCGCGGACTTCGTGCTCGATCCCAACACTGCCTCACGAAACGAGCTCATGCGACTCCCCGGCGTGGGCGAGGCGCTCGCGAACCGAATCATGGAGCGGCGGCCCTACCGCCGCGTTGTCGATCTCCTCGACGTAGAGGGCATCGGGCCGGCGAAGTTCCGCGAACTGAAGGGCATGCTGCGGATCGAGGCACCTGCGCCCTGACCGAATCAGCTGTCGGGGGTTTGTGCGGGCATGGGCAGCCCCGCGCGGGAGGTAGCCCAGGGAGGCACACAGGTTGACAACCTGTGCTACGAGAGGCAGCGAGGGGCTGCCCGTGCCCGAGAGCCGGCGTTGCTGGTCGAGCGCAGCCAGGATGGCGAAGCGAGAGCGGCATCGAGTGAGCTGAGGGCAGGATGCCCGAGGCGAACGTCCGGCGACGGGCATGGGCAGTCCCGAGCGGGAGGTAGCCCAGGAAGGCACACAGGTTGACAACCTGTGCTACAGCCAAGACACAGACACAGGTTGACAACCTGTGCGACGAGCGGGAGGCGGGAGCCCGTCCAGCATCGTTACGCCGCCGCCCGTTGCCGGGGCGGCGCGAGCTTGAAGAGCGCGAAGAGGTCGTCCGCCGTCAGCCCCGCCGACGCGGGCTCGCCGGCCTGCGAGAGGATCGTCTCGGAGAGATCCCGCTTGCGACGGAGCACCTCGTCGATCCGCTCCTCGATCGTGTCCACGGAGAGGAACCGTGTGACGGTCACCGCGCCGGCGGCGCCGATGCGGTGAGCCCGGTTGATCGCCTGGTCCTCGACGGCCGGATTCCACCAGCGGTCGAAGAGAAACACGTACTGCGAGAACTGCAGGTTCAGGCCCACGGCCCCTGCCCCATACGACAGCAGCAGCACCGAGTGCTTCTTCTCGTTCTTGAACCGCTGAATCGTCTGGTCGCGGGCCACCGTTGACATCCCGCCGTGGTACTGCAGCGCCCCAAACCGTTTCAGGCTTCCCTCGAGCCGGCCGAGTGTCTCGACCCACTGGCTAAAGACGAGGGCCTTGCGGCCGCTGGCCTGCACCTCTTCCAGTTCCGCCTGGAGGCATTCGAGCTTCGCACTCTCGCCCGTAGCGGTATCGAAGTTGCAGATCTGCTTGAGCCGAAGCACGAGTTCGAAGACGTGCTGGATCGTGGCCTCGCGGCCCATGTCGGCCAGCCGCAGCACGCCCTCCTCCTCGGCCCGGCGGTAGGTTTCCCGCTGCTCGGCTGTGAGCTCGATCCGCTCGTCGCGGTTGAGCCGCGGCGGCATGTCCTTGAGCACCTTGTCTTTCGTCCGCCGGAGGATGTGGTCGGAGACCGCCGTGCCCATCGCTTTCGGCGTCATCCGCTCGCTGATCTGCCCGGGGGCCACGAACTCGAACAGGCCGACGAGGTCGTCGGCGCTATTCTCAATCGGCGTGCCAGTCAGCGCCCACGAGCGGCGGCGGTCGAGCGAGCGGACTGATTGGTTCGTCTGGCTGGCGCGGTTCTTGATCCGCTGGGCCTCGTCGAGCACCACGAGGTCAAACGATAGGCCGAGTTCGGCCACAAGGTCGCGGTCGCGGACGAGCACCTCGTAGTTGGCGAGCTTGACGGGCACGTCCGGCAGGCTCCACTGCCACCGCCGCCGCGGCTGGTCACCCTCGATCACAGCCACGACGAGTTCCGGCGCCCAGTCGGCGAGCTCGCGGGCCCAGTTGGAGACGAGCCCCTTCGGGCAGACGACGAGCACGCGACGGGCCTCACCACTCCGCACGAGCAGCCGGATCGACGAGATCGCCTGCATCGACTTGCCGAGACCCATCTCATCAGCCAGCACGGCGGAGTGCCGCGGCATGAGAAAGGCCATGCCGTCGAACTGAAACGGGAACGGCTGTCGCGGAAACTCCAGCTTCCCCGCATGCAGCATCGTCTCGAGGTCGGGCTGGAGCAGGTAGAAGAACTTTTCGGAGAGCTTCACCACGTCTCGCGGCGGCGCGATCCGCGTCCGCCGCACGGCCGCCGACTGTGGCGCGGCATCGACCGTGGCCACCTCGGCGGGCTCAGCCGGCCGCAGCACGCGAGGCGGCGCGGCCGGTGCCGCCACCTGGGCGGGTGGCGCGAACCGGTAGCTCGTCACCTTCGGCCGCGTGAAGCCGAGATCGACGCGAATGACCGCCGGCAGCGCTCCGGCGACCGGCAGCCGCAACGCAGGCGGCCGAGGAATCCGCAGATCACCCCACGGCAGGACGCGGCACGGCCCGATCGCCAGATCGGCACCGCGAATCGATCGCACCGCGTTCACGGGCTTGTCGTTCATGCCATGCCTGTTCGTTCCATGCCACCGAAGAGCGGCTGAGAACGTCAGTGCCGCTGTGCCTCCTCGATCGCGGCGCGGATCCGCTCGAAGGGCTCACGAAGATCGACGGCCTGGGCCAAGGTAGCGAGCCAATCGCGGATCGCGGCCTCGTTGGTGGGATCGCCAGCGTGCGTCGTGACGTGCGACTCGCCCACCGCAAACCCTGCCGCGAACGACTCGCCGTCGAGCGGCCGGACGAGCGCCACCGGCAGTTTCGTGTGCGGGCGGACGTGGAGCATCGCGTCGTGGTCGGTGAGCACGATCGTGGGCGAGGCCTTGCTCTCCGCGAGGAGCGCGCCGCCAATCTGCTGGCCGTGAAGGTGGCTGTGGAGCGTGGAGCCGTAGAGGATCTGCTGCGCCCGGCTCACCTTCACCGGTGCGGTGCAGTGAAACTCCAGCGGCCGGCCGACCGCGTCGACCACGAGGTAGCCGCCGAACAGTCCGTGCAGCGGCGAATCGACCGCCGTGAGGAACCCGAATACCGCGCCGTCGCCGCCTGGCTCCGCCTGCTGCTGCATGCCCGCCTCGCCCCCTCGCCCCGCCGCGACCGCCTTCCCTGGCGCCGCGCGAGGCTTCCCATGCATCGGGCGTCCCCGCCGTCCACTTGAACAGCCGCAGTCCAACGGGCCGACGACCCGCTGATTCAAGGGCTCGGAAGCGGCTGCCAATCTGGGCAAACCCTGCCGATGGTGCCGGCGACGGCGGTCGAGCCGTGGAAAACAGGCCCTCGTGCGTCTACGATAAGAGTCTGGTGCGGAAGCGTACGACCCCGCATCCCCTCAGGATGGGACATTCATGAGCGACGTTCCGCCGATCTTCAGCCAGTTCGACATCTCGGCCGGCACGGTCGCCGCGGGAAATCGTCAGGCTGTCAGCGGTGATCTGGCCGAGACGAACCGATTGCTCCGTGACCTCGTGCTGTCGCAGCACAGGTCGAACGAGTTGCTCGTCGAACTGGTCAACCAGGTGTCGCAGCAGCAGCGACAGCGAATGGCGGAACTGAAGGCCTGGAAAGAGGCCAATCCACAACTCGCCAAGGCATGCCGCCATGCCGCGGAGTCGCTCTCCAAGGTGCACACCGAGTTCCTGTCGAGCCTCGCCCAGGAGGCCGCCGACAACGCCGACGACTTCTCCGACAGCGAGTACGCCCTTGGGGAGTTCATCGATCGCTACGGCCCTCGCCTCGCCCACTTCAATGGCGTGCTCCAACTCTTTGCACAACTCGGCACACCGCTGCCGCAGCCCGAAACGCCTGCGGACGGCTGATCGTCTACGACCTGCCGCACCCTCCGTCGCGGCGCCCTCCCCCCTCCAGGAATCCGCCCATGCCAGGTGCCGCATCCGCACAGGAAAAGCCCCCGGTCTTCGAAGTCGCGAGCGACGAGGCGGTGAAGCAGGCCCGTGCGAATCTCGACGCCCAGACCGTCGAGATGATGGCCTGGCACTTCCACGAATCGACCGGCTGCCCGTTCTGGCTCGAGTATGCGAAGAGCCTGCCGTTCAATCCGCTCACCGACGTGAAGTGCTTCGACGACCTCAAGAAGTTTCCACCCTTCGAGGACGAGTGGCTCCGCGGAGGCCCGGTTCGCCGCTGGGTGCCGAAGGGGCTCGCCGACCAGCCGATCTATGTCTTTGAGACGGGAGGCACGACGGGCGTGCCGAAGTCACGGGTCAACTCTCGCGACTTCCGCACCGACTACGAGATGTTCAGCGACACGCTTCCCGAGAAGTATTTCCCGCGGGGCGCCAACTGGCTGATGCTTGGCCCCTCGGGCCCGCGACGGCTGCGGCTCTCGATCGAGCATCTCGCCCAGCACCGTGGCGGCATCTGCTTCTGCGTCGACCTCGACCCCCGCTGGGTGATCAAGCTGATCCAGAAGGGCTGGATGGAGCACCTCGAGGCCTACAAGCAGCACTGCATCGATCAGGCGATCACGGTTCTTGAGGCGGGTCACGAGATCCGCTGCATGTTCACCACGCCAAAACTCCTCGAGTCTCTCGCCCTGGCGCTCGAGAAGAAGGGCACCACGCTCGGCAAGGTGGGGATCACCGGCATCTTCTCGGGAGGCACCGAGTTCACGCCGCAGTGGACGCGGTTCGCGGTTGAGGAACTGCTCGACGGCGCTTTCATGACGCCCACCTACGGCAACACGCTGATGGGCCTGGCCGCATCGCGGCCCGTGACGCCCGCCGACGGCTACACGATCGCCTACTACGCCCCGCAGCCGCGGGCCGTGATCGAAGTCGTGGATTTCGACGACCCGGATCGCGTCGTCCCCTACGGCGGCACGGGCCGCGTCCGCCTCACAACGCTCACCAAGGAAACCTTTATTCCCGGCTTCCTGGAGCGGGACGAGGGCGAGCGCGAGCGGCCCTACGCGAAGTATCCCTGGGACGGCATCAGCGGCGTCCGCCCGTTCCGGAAACTCGCGGCCACGACGACGGTTGGCGTGTACTGAGTTCACGCGAAGCCTTCGGCATCCTGCCTTGCTTCGCTGGAGCCCGGCGTGGGCGAAGCCGAGGTTCGCCGGGCGTTCGCGCAACCCGGCTTCGGGCTACTCGTTCCCCGTCGCCGGACGTTCGCTGCGCCCATCCTGGGCTCCGCTCTCTCGATGCTGACTGCGCTTCGCCATCCATGGCTGCGCTGGTCAGCAACGCCGGCTCTCGGAAAACGGATAGCCCGAAGCCTCGCCGCAATCGGTTCTATAGCTCTCTAGAGGCAAGGCTCGGGGCTGCCCGTGCCGTGGAGCCGGGCTATGGGAGCGAGCAAAGCCATGGATGGCGAAGCGAAGCGGACATGCAGAGAGCGGAGGCCTGGAGGGCCGACGCGAACGTCCGGCGAGCGGCACGGGCAGCCCCGAAGCCGGGTTGGGCGAATCGGCTAGAATCTCAACGACAAACCACGTGCTCTCCCAGCCAAGGTCCACACCCATGCATCTCCCAGCCTGGCGTTTCGGCAAACCCTACGAGTCGATCGAGCGCGAGACGCTCGTCCACTTTCTCACCGGCCAGCCCGTCGCCGAGGTGAGCCAGGTGGGCGGCGCCATCGTGGGCCGCGACCTGCAGAAGGCGGCGCAGGCCCGCAAGGCCCTGCTGGCGATCGATCCCGAGGAGATCGTCGAGCGACTGCAGACGGCGGGTAATCTCTACGCCAACGGGACCGTCACCGTCGGCGACACGAAGCAGTCGCCTGACGACTTTGTGAAGCAGCAGTCGGCGACGACGGGCCTGCCCGAGAGCCTCTGCCGCGCTAACATGCAGAAGAACATGTTCGTGCTCTCGAATATGGACCGCATCCTCGACGCCCTCTCCCGCGGCCTCGACACGCGGATTCTCTGGAGCGGCCACGGCACCGAGCATCGCGGCGTGACGGTGAGCTATCAGGCACAGTCGCCCGTGCTCGGCCTCGTGCTCCCCTCCAACTCGCCCGGCGTGCACACGCTCTGGCTGCCGGTGATCGCGTTGGGCGTGGGGCTCGTGATGAAGCCGGGCAGCCAGGAACCCTGGACGCCCTATCGCATGGCCGCCGCGATGGTCGAGGCCGGCATCCCCGCCGAGGCGATCGGTCTCTATCCGGGGGCCACCGACGTCGGCGCCGGTGTCCTCACCGGCTGCCGTCGCAGCATGATCTTCGGCAGCGCCAAGACCGTCGAGCAGTATCGCAGCAATCCCGACGTGCAGGTCCACGGCCCCGGGTTCTCGAAGATCATCCTCGGCGACGATTGCGTGGACGACTGGGCGGCCCATCTCGACATGATGTGCGAAAGCGTGGCGATCAACAGTGGCCGCGGCTGCATCAACGCCTCGGCGATCTACGCCAGCCGGCACACCCGGGCCATCGCGGCGGCCCTCTCGGAGCGGCTCGGCCCGACAGAGGTAAAGTTGCCGGACGATCCCGACGCGAAGCTCGCCGCCTTCACGATTCCCGGTGCCGCCAAGGCAATCTGGGGCCAGATCGAGGCCGGGCTGAAGGCCCCCGGCGTCACCCACGCCACCGGCGACTATGGCGACCGGTTCGTGGAGGGCGAACGCTGCGGCTGGCTCCGACCCACCGTCGTCCACTGCGCAACTCCGGAGCCCGAGATCGCGAAGGCGGAATACATGTTTCCGTTCGTGAGCGTGGTCGAGTGCCCACAGGAGCGGATGCTCGAGTCAATCGGCCCCACACTCGTCTGCTCGGCGCTTACGAACGACGCGGCCTTCCGCTCCCGGCTCATGGAGTGCACGCACATCGATCGGCTCAACTTCGGTGCCATCCCGACCACGAAGCTCGACTGGCTGCAGCCGCACGAGGGCAACATCATCGACTTCCTCTATCGGTCGCGGGCCCTGCAGATGCCGGCGGCGGCGGGGTGAGCGTCCGCGTGTCTTCCCCCGACCCCCTGACGTTCAGCTTCACGGCGGCCACGCGGCTCGTGGTCGGCCCGGGCGCGATCCGCCGACTCGGCGAGATCGCCCGTGACCTCGGCGCGACGCGGGCGCTGGTCACAAGCGACCGCGGTATCGTGGAGTGCGGGCACACCGCGGCCGGAATCGAGTCGCTCTGCGACGCAGGCCTCGCCACCGAGGTGTTCTCGGCATTCACCGAGAATCCATCGTCATCGGAGGTCGAGGCGGGCACGGCGCTGGCGCGGGCGTTCCGGCCCGACCTGCTCGTCGGCCTCGGCGGCGGCAGTTCCATGGACTGCGCCAAGGGGATCAACTTCCTGCATTCCTGCGGCGGCCGGATGCGCGACTACCGCGGCCGCGGCACGGCGACCGGGCCGATGCTGCCCTCGATCGCGGTGCCGACAACCGCCGGTACCGGAAGCGAGACCCAGTCGTTTGCGCTGATCACCGACGATGAGACGGGCATGAAGATGGCCTGCGGCGACCCGCGTGCCGCCTTTCGGGTCGCGATCCTCGACGTCAACCTCACGCTCACGCAGCCACTCTCGCTCGCTGCGCTCACCGGTGTCGATGCCCTCGCCCACGCCGTTGAAAGCCACGTCAGCACCGCGGCTACTCCCGCCTCGCGGACATTCTCCCGCGAGGCCTGGCGGCTGCTCGCCGCCAACCTGCCACACGTGGTCAGCGGCGGCGGCAGCATCGATGCTCGATCGGCGGTGCAGTTTGGCGCGGCGCTGGCCGGCTTCGCCATCGAGAACGCCATGCTCGGCGCGGCCCACGCGCTCGCCAACCCGCTCACCGCGGCCCACCACGTGGTCCACGGGCAGGCCGTGGGGGTGATGCTGCCGCACGTCGTGCGATTCAACGCCGCGGCCTGCGGATCAGCCTATGCCAACCTGCTCGCCGACGTAGGAATCGCGGCCACCGCCAGCGAGGCTGGCACCACGCTCGCCGACTGGCTGACCGGGCTCCTCGCCACGGCGCGGCTGCAGACCTCGCTTCATGGATGCGGCATCGACGCCCCGGACGTCTCCGCCCTCGCCGCTGCCGCTGCCTCCCAGTGGACCGGTGGCTTCAATCCGCGGCCGGTCGCGGCCACCGACCTGGCAGCGCTCTACGAGGCGGCGCGATGACCACCGTCGGCACCGCCCTGCTCGCCATCGTCTTCGCGACCGTCGCCCTCGGGAATGATCCCAACGTCGCCCCTGCCGAGGCCTGGCCAATGGCCCGGGGCTGCCTCGGGGGAACCGGCCGGTCGGCAGCCACGTTTGCGCTGCCGCTCGTCGAGGCGTGGCATCGTGAGTTCGACGGCACGGCATTTGGCGCGGTGCCCGTCGTCGCCGACGGCGTGGTCTACCTCGGCGATCTCGACGGCACGTTTCGGGCCGTGTCGCTTGCCGACGGCACCGACCGCTGGTCGTTCGCGGCCAAGGACGCAGGGTTCACGTCGGCGGCGGCAATCGGCGCGGCCGGGGACGCCCGGCTCGTGGTGGTCGGCGACGACGGCGGCCTCGTACGGGCCTTTGACGCCGCCACCGGTGATCTCCGCTGGACGCACGAAACGAATGGAGAGATTTCGGGCGGACCAACGATCCTCGAAGCGGCCGACGGCCCCCGCGTGCTCGTCGGCTCGCAGGACGCGTCGCTCTCGTGCCTGGCGCTCGCCGATGGAACGCTGCTCTGGAAGCATGCGATCGCCGACCAGATCCGCTGCTCACCGACCGTCGCCAGAACCTCCGCGGGGGACCGGGTGTTGCTCGCCGGCTGCGACGGCACGTTGCACGTGCTCGACGCCCTCACTGGGGCTGAGCAGGCAGCGGTGCCGATCGACGGGCCGACCGGTACAACACCGGCGGTGCTTGGCGACCGCGTGTTCTTCGGCACGGAAGGGGGCGTGTTCTTCGCCATCGACGTGGTGGCAAGCAAGGAAGTCTGGCGGGCGGCGGCGGCCGCGGCAGGCCAGTCCTATCGCTCGAGCGCGGCGATCGCCGACGGGCTCGCGATCGTCGGCTTCCGTGGCAAGGCGGTCGAGGCGTTTGCCGCGGCCGATGGCTCGCGGGCCTGGCGGCGGCCGATGCGGGGCCGTGTCGAGGCTTCTCCTGCGGTGATCGTGGCCACAGGCCCGAATGGGGCACCGGCCCGATCCGTCGCGATGATCGCCGATGCGGCAGGCAGGATCGCGGCCCTCGATGCTGCCAGCGGCGAGCCAGCATGGGAGTTTGACGCCGGCGGCGGGTTTGGTGCCGGCGCTGCCGTGGCCGCGGGTCGCATGGTGCTCGCGTCCGACGACGGCATCCTCTGGTGCTTCCGGAGCGGCGACTGATGCCCTGGTTCCAGATCGATCTGCGGCTCGCCCCGCGACGCCGCGGCTTCCACCTGATCACGCCCGAGGTCGAGGCTGCCTTCCGCGAGATGCCGGCGTTTCGCGTCGGCCTGCTCCACGTCTTCATCCAGCACGCCTCGGCCAGCCTCTCGATCAACGAGAACGCCGACCCCGACGTGCCCCGCGACCTGGAGATGGCGTTTGATACGATCGCCCCCGAGCACCTCCCCTACGTACACACCTGCGAAGGTCCCGATGACATGCCGGCGCATGTGAAGTGCTCGATGATCGGCAGTTCGCTGACGATCCCGATCGCCGCTGGCCAGCTGCGGCTGGGCACCTGGCAGGGCATCTATCTCTGCGAGCACCGTGACCGCGGCGGCCCAAGGCGGCTCGTGATCACCGCCCACGGCGACTTGTAGCACAGGTTTGCAACCCGTGCACCGCAGTCTAAAAACCTGAGGTCGCATGACCACATCCGTAGGTACAGGTTGGCAACCTGCACACCATTAAATGCCACCCATGCCTGAACAACAGCCCGTTTTCGATCCCGAGAGATTTCGCGAGGAAGGCCGCGCGGTCGTCGACTGGATCGCCGACTACTGGGCGTCGCTCGCATCGCGGCCGGTCTCGCCTGCCGTGTCGCCGGGCGACGTGCGATCGCACCTGCCACCGCGGCCGCCCGAAGCGGCCGAGTCGCTCGCCGATGTGCTTCATGACCTCGACCGGGTGATCGCGCCGGGGCTCCTGCACTGGCAGCATCCCGCCTTCTTCGGCTACTTCCCCGCCAGCTCCAGCGGGCCGTCGATCCTCGGCGAGCTGCTCTCCGCCGGGCTCGGCGTGCAGGGCATGCTCTGGGCTACGTCGCCCGCCTGCACGGAACTGGAGACGCACGTCCTCGACTGGCTCCGTGACCTGCTCGGCCTGCCCGAGCGGTTCGCGAGCAGCGGCACGGGCGGCGGCGTGCTCCAGGATTCCGCGTCGAGCGGCGTGCTCGTGGCTCTGGTCGCGGCCCGCGAGCGGGCGACGGCGCTCGCCACCAATCGCGCGGGCCTCGCGCAGCACGACCGCCCGCTCGTGGCCTACGCGAGTGTCGATGCCCATTCGAGCGTGGAGAAGGCGGCCGGGATCGTCGGTATCGGCCGTGACTGGCTGCGAAGGATTCCCGTCGATGCCACCGGGCGGATGGACGTCGCCGCGCTCACCTCCGCGATGGCTGCCGACGCCGCCGCGGGCCGGCGCCCGTTCTTCGTGGCCGCGACGGTGGGTACGACGGCCTCAGGCGCCATCGACCCGGTGGACGACATCGCGGCGGTCGCCGCGAGGCATGCCGCGTGGTTGCACGTCGATGCCGCGTGGGCGGGTGCGGCGGCGATCTGCCCCGAGTTTCGCGGGCCGCTCGTGGCCGGTGCCGAATCAGCCGACAGCTGGGGCTTCAACCCGCACAAGTGGCTGCTCGTAAACTTTGACTGCCACGCGCTCTGGGTGGCCGACCGGGCGGCCCTCATCGCCGCCCTTTCCATGAAGCCCGACTACCTCCGAAACCGGGCGAGCGACACCGGCAGCGTGATTGACTACTGCGACTGGCAGGTACCGCTCGGCCGCCGGTTCCGCGGCCTCAAACTCTGGATGACGCTGCGGATGCTCGGCGCCGAGGCCCTCCGCGACCACATCCGTCGCCACGTCGCCTGGGCGGGCGAGTTTGCAAACCTGGTTGCGGCCGATCCCCGGTTCGACCTCCTCCTCCCGCCGAACCTCTCGCTCGTCTGCTTCGCGCTCCGGGCCGGCGACGACGCCACGCGGTCCCTGCTCGACCGCGTCAACGCCACAGGGCAGGTGTTCCTGACGCATGCCCGCATCGGAGGCCGTCTCGCCATCCGCCTCGCGATCGGCGGGGCGATGACGACCCGCGGCGACGTCCTGGCCACCTGGCGGCAGGTAACGCATCTCTCCACGTAGCCGCAGGTTGGTAACCTGCGGTGCACCGGCGTCGGGCTTTCTGGGCAACCCCCGGCGGCCCGTTCTATGATTCCCCTCGGAGGAGCCTTTCCATGCGATTCGTGTTGCCGCTCGCCGCTGTCACCCTCGCCCTCTCTTTGACCGCCTTCGCGGAGGACGCCGTGCGCACGCCGATGATGATCTCTGAGGCCAAACTCCCCGAGGGCTTTCCGGGCCCCGGCCCCGTCGGCGAGGTGATCACCAAGACCTATCCCGCCCACCGCCTGGCCCGCGTCCGCTCCGGCGGCCCCGGCAACGACGGCTCGTTCATGAAGCTCTTCCGCCACATCAAGCGGAATGAGATCGCGATGACGGCACCCGTGGAGATGGAAATGGCCGTGGCCGATGGCGGTCGGGCAGCCCCACGGACCGAGTCGATGGCCTTCCTCTACGGGTCCGCCGCCACCGGCACACCTGGCCCCGATCCGGACGACCCGAACGTGGTCGTGGAGGACGTTCCCGAGACCACCGTCATCTCGCTCGGCGTCCGCGGTTCCTACCGCGAGGAGCGGCTCGCCGAATTCACGGCAAAACTCGAGACCTGGCTCGGCGCGCACCCCGAGTGGGCCGCCGCCGGCCCGCCGCGGACGCTGGCCTACAACAGCCCCTTCGTGCCGGGAGTCTTTCAATATGCCGAGGTCCAGCTTCCGATCACACCGGCGACCCCAGTGAAGCAGCCGTAAAACTTTCCCCCGCTTCCGCCGAGCGTCAAAACCGCGTTTCGCTGTATTTACCCTCCCAGTCGTGCCGATTTCCCCAGCGTGAACTATCCTTCCCCAAGCCCCGTAGTATTGGCTGCGGCCGGGGGAATCCGGCCGGTTCGGCAACGCCCCTCCGGGGCAAGGAATGGCAACCATGGCACGCAAAGATTCGCTTCTCAATCTGCGGGCAATCCTCGTCAAGCGGCGGGATGCGTTGCGGAGTGCGCTGGCCGGTGACCTCACGCTGCTCAAGGAACTCCGCAGCGAATCGCCGGGCGACGTGATCGACGCGGCCTACGATTCGGCGCAGGACGAGATCAGTTCGCAGCTTGCCGAGGTCGAGAGCCGCGAACTCGCCAATATCGAGAACGCGCTCGAACGATTGAAGATCGGCAAGTATGGCCAGTGCGAGGTGTGCGGCGGCCGGATCCCGATGGCACGCCTCCATGCGCTACCATATGCGACGATGTGCATCGACTGCCAGCGGGAGCTCGAGCGGTCGGGCGAGTCGGCGTCCTTCCACCGCGGCTTCGGTGAGGAGGAGGCCGGCGAGGAGACGATGAGCAGCGAACTGGAAAACTGAAACCAAACCGGGATATGCTGCGGAAGCCCACGGGCCTCCTGCCTTATGCGGTGGTTTCATGATCCTACGCTGTTCACTCGTTCTCCTGCCTGCCGCCGCGCTGCTGCTGCCCCCCGTCGCGGTGGGCGACGAGCCCCCGCTGACCCCGGTCGGGCCGGCCGTCGTCCGCGGCGACGGCCGGGTCGACCCAATGCGTTCACCCCGGATGCCGGCCGCCGAGCGGGAGCGGCTCTACGAGCAGGCCGCCCGCGACGCCGAGGTGCTCGAGACGCAGGGACGGCAGCTGCGACGGCTTACCGAACTGCTTCGGCCGGCCGTTGTGCACATCGACGCCACCAAGCCCCTCGCGCGGCCGCGCAGCGGCAAGACGACCGAGAACGAGGCCGGCTCCGGCGTGATTGCCCAGATGGCCGGGTTGACGGTGGTCATCACCAACCGACACGTCGTCAATCGGTCCACGCTCGAAGACATCACGATCCGGCTCGATGACGGCCGCGAACTAACCCCCACTCGGCTCTGGTCGGATCCGGGCACCGACATCGCCGTACTCGACATCGAGGCAGACGATCTCCAGCCGGCGCGGCTGGCGGAGGGTGACACCATTCGGATCGGCGACACCGTGCTCGCCATCGGCAGCCCTTTCGGCCTCTCGCATTCCGTCACGCTCGGCATCGTGTCGGCCAAGGGCCGCCGCGACCTCGAACTCGGCGAGGGCAACGTGAAGTTTCAGGACTTCATCCAGACCGACGCGGCGATCAACCCCGGCAACAGCGGCGGGCCGCTGGTCAACCTTCGCGGCGAGGTGGTGGGGCTCAACACCTGCATCGCCAGCAACTCTGGCGGCAGTGAGGGGATCGGGTTCGCCATTCCCATCCCCATGGTGATGTTCGTGGCCCAGCAACTCATCGAGCACGGCACCGTTCCACGGGCCTATCTCGGCGTGGCTCTCGACAAGAAATTCGAGCAGCACGAGGCCGACCGCCTCGGCATGGTGCGTCCGGTTGGCACCCGCGTGGAGACGATCACCCGGGGCGCGCCGGCAGACGTGGCGGGCATCCACCCCGACGACGTGATCCTGGAATACGAGGGGCGTCCGGTCGAGGATGACGACCACCTCATGAGCATGGTGGGCATGACGCCGCTCGACAGCGTTGTAGAACTAACCATCTTCCGCAACCGCGAACGGCTGCCGATCCGAATGAAGGTGGCGAGCCGAAAAGACTTCGAGTGAAGGCCGCGCCCGTCACCGTAGCCGCAGGTTGGTAACCTGCGGTGAAGCAGCCCCCCGTGCGCGGCATGTGCAGGTTGACAACCTGCACCTACGTGGCGGCGGCGGCGGAGGCGAAGCTGCGGAGGATGCAGTCGGTAATGGCCGCCGCGTCGCAGCCGACGAGTAGGTCGCAGTTCGGCCGCGACGGACTGGTCTGACGACGATCGACCACGAGCATGCCGGCGGTGAGATCGCCCGCGGTCTCCACGTCGGCGGCCACGGTCGTCCGCTCGAAGAGCTCGGGGTTGGTGAGGGCCACGAGGCTGACGACGTCGTGCAGCCAGATCCCCTCGCTGCCGAGGAGTTGGCGATGGGCGCGGAAGGCGTGCGGGAGCATCCGCCGCAGCAGTTGGCCCGCCCGGAAGACCTCGCGGGGTAGCTGGTCGAGGAACTCGAAGCCAAGCAGCACCTGCGACGTCGTCTCCAGCGGCACGAGCGTCTTCTTCACCGGCTCGCGGATCACGAGCCGCGCCGCCTGCGGGTCGGCGAGGAAGTTGAAATCAGACACGGCCGACGCATTGCCCGAGGCGTGCGCCGTACCCCCGGAAATCACGAGGCCAGCCACGAGTTCGACGATCGACGGATCCCGCTTGAACACCCGCGCCACGTTGCTGAGCGGACCGAGAGCGAGAATCGTGATCTCGCGAGGATGGGCCTTGATGCACTCCCAGATCACCTTCTCCGACTGATGCCCACCGTGGAGTTGCACCCGGGGGAGTTCGGCCCCACCGAGCCCGTCGGCCCCGTGCAAGCCGTGGGGCGTCTCGAAGGTCGCCGTGTCACTGGGGGCGACGCCGAGGCGGGGCAGCCGCGGCGGATCGAGAAATGACACCACCGACTGGACGTTGGACGTCGCCTGCTCGGGCCCCACGCTCCCGCCCACCGCCGTGACAGCCACCACCTCCAGCCGGGGGTCGAACAGTGCCATCGCGAGCGCCGCGGCGTCGTCGATCCCGGGATCGCAGTCAATGATGACCTTGCGGGGCGTGGTCGGCGGCACTGCAGCGGTGCTCCTTGGGCGTGGGGGAGTTGGTGCGTCGGGGAGTCGGGGCGTCGGGTAGGCTGTGGCGTGTTCATCGGCCGCCGTGGGGCGGTCTGGCGACAATCGTACCCAAACTGCGTTCCACGAGGTCGGCCGGCCTCGGTTTCCCATGAGCGATCCAGCAGCCACACCGTCCGGCTCGCGCCGCATCGACGTCGCGGGCTGGACCGAGGAACTCCGCCGGAGCAGCCGCCGACCGCCGGGCGACGTTCGCGAATTGGTTGATGCGGTGCTCGCGGATACGGTCGATCTCGACGCCTTTGGCGGCTGGCTGCTGGCACTGGCCGACCTCGGCGAATCGGCCGGTGAGATCGCCGGCGTCGCCTCGGCCCTCCGGGAGCGAATGCTTTCCGTGCCGCGGCGCGGCGGCCTTGTGGCCGACACCTGCGGCACTGGCGGCGACGGGTCGGGCTCGTTCAACATCTCGACCGCGGCCGGCATCGTGGTCGCTGCCGCTGGCCAGCCCGTCGCCAAGCACGGCAACCGCGCCGTCTCCAGCCGCACCGGTTCCGCCGACGTGCTCGAGCGGCTCGGTGTGAAGGTCGATGCGCCGCCCGAGGTGAGCGGCCGCTGCCTCACCGACGTCGGGCTTTGCTTCTGCATGGCGCCTGTGCATCATCCAGCGATGGCCCGCGTTGGCCCGCTCCGCCGCTCGCTCGGACGGCCCACCGTCTTCAACCTCGTAGGCCCCCTCTGCAATCCCGCGGGTGCATCGGTGCAGGTGATCGGCGTGGGTCGGCCCGCGGCCCGCGAGCCGATGGCGGAGGCGGCCCGGCTCCTCGGCGCCGCGCGGGCGATCGTCGTCTCCGGCCATGTGGACGACGATGACGCAGCAGGAAGGGCATTCGACGAGGTGAGCCTCTTCGGGCCCACCGACGTGATCGACGTGACGTCGGCCACCACAACCCACGCGCGATGGACGCCGGAAGACTTCGGAATGGCCACGGCGACGCCGCGGGCGCTGGCCGATCTGGAGGTGTCGGGCCCAGAGGAGAGCGCAGCGGCGATCCGCGACGTCCTCGGCGGTGGCCGGGGGCCGCGCCGCGATGTCGTGGTGCTCAACGCGGCGGCCGTCCTCTGGGCCGCTGGCCGGGCCCCCGACAAGCCCGCAGCCCGCGGCCTCGCCGAGCACGCCATCGACAGCCGTGCGGCCGCGACGCTGCTCGAGCGATTCGCCGCGCTGTCTCATGAACCTGCCGAATGACGACGTCACGGGCGGCCGTCCCGTCCCGCCGCCCACCTGCCCAGGAGCCTTTCGATGTGTCTTCCACTGATTCCGGCCCTGCTGCTCGCCTCCTTCTGGACCGCGACACTCGTCGCCGCGGAGTCGACGAAGACACTCGTCGTGCCAGGCGAGGTGTTTGCGGTCGAAGGGAAGGCTGCCTTCGTGTTCACGCCGGCCGCTGATGCCGTGCCGAACGGGCCGAAGCCCTGGATCCTCTATGGCCCGACGCTGCCCGCGTATCCCGACGACGCGGAGAAGTGGATGCACGAGCGGTTCACGGCGGCAGGGGTCGCGGTCGCGGGCATCGACACCGGCGAGTCGTACGGCAGCCCCGTGGGCATGAAGGCGATGGAGGCGCTCCACGCCGAGATGGTCCGCCGCGGCTACGCGACCAAGCCGGCGTTTCTGGGCCGCAGCCGCGGCGGCCTGTGGGCCAGTTCGTGGGCAATCGCCCATCCAGAACTCACCGCGGGCGTAGGCTGCATCTATCCCGTGTACGACTGGCGAACCTACCCCGGGATCGACAAGGCGGCGCCGGCCTACGGACTCTCGCCGGAGGATCTCGCGGCCCAGGCTGACGCACTCTGTCCGATCGAGCGGATCGACGTGGCCGCGAAGGCCGGCGTGCCGTTCTGGATTATCCACGGCGACGACGACAAGGTCGTGCCGCTCGAGCCCAACTCAGCAAGGCTCAAGCACCGCTACGAGGCGGCCGGCCGGGGCAACCTTGTCACGCTTGTCGTCGCCGAAGGCCAGGGGCACTCGATGTGGGAAGGTTTTTTTCGATGCCAGGAACTCGTCGACTTCCTGATCGACCGCGCCAAAGCTGGCGCAGAGTGACCGCCGCTCGTGGAAAGCACACAGGTTGACAACCTGTGCTACGGGGCAGCAGCGAGGGGCTGCCCGTGCCCGGGAGCCGGCGTTGCTTTCTCCGCGGAGCCACGATGGCGAAGCGGAGAAAGCATCGAGCGAACGGAGGGCAGGATGCCCGGAGTGAGCATCCGGCGATGGGCATGGGCAGCCCCGAGCCCACTGCGAAACGTGAAGACACACAGGTTGAAAACCTGTGCTACGGGGGAGAGCCGCGGGATCACGTGTGACCGCTCTTACGCGAGCGGCACTTCCAGCCCGTCGACCGCCAGTTCCACGCCCGGCGGGAGTGTCGCTGCGATCTCAGCGTGCCGGATGTCGTGGGCCATGTGGACAAAGAGCGTCCGCCGCGCTCCCACCTGGGCCGCAGCCGCCAATGCCTCATCGATGCTGAAGTGCGTCGGATGCCGATTGGCCCGTAGGCAGTCGAGCACGAGGACGTCGAGCCCCTCCAGCAGCGGCCAGGTTTCGTCCGGAATACCGTTTGTGTCGGTGCAGTAGGCGACGTTTCCGACCCGGAAGCCGAGCACGTCAAACACTCCGTGCCGCAGCCGCAGCGGAGTGATGCGGCTGCCCAAGACTTCGAACGGAGTCGCCGAGATCCTTTCGAAGGTCACCTTGGGCACGCCGCCGCCGAGGGGCGGGCCAGCCGCGAAGGCATAGTCGAAGGCCTTGCGGATCCGGTTCTCGACCCGCTCCTCGCAATACAGCGGAATCGACCGACCGGTCGCAAAACAGAGCGGCCGGAGGTCATCAAGGCCGTAGACGTGGTCCACGTGATCGTGCGTGTAGAGGACGGCATCAACCCGACCGATCCGTTCGCGAAGCAACTGGTTCCGGAGGTCGGGCGTGGTGTCGATCAGCAGATGCCCGCCCGGAAGACCGAGGAGGACGCTCGTCCGGGTCCGCACGTCCCGTGAATCGCCGCTGGTGCACGTCTCGCAGCCGCAGCCGACGAGCGGCACCCCGGTGCTCGTGCCGGTGCCAAGGAAAACGAGCCGACCGGTCACATCGCGACCAACACCGAGTGGCGGCCGGGTGGACTCGGAATGCTGGATTTCGGTGGACGACATGAGGCGGGTTATCGGGGGCGGCGGCCGAGGCTGGGGCTTCGCGGCTGACCTGGATTAGAACGTCGCGGCGTCGATCACGAAACGATACTTTACGTCGCCCTTGATCGTTCGCTCGTAGGCCTCGTTGATCTTTGACGCCGGGATCAGCTCGATGTCGCAATAGATCTTCTTGCGGAAGCAGAAATCGAGCATCTCCTGCGTCTCCCGCACTCCACCGATCAGAGATCCAGCGAGCCGTTTGCGGCCCATGATGAGCGCGGAAGCAACCACTTCGCTCGCATCAGGCGAGGCACCAACGAGGACCATGGTGGCGTCATTCTTGAGGGCCATGAGATACGGAGTGAAGTCGTGCTTCGCCGACACGGTGTCGATGATGAAATCGAGGGTGCCCGTCAGCGGCCCAAAACTCTCGGGTTTCGTGCTGAGCACGAAGTCGTTGGCACCGAGCTTCTTGGCGTCTCGCTCTTTGCCGGGAGACGTGCTGAACACCGTGACGTGTGCCCCCATCGCCCGCGCGAGCTTCACCGCCATATGGCCGAGACCGCCGAGCCCAACCACGCCGACGCGGTGCCCCTTGGCGATCTTGTGCCGCTTGAGCGGCGAATAGGTGGTGATGCCGGCGCATAAGAGCGGCGCGACACGGGCCAAGGGGACGCCTTTCTTGATCCGAAAGGCGTACTTCTCCCTGACGACGATGTGGGTGGAGTAGCCGCCTTGAGTGGGCGTCGTGCCGTCCTGCTCGGTGCTGTTGTACGTGAACGAAATGTGCTTCTGGCAGAACTGCTCCTCGCTGGCCCGGCACGGCTTGCACGTGCCGCAGGAATCCACCAGGCAGCCGACGCCAGCAAGGTCTCCGAGTTTGAAGCCGCGGACCTTTTTGCCTGCAGCGACGACCGTGCCGACGATCTCATGCCCCGGCACGCACGGGTAGGCGGTTGGCCCCCATTCACCTCGGGCGGTATGGATATCGGAGTGGCAGATGCCGCAATAGGCGATCTCGATGACGATGTCGTCCGGCCGAGGGTCGCGTCGCTCAAGGCGAAAGGGCCGAAGTGGCTTGGTGGCTGAAAAGGCGGCGTAGGCCTTCGAAGTAATCATGGGGTGACACCTGCGGAGGAGTGCGGAGACACGCGTGCAGGCCGCGGTTTCAATCCTTGCGGCTGCAGGAGACAAGGATATGGCGTGTCACGGAACTTCCACAACTGGCCGGCGCGAACGTGGCACGATACGATCCGCCCGCTGGGCACCTCAACGGAGACATGGCATGACAATTTCGGTAGGTGTCGTTGGTGCCGGGCCTGCTGGCTTGACGTTCGCTGCGGCCTTGGCCCAGCAGGGTGGGTTCGAGGTCTCAGTTTTCGATCGCGCGGAAGACCACTTCAGCGTTGAAACCTACAACCCCGACCGTAGCTACACGATCGACATCACCGGCCACGGCCTCCGTGCGGCACGGCATATCGACATCACCGACCGTTTTGATGCCGAGCTCATTCACTTCAAGGGGCTGAAGATTGCCCCTCATCCCTTGCTCCGTCGACTTGGGGCTGGCTACGCTGAGGAGCGTTACCACGGCAGGGGTTGGACGGGGAGCCGCGGTGACATCTGCCGCTGCCTGCAGGCCCACCTGCGGGAGAGGCATGCGAGTTCCGTCACCCTGCATTTCGGCGCGGAGGCGACCCTCGTCGATGCGGGCCAGCCAGGGCTCCGCATCGCTTCACGGAGCGACGCCCCTGGCGAACTGCGGCGGTTTGATCTGGTCGTGGGGTGTGACGGCGGTGGCAGCGGCGTGCGGCGGGCCATCGCCGATCACTCGAGCGGCTTTTCGGTCGAGGGTGCCGATCTGGGCAACCACTCCCTCATGCTGCACCTGGATCAGCATCTTGATGAGCTGGATCCGCAGTATCTCTACGTGCTGGCGGTGCAGCCCGTGATGGCCGTGGCTGGGGCGATCAACGGCCCGGCCGGCCCCGCCGACCCCCGGTGGTTCTGCCAGATCGGATTCAACGGACCCATGCGATTTGGCTCAAGCGAGGATGCCCGTCGTTTTCTTGACCAGGCGCATCCGCTGCTGCGGCATTTCGCTTCACAGGCCATGGTCGAGGACTTCAGCCACCGCCAGTGTCTGCCGACCGGCAAAACCAAACGCTGCTCTTCGCTCGTCTCCGGCCGGGTGGCGCTCCTCGGGGATGCCGGCGCACCGGTGCCTCCTGTCGGACAGGGAGTGAATGCGGCCATGGAGGGTGCGACGGTGCTGGCCCGGTGCCTCCATGACCATCGCGATGCGCTGGATGCCGGATTGTCTGCCTACGCGTCCACCTGGGGACGGGAAACCGACGCACTGCGTCGGATCGCGATGACGGTCGACCTCTCGCAGGCCATGACTCCCTTTCGTGTCCTGCTGGCGTCGTTTGCCGGCTACTCCGGCCTGAGGCTCGCCAAACGCGAGGACCTCAGTTATGCCGAGGCGTGGGAACGATTCTCCCGCGGCGAAGCCCGCGTCAGACGCACGCCCCTGGGCTGGTTCCTGCCGCCACGTTCGGCGGCCGTCGATCTTGGGCCCGATCGCGGGCACCCCGTCGAGTGAGTGACTGGGGCCGTAGCCGGTCGCCTTGACCACTGAGTGGCTTCCCCGCGAGAATCGTGGGTTGCCCGCGTTTTTCGGATCCCGGTGGCCCACCGCCGCCGGCCCGTGCCCCGCCCCGGCCGGACCAGCCCCCGGCCCACACGACTCCTCATCTATGGAAACCCTCGAACGCCTCTGGGATGCAGTCTCCAACGGTGCCGCCGGAGTCGGCGGCCGCCTGGAAGGTTTTCTCACGGGACTCTTCGGCTCGTCGAACGCCCGCTACCTCCGGCGGCTCGATCCCAAGATTGAAGCGATCAACTCGCTTGAACCCACCTACGAGGCAATGAGCGACGCCGAACTCCGCGGCCAGACCGCCGAGTTCCGCAGGCGGATCGCCGCCGGCGAGACGCTCGACGACATCCTCGTCGAGGCGTTCGCCGTCTGCCGTGAAGGTGGGCGACGGTTCCTGGGGATGCGGCACTACGACGTGCAACTCATCGGCGGGATGGTGCTCCACTCGGGCGCGATCGCCGAAATGATCACGGGCGAGGGCAAGACGCTCGTGGCGACGCTCCCGGCCTACCTTAACGCTCTGGAAGGTAAGGGGGTGCACGTCGTGACCGTCAACGACTACCTCGCCCGCCGCGACATGGAATGGATGGGGCCGCTCTACATTGGCCTCGGGCTCACCGTCGGCGCCATCCAGTCGGGCATGGAATCGGGCGAGCGGCAAAACTCCTATGCCCGCGACATCACCTACGGCACCAACAACGAGTTCGGTTTCGACTACCTCCGCGACAACATGCGGACGGCGGCGCGAGATGACGACCGCTTCGCCAAGCACATGCAGCAGGCCCAGGGCCCGCTCAACTTCGCGATCGTCGACGAGGTGGACAACATCCTCATCGACGAAGCGCGGACGCCACTGATCATCTCCGGCCCCGCCCACGACGACGTCTCCAAATACGCCAAGGCCGATCAGATCGCCCGCCAACTCAAGGCCGACGAGCATTTTGAAGTCAAGGAGAAGGAGCACACCGTCGCCCTCACCGAGGAGGGCGTACGACTAGCGGAGAAACTCGCCGGCGTGGAGAGCTTTTACACCGCCGGCAACATGGAGTGGCCACACCTGATCGACAACTCGCTCAAGGCCCACTTCCTCTACAAGCGCGACGTGAACTATGTCGTGCAGCAGGGGGAAGTGGTGATTGTTGACGAGTTCACGGGCCGCCTGATGCCTGGCCGCCAGTGGTCCGACGGCCTCCACCAAGCGGTCGAGGCGAAGGAGGGAGTGCGGATCAAGGAGGAATCACAGACGCTCGCCACCGTCACGCTCCAGAATTTCTTCAAGCTCTACAAGAAGGTCGGCGGCATGACGGGCACCGCCATGACCGAAGCGACCGAGTTCTGGAAGATCTACAAACTCGACGTGATCGCCATCCCGCCAAACCGCGGCATGAAGCGGATCAACCATCCCGACGTGATCTACCGCACGGAGCGGGAGAAGTGGGTCGCCGTCGCCGATGAGGTGGAGCGGATCAATCGCTGGGACACGGTCGCCCTGACCGATGGCACCTGGAAGGTTGGGCGGGTCACGAAGGAACTCGAAGGCGAGATCGAGTTCGAGCCCAAGGGGGAGCGAACGACCGAGGGGATCCCGAAGGCCAAGATCAAGGAGATCCAGCGGAAAGGGCTTCCGGTGCTCGTCGGCACCGTCTCGATCGAGAAGAGCGAACGGCTCTCGGCGCTGCTCGAGAAGCGCGGCGTCGATCACCAGGTCCTCAACGCCAAACACCACAAGCGGGAAGCCGAGATCGTCTCACAGGCGGGCCGGCTCGGCGCCGTCACGATCGCCACCAACATGGCCGGCCGCGGCACCGACATCATCCTCGGTGGCAATCCCGACACGCTCGTCTGGGCGAAACTGCAAGACAAATACCCCACGCGGCTCGACGTGCCACGCGAGGAATGGGAAGCCCTCGTCACCGAGATCGCCACCCGCGAGAACATGCGGCCCGAAGGTGAACTCGTTCGCTCGATGGGTGGCCTGCAAATCATCGGCACGGAGCGTCACGAGGCCCGGCGCATCGACCTCCAACTCCGCGGCCGCTGCGGTCGCCAAGGCGACCCCGGCTCGAGCCGGTTCTTTCTTTCTCTTGAAGATGACCTCATGCGAATCTTCGCCGGTGAGTGGGTGAAGAATGTGCTCACGCGGCTGGGCATGCAGGAGGGAGAGGCGATCGAGAGTCGGATGGTGACCCGCCGTGTCGAGGCCGCGCAGAAGAAGGTCGAGGAGCGGAACTTCGAGGTCCGCAAGAACCTCCTCGAATACGACGAGGTGATGGACGAGCAGCGAAAACGCGTCTATGGCTTCCGCCAGAAGATCCTCGATCAGATCGACGGCGACGCGGACTGCTGTGACATGATCCTGGAGATGGTCGACCGACAGATCGACCAGAACATCGGCACTTTCCTCGATAAGGACTACGGCTGCCAGACCTACGCCACGTGGGTCGGTAGCCAGTTCTCGTGCGAACTTGATGCCGCCGACTACCGGGGCATGACGCCCGAGGAGGCGGAGCGGGTGGCCGTGCAGGAGGCGGTTCGCAACGCTGAAGGGCAGATCTACGAGGCGGTCGAGGAGAACCTGCCGGCTGGTGAGGATGAAAGCGAGTGGAACTGGGGCGCTCTGGCGACGTTCGCCAACGCCCGCTGGAAGCTCTCGGTGAGCGACCGCGACCTCAAGAAGGTCGGCCGTGACGGGGTGGCCGAATGGCTCCAGGACAGGGCTCGCGAGGCGGTCCACCGCATCGACCTCTCCGATGGCGCCAGATTCCTGGCCCCCGACTTCGGCCTCCGCAGCGCCCTTGGCTGGACGGAGTGGCGCTTCGGCTCTGGCCTCTCCGCCGACGACATCGCGGATCTCGAGCGGAGCGGGCTCGACGCCGCGACGTTCAAGAAGCGAGTGTGCGAACTCGCCCGCGACGTCTATGCCCACCGGGAGATTGAGTATCCGGTGCTCGTGGGCCTGGCGCACTTCTCGGGCCGCCAGCCCGACGGCTCGCGGCGCCTCGACCGCGAGGGACTGCTCGCTTGGGCACGGGACCGGTTCGATCCCGCCCTGCCGGAAGACGCCGTGGCGTCCAGTGACCTCGAAGAGTTGCGGGCCAATCTCGTCGAGGCCAGCCGGAAGCGGCACGCCCGTGGCGATGCCCCACGGGACGAGATGGGGCGGATGGAGCGGGCCGTGCTCCTCCAGATCCTCGACAACGCCTGGAAGGACCACCTCCTCGCGATGGACCACCTGCGGAGCAGCGTGGGCCTCCGCGGCTACGCGCAGGTCGACCCGAAGGTGGAGTACAAGCGCGAGGGCATGCGGACGTTCGACCTGATGTGGAAGGGGATCGACGAGCGAGTGGTAGACATCGTCTACCGGATCGAGCAGGTCGAGGAGGATGCCCTGCGGAGCACGTGGCACGAGACGGCGGCGATCCACGCCGACGCGTCGTCGGCGACCTTGCCGCAGCCCGCAGGTGATTCGCAGATGGCTGGCGGACTGCCCGACCAGCGCGGCGACGTGGCCGCGGCCGAGCCAATCCGCAACATGGGCCACAAGGTCGGCCGCAACGACCCTTGCCCCTGCGGGAGCGGCAAGAAGTTCAAAAACTGCTGCGGTAAATCGAGCGGCGTGGCGACGGGCTGACGCGGGCCGGCTCACATCGTTCGAACCTCGCCCAAAAGCCCTTGGCATTCGCCCCGGAGCACAGCATGGCATCCATCCGTCGCGGACCCACGGCTGAGTCGATCGGCCGCCGCTCGTTTCTGTCCGGAGCCGTTGCTGGCCTCGCGGCCGGCTCGAGCACGCTCGGCCCGCTCCGCGCCGCGCGGGCCGCCGGCTCCGGCGACAAGGTCCGGCTGGCGTGCTGTGGCATCGGCCACCGCGGAAAGGAGGACGTGAAGGCCCTGCATGACACGGGCCTCGCGACCGTCGTGGCCCTCTGCGACACCGACATGGGGGCCACTCACACGCAGGATGTGCTCAAGCTCTTCCCTGACGTCCCGCAGTTCCGCGACTTCCGCGCCATGTTCGACGCCATTGGCAACGACATCGACGCCGTGAGCGTGGCCGTTCCCGACTTCTCGCACTTCCCCATCGCCATGCTGGCGATGTCGCTGGGCAAGCACGTCTACTGCGAGAAGCCGATGGCCCACAGCTTCCGCCAGGTTGAACTGATGATGGCTGCGGCGGAGAAATACAAGGTCGCCACGCAGATGGGCAACCAGGGGCACTCGGAGGCCAACTACTTCCAGTTCAAGGAGTGGGTCGATGCCGGCGTGATCAAGAACGTCACCCGCATCACGGCCCACATGAACAGCCCCCGCCGCTGGCACGGCATGGAGGTCTCGGGCTATCTCCCGAAGCAGCCCGTTCCCGAGACGCTCGACTGGGACGCCTGGCTCTCGACGGCCGCCTTCCACGACTACAACAAGGGCTACGTCAACGGGGACTGGCGGTCGTGGTTCGACTTCGGCAACGGTGCCCTCGGCGACTGGGGGGCGCACCTGATCGACACGGCGCACGAGTTCCTCGATCTCGGCCTGCCAACCGAGGTGGAGGCAGTGAAGCTCGAGGGGCACAACCCGTTTATCTTCCCACAGGCATCGACGCTTGCGTTTCGCTTCCCGGCCCGGGGAGCCAAGCCGCCAGTGGAACTCACCTGGTACGACGGCACGGACAACCTGCCGCCGCTCCCCGACGAAGCGGGCGAGCCTGGAGACGAAGCCTCGTCAGCCGCATCGGGACCACGAAGCGAGAGACGGCTCCAGCCCGGCAAGGTGATCTACGGAGAGGGGCTCACGTTCGTCGGGGGCTCGCACGGCAAAACGCTCCGCATCGTCCCCGAGTCGAAAGCCCGTGAGGTCGCCGCCACACTGCCCGAGGTGCCGAAGAGCCCGTCCAACCACTTCGCGAACTTTCTCCTTGCCTGCAAGGGTGAAGAAAAGTGCCGGTCGCCGTTCGCCGTGGCCGGGCCACTCTGCCAGACGATGGCCCTCGGGGTAATCGCCCAGCGGGTGAATGCGAAGCTCGCATTTGATCCTGCCACGCGGCGGATCACCAACCACGAGGTGGCCAACGATCTGCTGGCCGGAGTCCCACCGCGCAAGGAATGGGCGGAGTTCTACAGCCTGTAGCGCTCGATCGTGGGCATGCCGCCGTCGCCTGCCCAGGAAACACTCCTCACGCACGGCCCGCTCCTTTATCCTCCGTGTCCTGCGGCCCCCCCGCACCGGAGCCGCATTGTGCTGCTGGACATTCTCTACCTCCTCGCCGCCACGCTGGCCCTCCCTTGGGTTGTGTGGCGGAGATTCTCCGGCGGGCGACCGGTGGCGGCTCCGTGGGTGCGATTCACCGGCGCGATCGATGTCGCCGCCAAGCCTGCCGGGGCCGCGCGGATCTGGCTCCATGGCGTGAGCGTCGGCGAGGCGCAGCTGCTCGCCGTGCTGGCCGAGGAACTACGGCGGCAGGCGGCGGCGGCTGAAACGCCGCTCGACTGCATGATCTCGAGTTCGACGACGACCGGCCTCGAAGTGGCGGCGAAACGGTTCGGTGCCGACCACGCCTTTCCCTGCCCGCTCGACTTCACCTGGGCGATCGACCGGGTACTCGACCGCGTCCGCCCCAATGTCGTCGTGCTCGGCGAACTCGAACTCTGGCCCAACCTCGTGGCCCGCGTCCGCCGTCGCGGCATCCCGATCATCGTCGCCAACGGCCGAATGAGCGAGCGGAGCGCAGCGGGCTACGCCAGGATCAGCCTGCTCGTGCGGCGGACGCTGGAGTCGATCTCGCTCGTGGTCGCCCGATCGCAGGCCGATGCCGATCGGTTCACGGCCCTCGGCGCTCCCCACGTGACCGTCACCGGATCGATGAAGTTCGACGGCGTGAAGGGCGACCGGCACGCCCCTGAGGTCGAGCAGCTGCGACGGCTTGCGGGATTCGCGGCAGACGACCTGGTGTTCCTCGCCGGCAGCACTCAGGACCCCGAAGAGCGGCTCGCGACCGAGACGTTCCTCGCCCTCCGTGATCGGCATCCTCGACTGCGACTCGTGATCGTGCCACGGCACGTCGAGCGTACGGCCGACATTGCCGCGATGCTCGACGGGCTCAACGTCGGCTGGTCGGCCCGAAGCCAGTTGACGGATGCCACGCCTCTGCCCGCAGGCCACGCGCTCCTCGTGGATACCACAGGCGAACTCGGCTGCTGGTGGGGTACCGCGGCCATCGCCTTCGTGGGCGGCAGCCTCGACGGCAAACGCGGCGGGCAGAACATGCTCGAACCCGCGGCCTACGGGGCGGCCGTATCGTTCGGGCCCAACACCCGCAACTTCCGCGACGAGGTCCGCCGGTTGCTCGACGCCGACGCGGCGGTGGTGGTGGCTGACGGCTCCGCGCTGACCGCCTTCGTCGTCAGATGCCTCGAGGACCCGGTCTGGGCCGCCAGGCTCGGCGGCAACGCCAGTCGGTTCGTGGCCTCCCAGCGAGGGGCCGTCGCCGCGACCGCCCGGATGATCCTCGACCGACTGCCCGTTCGCGGCCAACCCCGCCAGGAAACCGCATGACACGACTCGCGGGTTGCCGAGCGTGCAGCATTCCCGATAATGCTGCACCGAGGCGACCGGCCCCGCCGGCCAGCTCTCAACGTCCCCCACCCTTCAGCACGAGGCTTCCGCCGTGGCACGAGGCAAGTATCTGTTCACGAGTGAATCGGTCAGCATGGGCCATCCGGACAAGTTGGCCGACCAAATCTCCGACGGCGTCCTCGACGCCTATCTCGCACTCGACCCGAAGAGCCGCGTCGCCTGCGAGACCATGGTGACCACGGGCCTCGCCGTGATCGCCGGCGAGATCACCTCGAAGGGCACGATCGACTACCAGAAGGTGGTCCGCGACGTGATCCGCGAGGTGGGCTACACCGATGATGAGATGGGGATCGCGGCCGACACCTGCTCCGTCCTCGTGGCGGTCGGCAAGCAGTCGGGCGACATCGCCATGGGCGTCAACGAGGACGAGACGACGGGAAAGGACATCGGTGCCGGCGACCAGGGCTTGATGTTCGGCTACGCCTGCAACGAGACCCCGGAACTCATGCCGCTGCCGATCGCCCTCTCGCACCGGATCCTGAACCGGCTCACCGAGGCCCGACAGAAGGGCGAGGTGGACTGGCTGCGGCCCGACTCCAAGAGCCAGGTGACAGTCGAGTACGAAGACGACAAGCCGGTCCGCCTCGACACGATCGTGGTGTCCACGCAGCACGCGCCGCACGTGTCGAACGAAGACATCCGGAAGTTCGTCGTCGAGAAGATCATCAAGCCACTCCTGCCCAAGAACCTCGATACCTCGAACATCACCTACCACATCAACCCCACGGGGCGGTTCGTGGTGGGTGGTCCTCACGGTGACTGTGGCCTCACGGGCCGCAAGATCATCGTCGACACCTACGGCGGTTGGGGCCGGCACGGCGGCGGTGCGTTCTCCGGCAAGGACCCGACGAAGGTCGACCGCAGCGCTGCCTACATGGCCCGCCACGTGGCCAAGAACATCGTCGCGGCCGGCTTGGCCGACCGCTGCGAGGTGCAGCTTGCCTACGCCATCGGCGTGAGCGAACCGGTGAGCGTGAACGTGGACACCGAGGGCACCGGCAAGGTCGACGACGAGCGGCTCTGCGAGGTGGTGCGGGAGTTCTTCCCGCTCACGCCGCGGGGAATCATCGAGTACCTCGAACTCCGTAAGCCGATCTTCCGCAAGACTGCCGCAGGCGGCCACTTCGGCCGCGATGGCTTCTCGTGGGAGAACACCGACAAGGCCGCCAAACTCGCCCAGGCCGCCAAGGCCGGCGCCGCTGTCGGCTGACAATGGCAACCCTACCGGCAGGTGGCCGACGACTGACTCCGCTGCCCGGTGGCATGCTGCCGGGATCGGTCACTCGTCGGTCGCCAGCCGGGCCAATGACAGCCCCACTCGTGCGGTCGGCATCCGCCCTCGCGGCGGCAGCGGCCGCCACGAGTGGCCTCGTGCTTGCGGCGCGGCGTCTCGCAGGTGGGTTCACTGCGGCTGAGCCGGGGCTCGTCTGGATCACGCTGGGCGGGGGCCTTGTCCTCCTCGGCATCACCGACGCCGGCCGTCGCGCCGGGACTCATCTTGCCAGTTCGATTGCGGCGCGGATCGGGCTCGTGATCGGCGTGGCGGCGGTGGCGCTGCCGCCGAAATCCGGTGACTGGGTCTCGGTCCTGGCGCTCGCGCTGGCCGCCGCGGTGGGTGTACTGCCTCCCCCACGCATGCGGAGCGGGGTGGAAGGCGGCCGACGGCGGCCCCCCGCAGCCGAGCCCCAGATCAATCCCCGGGGCAATCCCGAGCTCAAGGGCCAGCCGTCGAGGGTGCCGACCGACCATGGCACGCCATCGCCCACGCGTCGGGAAGAGCAGCCGCCAGTGACACCGCCTTCACCGGCTTCCCATGCCCCGGATGGATCACCGGAACCGCCAGGTCGGCTGCAGCAGCGGCTGGAGCGATATGAGTCGGTCGAAGGCACCGACTGCATCTCCGGCCACGTGCGGCTGTCGATCCCGGCGGGTGGCAAGGCGACCCACGCCCATGTCGGATTCTGCCCCGCGTTCGCCGCGACGCCGCTCGTTCAGGTCTCGACCGAGTACGACGGCGTGGAGGCTGTCGTCACCGCGGCCGAGGTGCTGCCGTGGGGCGTGCGGATCGAGTGTCGCCTGAGCGAGCCGGCGGAGGAGCCGCTCGAGATTCCCGTCGACCTCGTGGCGAAGTCATCCAGGGAAGGATCGTCCAGGTAGACTAGAATATGGCACGCTGGCCCCGACAACTCTGGACGACGCTGTTCACCTACGGGGTGATCTTCGGCGGCTTCCCCATCCTCTGCTTCCTGCTGTGGAACTGGGTCCGCGGCCATTGACCCATCACAGCCGCCCCACTGCACCACGGGCGAACTCCAGGAGAGCCCACCCATGCTGCATGCAGTCGTGATGGCCGGCGGATCGGGAACGAGGTTCTGGCCCGCGAGCCGGGCAGGTCTCCCGAAGCAGCTCCTGCCGCTCGCGGGCACGAAGACGCTCCTGCAGGACACCGTCGAGCGTCTCGAAGGACTCGTGCCCCCTGACCGGACGATGATCGTGACTTCGGCGCGGCTGCTCGACGCTGCCAGGGCGCAGACGCCGGGCCTGCCGGAGTCGGCCCTCGTCGGCGAGCCCTGCAAGCGCGACACGGCCCCCTGCATCGGCTTGGCGGCGCTGCTCGTCGCCCGCCGCGATCCCGACGCGACGATGGCGGTGATGCCCTCCGACCACGTCATCCGTCCGGTGGCCGACTTCCGCCGCGCGATCCAGCAGGCGGCCGCCATGGTGGATAAGGCTCCGGGCCGGCTGGTCACCTTCGGCGTGCGGCCCACCTATCCGGCCGAGAGTTTTGGCTACATCCAGCAGGGCGCACCGCTCGCCGCCGCCCCGGGCGAACCGCCAGCCCATGCGGTGGCCAGGTTCAAGGAAAAGCCACCGGCCAGCGTGGCGGCTGAGTACGTCGCCGCCGGCACCTACCTCTGGAACGCCGGCATCTTCGTCTGGAAGGCGTCTACGATCATCGCCGCGCTCGACACCCGCCAGCCGGAGACGATGGCACACCTGCGGCGGATCGCAGACGCCTGGGACGGCCCGGACCGCGACCGGGTATTCGCCGAGCAGTTCGCGGCGATCAAGGGAATTTCCATCGATTACGCCGTTCTGGAGCACGCCACCGACGTGGCCGTGATCGAGGCCCCCTTCGGCTGGGACGACCTCGGCGGCTGGTCAGCCGTGGCCCGCCAGCGGCCGCAGGACGAGGCGGGCAACACCTCCGTCGGCCGCCACCTTGGCATCGAGTCGGCTGGCACGATCGTCCACGCGGGAGACGACCATCTCGTCGTCACGCTCGGGCTGAAGGATATCCTTGTGGTACACACCCCCGATGCCACGCTCGTGGCCGACCGCGGCCACGAGGAGGGCGTCCGCAAGGTGGTCGCCGAACTCGAGAAACGCGGATGGACCGAGTACCTCTGATCGCGGCCATCCTGCTCGTCACGCTCGTCCGCAGCGGCGCGGCCGACGAAGTGCCGGAGCGGGAGGCCACCTGGCTCACCAAGCTCCGCAGATCGCAGGAGGCGGTCGAATGGAGCGACGTTGCCGTCCGTCACGACTGGCGGGTCCAGGAGCGTCCCCGCGACGGACGCTGCCGCATCCTCGATCCCCGCGAAGCTGTTCTCTGCCAAGGCTCGGTTGAAGAGTGCCACGCGGCGTTCGCCGCACTCGACGCCGACGGCACGATTCCGCCGATGGCTGGCCCCACCGTGATCGTGCTCCACGGCCTCGGCGAGGGGCGGGCGTCGATGCGACCGATCGCCGACCACCTCCGAAAAACACTCGACGCGACCGTGCTCCTCGTCGGCTACGCCAGCACCGCCGCACCGATCGAGGCCCATGGCCGATCGCTCGACGCCGTCGTCGATGGCCTCCCCGCCACGGCGCGCATCAGCTTCGTCGGCCATAGCCTCGGCAACCTCGTGGTCCGCCGCTGGATGTCGCTCGCGGACGCGGGTGACGTCGCCCGCGTCGATCGCGTGGTGATGCTTGGCCCTCCCAACCGCGGCTCAGACCTTGCCCGGCAGGTCGGCGGCGTGGGCGTCCTCGCGGCATTCGCAGAAGGGGCTGCCCGCGACCTCGTCGTCGATTGGCATCAGGTCGAGCCCCTCCTCGCCGTGCCCCCGTGCGAGTTTGGCATCGTGGCCGGCGGCCGGGGCGATGGCTCGGGCTTCAGCCCGTTGCTCGACGGCGACGACGACGCCGTGGTTCGCGTCGACGAGACCAGGCTCGAGGGTGCCGGCGACTTCCTGCTCGTGCCCGTCCACCATGCCGCCATGATCCGCGACCAGCGGGTCAAACGGGCCACCGAGTCCTTTCTGAAAACTGGCCGCTTCGCGGCCGACCACGACGAGGTTGGCCGATGAGCGACGGCTTCCCCGCGGGACGGCTGGCCGGCGTCGACTACGGTCGGCGGCGGATCGGTGTGGCGATCTGCGACGCCGAACGGATCATCTGCAGCCCGCTGTGTGTGCACCAGACGACCGGTGACCGCGCGATCGACACCTTATTCTTTCAGCGGCTTGTCGCCGATGAGACGGTCGCAGGCTTTGTCGTCGGGCTGCCGGTCCACGCCGACGGCAGCACGAGCGCGATGTCGGCAGAGGTGGAGCGGTTCGGCGCGTGGCTGGGCCGGATCACCGGCCGGCCGGTCGTCTTCCACGACGAGCGGTACAGCTCCCGAGAGGCGGACGGCATGCTCGCGGGCGTCGGGCTGACGCGGGGCCGGAAGAAAGCGCGGACCGACGCCGTCGCCGCGCTCGTGGTGCTGCAGTCGTGGCTCGAATCGCAGTCCCGCGGCGAGCGGCCGAGGGCCCTCGACGGCTAGCCCGCTGCTCGCCGGCTGCCGAGCCGGCACCTGTCTCCTTGCGACGAACACCTCCATGACCTCTTCCCATGCTTCCAACCTGCCGGCATCGGTTTCCGAGGCTCCACGAGCAGCCGCTGATCCCCGCGGCCTCACCCAGCGTCTTCGGCTGATCGTCGGCTGCGGTTATCTCGGCGAGCGGGTCGCGCGGCGGTGGAGAGAGGCCGGTTCGCGTGTGATCGCAACCACGCGGCGGGAGACGCGGGCGGCGGAGTTGCGGGAGCGTGGCATCACTCCCGCGGTGGTCGACGTCACCGCGGCAGAGCCAGGCTGGGCAAAGCTCTTCGCCAGCGTTGGAGTTCCCGAGACGGTCTTCTGGGGCGTGGGCTTCGATCGCACAGCCGGTGTAACGCACCGCGATGTCCACGTTGACGGACTGCGGCGGTTGCTTGACGCACTCGCGGCAGTAGGACCCGCAGGTTCGACGCCGCGGGTAATCCTCTCCAGCTCGACTGGCGTGTGGGGGGACGAAGGGGGCGGTATCGTCGATGAATCCACGCCACCGAATCCTTCCCGCGAAGCGGGTCGGGTGCTCGTCGAGGCCGAGACACTGCTTGCGACCCATCCGGCCGGCTCCGGCACGGCCCTGCGGTTCGCGGGGCTCTACGGCCCCGGCCGGCTGCCGCGGGTGGCCGACCTCAAGGGGGGCCTGCCGATCGCCGCTGATCCCGACTCGTGGCTCAATCTCATCCACATCGACGACGCCGCGGCGGTCGTCTGCACGGTGGCGGATGCCGCCTCGCCCCGCGGGCTCTACGTCGTGGCCGACGGGCACCCCGTCCGCCGTCGCGACTGGTACGGCACGCTGGCAAAGCTCACCGACAGCCCCGAGCCCCGCTGGGATACGGCGGCCCCACGGCCGCGCGGCGCCGACAAACGGATCAACCCGACGCTGCTGTTTGACGATCTCGGCTTCCGCCCGGCTCACCCCAATCCGCTCGCAGCTCTCGCGGACCTCGTGGAAACCAGTTCCTGAACCCGCCCACGTAGCCGCAGGATGGCATCCTGCGGTGAATCATCGCCAATCACACTTCATGTGCAGGTTGACAACCTGCACCTACGAGCGGAACACGAACTCAGCGAGGGGCTGCCCGTGCCCGAGAGCCGGGCTGTGGGAGCAAGCGGAGCCACGATGGCGGAGCGCAGCGGACACGCAGTGAACGGAGGCCTGGAAGGCCGACGTGAACGTCCGGCGACGGGCACGGGCAGCCCCGAGCAAGCGCGACGTAGCCTGCATGTCCCCATCGCTCACGCGATTGGGCTTCCTGATCCGCAACCGGTCATGGCGCCGGCGCCTGCTCAAGCACCTTCGCGGTATCGGCAAGCCCGGTCGCTCCGGCGAGTGCCTTGAGGTAGTCGATCGTGACATTGAGAGCCTCGTCGAAGTAGTAGTCCCGGCGGACCACCGGCTTCTTCTGCGACTCCATCTCTTCGAGTTTCTTCTCTTCTTCGTCCTCGGCGGCCTTGCCCTCGTTCCACTGCCGCTCGAACTCGCTCTCCACGAGCGAGATCGTCTTCTCGTCCTTCCGCTTCTCGTAGCGGGCGATATCGCCGGCCAGCTTCTCGAAATCCTTGTTGGTCTGCACCCGCTTGGCCGACGCGTCGCGGAGCATGGCCACCATGCCGTCGGTCACTTTCCCGGAACCGGCGAAATCGGCCCGCGGCACGCGATCGAACGTCAGCGCGTGGTCGAGGTCCGACTCCCCGATCGGGAGGTGACTGGTGATGCTTGGGAGCTCAACGTCGCTCAACACGCCCTCGAGTTGGGTGCTGTCGCCGGACGGCCGGTAGAACTGCTGGATCGTCACCTTGATGGCCCCCAACTGCGGTGAGCTGTCGAACCGGGGGAAGAGCTGGCGGCCGACGTCGAGGAGCGTCTGCACGGTTCCCTTCCCGTGGGTCGACTTGTCGCCCACGATCAAGCCACGGTGGTAGTCCTGGATCGCGCCGGCGAGGATTTCACTGGCGCTGGCGCTAAACTTGCTCGTGAGCACGACCAGCGGGCCGTCCCAGACGACGCCCGGATCGACGTCGTCGTAGGGACGGACCTGCTTGTCGGAATCCTTGATCTGCACCACCGGTCCCTTGTCGATGAACAGCCCGGTCAGCTTGATCGCCTCCGGCAGCGAACCGCCGCCGTTGCTCCGCAGGTCAAGCACCACGCAGTCGACACCCTGCTTGCGGAAGTCTTCGAGGAGCCGCTTGCAGTCGCGGGTGCTGCTCTTGAACTCCGCCTGGCCCTGCTGGGCGCCGGCCATGTCGAGATAGAAGCTCGGCAGGTTGATCACGCCCACCTTGTAGGGCGTGCCATCGGTTTTCTTTCCGTGCTCGATCACCTCGCCGCGGGCCTCAGCGTCCTTGAGCTCGATCTTTGCCCGGGTGATGTCGTAGACCTTGGGCACATTCTCGCCGACGGGGATCACCTTGAGGCGGACGGTCGTGCCCCGCTTGCCCCGGATCAGCTTGACGACCTCGTTGAGGTTCATGTCGACGACATCGACGATCTCGCCTTCCGTACCCTGGCCCACACCGACCACGCGGTCCTTGGACTTGAGCCGGCCGTCTTTGTCGGCCGCGCCGCCCGGAGTGAGCTCCACGATCGTGGTGTAGCCATCCTCGCCCTTGAGTTGGGCGCCGATGCCATCGAGCTGCAGCCGCATCCCGATCTCGAAGTTCTCCAGGGTGCCAGGCGACATGTAGCTGGTGTGCGGATCGAAACTGCTCGTGAGCGACGAAAGGTACGTCTCGAGCAGTTCATCGGCCGTCATCTGATGCCACCGCTTGGCGAGGCTGCGATAGCGGCGAAGCAGCTTGTCCTTCGCCTCCTCGGAAGGCGTCTTTTCCATCTTCTGGACGAGCAGGTCGTACTTGATCCGCCGCCGCCAGATGTCTTCGGCCTCGGCCTCGTTCTTCGCCCACTTCGTCTCGTCGCGGTCGATAACGATCGTTTCGTCCTTGGTGAAGTCTTGGGCTCCCTGGATGAGCCGCTCGACCAGCGGCAGCCGCTGGTCCACCCGCTGCAGGAACCTCGTCAGCACGTCGTACGCGAAGGTGACGTCGCCCTTCTTCACAAGGTCGTCGAGCGACTCTCGCTTCTGCATGAATGCGTCGACGTCGCTCTGCAAAAAGTAGACCTTCATGGGGTCGAGCGCCTCGAGAAACGACGAGAACCACCGCCGGGCGATCTCATCGTCGATCGGCTTGCGGAGAAAGTGCTCGTTCTCGAGTTGGCGGCGGACCGCCACCGCGATGTAGCGGTCGTTGGTCCCGGCCTTCACCGCCGCCGGCGGCGCATTGGCCTGCCCGGGAGCCACTGCCCCTGCGGCCGCAGGAGCGGCCGCAGGGGCCTGGATCACCGGCCGATCGACGGGAGCTGGCGCCACCACCGCAGGTGGCTGCTGTGGCACCTGCGCCTCGGCGGCGGCCGCCATGAACTGCATGGCCACCATGGACAGCATGCCAAACATGCCCACCATGCCGATCGACCGCCCCGTCCGTGTCGTTGCGTCCACGCGGTGAATCCTCCGTGTCATGACATGCGTACCGAACCCCGAACCTGATGTGCGAGACCGGCCGCGGAACCACTCATTGTGACGTCTCGCGTCAGCCTTGGCGAGACAGGCTTTCCGTCGCATTTTCCGCGTCGGCAATCTGCGTTACGCGGCGGGCAAGTGCCCTGGCGACAAGGGGATCGGCACCCAGCCGGGGCACCTGAATCCACTCGACGCCAGGCCTCCGCTCCCGGCCGCTGGCCACTGCGTCGGTCACCTGATCCTCCACGTGGCCACGAAACAGCAGGTGCGGCTGCACGATGATCCTACGCACCTCGGCGTCCGAAGGGTCGCAGGCGATGGCGATCGCCTCGTCGAGCCGTGGTCGAGCGGCCGCCACAAACCCCAGTTCGACCCGGCGAGGCCGGGCGGCCCCCTCGTCGCCGAGCGTCGCCTCCGTGAACGAGCGAAGCTGGGCGGCCGCCTCGGGATCACTCGACCCCCGGCCGATCATCAGGAGCACGGTCTCCGGAGCCGCGATTTGGCTGCGGGCCGCGATGGCCTCGTGCCGTCTGATCCGCGAGAGTTCCACGATCTCGTGAATCTCGCCAAACGCGTCCGTCTGCCGCACGCTCATCCCGTGCGCCGTGGCCGCCATCGCGACCGCCTCGGGCACATCGCGCTTGGCGTGGCCGGCGGCAAACAGCAGCAGCGGCGCGGCCACGATCGAGCGGCAGCCACGGGCGGCCAGCCGCTTCACCGCATCGCCGATCGTCGGGGCGATCACTTCCAGGAAGCCGAGTTCGACCGGCACGTCGGGCATGAGGCTGGCGACGGTCGCTGCGACCTGCCGGGTCTCCGCCGCGCCGACCGGATCCGCCGTGCCGTGGCCGATCACGAGCACACCGGGCCGAAGCGTCATCGCGGCGCTCCACCGGCGATCCGCGGCAGCAGGGCGAGCACGCCGAAGAGCAGCATCACAGACACCGCGAACGGCAGGGCATGCGAGGGATGCACACCGAACAGAAACGAGCCCAGGAACGGCCCGACGATCCGCCCCAGCGAAGCGAACGATTGGTTGACGCCGAGCACCTCACCCTGCCGCGCCGGATCAGCCTGCTTCGAGATCAAGGCTGACACCGACGGATTCACCGCCGCGAACCCCGCCACGGCAACCGCGGCCGCCGCGTAGAAGAGGGTCTTCGCCGCCACGCCCTGACCGGCCGAAGGATCGCGATAGACCCACCAGGCCACGCCACCGAGCAGGCCGATTCCGACGAGCACGAGCAGGACCCCGGCCGCGAGCAGGCGTTGCTCGGAAAACCGCTTCGCCAGCGGCCGGTAGCCCCCGCCTGCAAGGAGAAGCATCACGCCGATGAAAGCGAAGACGAGGAAGTTGTCATGATCGGACATGCCGAAGGCCGACCGCGTGAGACGGGCGATCGTCGATTCGAACCCGGCGAAGGAGACGATCGCCAGGAAGTAGACGAGCACGAGCGCACCGACACCCGGCGTCGAGAGCACCGCGGCCATGCGGCCGAGCCCCGACCGCTGCCGCTCGGGAACTCCCTGCGCAGGTCGCGTCTCGCGAAACACGGTGGCCGCGATCAGGAAGGCCACCAGCGACAGCACCGATGCGATCGCCCCCACGCCCCAGGGTTGCTGACGGAAGAGCGCCAGGCCGAAATAGGCGATCAGCGGACCCAGCGTGAAGCCGCCACCAAACGCGATGCCGATGAGCGCCATGCCGCGGGCCCGGTTCTCCGGCGTCGTGCAGTCGGCGATCACGGCCGCGGCCGTGCCCACGCTCGCGCCGGCGATGCCGGCGCCGATCCGCGACAGAAGCATCAGGCCGAGGGCCAGCGCGGCCCGCTCCCGTGAGGGCGCGGGATCGGACGGCACCAAGACCGCGACGGCGTAGACGGCGTAGAAGACGACCGATCCCGCAAGGCTCAGAAGCAGCATCGGCCGCCGGCCGATCCGGTCGGAGAGGCGGCCCCAGAACGGGCTGAAGAGAAACTGCATCAGCGAGAAGCTGGAGAAGAGCACGCCGATGGCCGCCCCCTGGGCGGCCGGCGAGAGCCCGAGAGCGTTCAGGAAAGGCTCGGCCTGCCGCGGCATCACGGGCAGGACGATGCCGAATCCGAGCAGGTCGATGAAGACCGTGAGGAACACGACGAGCAGCGCGGCCCGGGAGGCCGCCTCGTCGGGGCGCGGGGCTCCGGTCTCGACTCGGGCTGCTGACATGCTCGCTCCACGCCTCCGCCGGGCCGGGTCCATCGCCGGCGACTGCTACACTGGCCATCGATGGCCACCCGCGTCGCGACAGACCACCGTAGCCCGCCCGACGACGTCCAGAGCGTGTCGGACCT
>CAMBSN010000005.1 GCA_945870505.1 Candidatus Kuenenia stuttgartensis | reverse complement strand
CAGCCACGGGGTCGATTCCAGGACACCAGCACGCCGCCGCCTCGCGGGCCTGACGCAATGCCTCGTCGGGCAGTCCGAATCGTGCCGCGGCGAGCGATGCGTGTGCCCCGCGAACGAGCCGCAGGTTCGCACACACGCCGAGCTGCCAGGCAATCTCCTGCATGCCGCTCTTCCAGTCGCCCAGGGCGCCGCGGCCGCGACGGGCGAGCGCCATGAGCAGGTCGCGGCGGCACTCCGCCCGCGCAAACGTCGGCCAGAGTTCACCCTCGATCGAGCGGCCGCCGAGCGCGGGACTCAGGCCCCACTCGCCAACGGCGACGACCACGTCGGCATCAACAAGCGCACGGGCAAGGTGGAGCGGTCGGCCGGCCTCGTCGGCGGCCAAGTAGGCGGTGGCCGACTCGACGGCGGGATCGAAGACCTCGGCACTCGCAATCACCGGAGGAGGGTTCGCACCGCACGACGCCACGAATCCAAGCGACGGCCCTTGGAGCACCGTCGTATCCGACTCCGCCACCCCTGCAGACACCAGGCATTCCTGGATCGCATCCACGACCGCCGCGGCCTGCGCGACATCGCCAGCAACCGCGATCACCACCCGGTCGCCGGGCACGACGTGCGCAGCGAGCGGTGGACCGTGGAGCGGTGCCGAAATGGCTTCCCGAACGAGCCGTTGCGCGTCGACACCGACGACACCGGCTGGCGGGGCAAACGCCGCGACGCCGCCTTCGAGTGACTCGAGCACGAGTGGCTCTTCGGCACCGTACTCAAGCAAGTTGGTATCCACGGGCGGCGGGGCGGTATGAGGAAGGGGCGGCTGGGAAAAAGGCCATCTTATCGCTGCTTCGTCGCCAGAGAATGATCTGGCCCAGGACGCGGGGTTTGGCGCAAGATGCCGCCATGAAACGCATCCTCCCGCCGCGGTCGTCGCAAGTCCTGTTCGCCACGGCGACCCTCCTTCTGGCCGGATGTGGCGACGATCCCCGGCAGATCCTCGACGACATGGGGCGGGCCTACCGCACCGCGGCCCGCTACTCCGACGACGCCCGCGTCACCGTGCGGCAGACACAAGGCGACTCGTCCACGGAAGTGACCTATCCGTATCGGGTCGCCTTCGTGCGGCCCAACAAGATCCGTATCGAGGCCTACGACGCCCGCGTCGCCGCCGACGGGACGACTCTCCACGCGGCGGTAGGCACCGTGCCCGGCCAGGTGCTCGTCGAACCGATCCAGAGTCCACTGGCGCTTGATCAACTCTTCACCGACGATGCCCTGCGGTCCACGCTCGCTGAGGGGGAGGCCGGCTGCCCGACACAACTGCCGCTCCTGCTCGCCGACGACACCCTCGAGTTGATCCTCGCGGCATCAGAGTCACCACCGCGGATCATCGGTACCGAGACAGTCGATGGACGCGCCTGCAGCCATATTGAGATCACGAAGCCGGACGGCGTGCTCGGTCTCTGGATCGATCGTGAGTCGAAGCTGCTGCGAAAGATGAGGGTGCCGACGGCTGCCTATGCCACAGGACTCTCGCGGGAAGCAGGAGCACCTGTCGGCATCTCGGTCGAGGTCGAGTTTGCCGAAGCCTCGTTCGAAGCCGAGGTGCCGGCCGAGGCATTCACGTTTGATGTGCCAGCCGGAGCCGCCAAAGTGGCACGGCTCGAACCCCTCGAGCAGCCGCAGCCGCTCCATCCCCGGATCGGCACGAAAGCCGAACTACCCCCGCTTGAGACAGTCGACGGCCTGCCGCTCACCCGCGAATCGCTCGGCGATGCCCCGCTGGTCCTCGACTTCTTCTTCGCAGGATGCGGCCCTGCGGCCAGGTCTCTCCCCCAGGTCGCCACGGGCATCGCCGATTTTGCCGCCGCCCACGCCCGTGACCACGGCGGCGAGAGGCCGGCGCTCAAGCATGTCGCCGTGAGCCTCGATCCCGATGACGAACCCCTGCAGGCCATCCGCAAGAAGCTCGCCGAGTTCGGCGGCGTGGGGACGCTCGCCCTCGATCCGCAGGGCGTGTCGGCCCAAGCCCTCGGCCTCGAATCGTTTCCGGCCACGGTCATCATCGCGGGTGACGGCCAAATCGCAGACGTGATCGTCGGCGACCACTCCCGGATCGCAGCCGACGTCGTCGAGACACTCGCAGCCGTGGAACGCGGCACCGACCCGAAGCCGCTCGTGCGCACGCGGCACGAGCGGCGGCTCCGCGAGTATCGCCGCGACCTCGACCGGGCCGCCGGCGGCGTGACGCGACTGCCGGAACAGGTGATCGCGCCGCGGAAGCAGCCCGTGAGATTCAAGCTGGAGCGGGCCTGGCGGGCAGGTGGCGTGGCACTGCCGGGCAACGTGATCTGCCTCGATGTGGCCCAGGATCCAGCCGCGCCGCGGATCGTCGCGCTCGACGGCTGGAGGACGATCGTCGAACTCGACGCCCAAGGAGCGGAACGCGGCCGACACGAGCTCGACCTACCGGCCGATGCGGGCATCGGGTTTCTACGAACGGCCCCGGGGAAAGACGGCGGCCGCTGGTGGCTGGCAGGCCGCCGCGGAGGGCAGCACGTGTTCGTGTTCGATGACGCGTGGCGACTCCACCTGACCTATCCCGAGCCCGGCGGCACCGTGCATGAAGGAATCAGCGACGCTGAGATTGCCGATCTCGACGGCGACGGGACGCCCGAAATCGTGGTGGGCTATCTCGGCACCGTGGGTGTGCAGGTGGCCACGCTCGCCGGCGAACGGCTGTGGCGCGACCGCTCGGCGACGCCCGTGGTCGACGTTGCCGTGGGCCCCCCGGCAGCCGGTGGGACAACTCGCGAGGTTCTCGTCGTCGCGGGCGATGGCCGCATCGTGCAGGCCTCCGGCGATGCGCAAGGCAAGGCAGGCTCGACCCCGCCATCTGAGGCACCGCTGATCTCACTGGCGTCGGGCCCCGTCGCTGAGGCAGGCGCCTGGGCTCTCGTCGGCATCGCCTCCGAGAGGATCGGTAGCCAAATGGCAGTCGGGATCGACCCATCCAGCCTGTCGCGGTCCTGGACGCTGCCCCTGGGCGACGGCGTGCACCGCGACGGGCCGATCGAGCCCGTGGCCTGGGCCGACCTGCTCGGCACGCCGCGGCGGCAGTGGCTCATTGCCGCCCCCGATGGGTCTGTCACCGTTGCCTGGGCCGATGGCAGGGTCGTTGATCGCTACCAGCACGGCAAGCCGCTGGTGGGGATCGGCGGCTACCGGCAGGGCGAGCGGGGGCACATCGTGCTGGCAACTCGCGAGGGGCTGGAGGCCTTCACCGTCACCGACGTGGCCCTCGACTAACGTCAGAGTCTCCGCGACCGTCACGACCGGTCCTCACGGTGCGGCCGTTTATCCCGGCAGGCTCGGCCGGTCGAAGAAGGCCTCGTGGCCAGTGAGGCCTGCACCACGTTACCGGGAGACCCCACCGTGCGTTCACCCTACCGCATCATCGCCGCCGTCGTCTTCGCCCTGCCGTCGCTCTTCGCGATTGGCCTCGCGACAGCCCAAGAGACGACCGTCACGGACGAGTCCTCGATGATGTCCACGGATGGGTCGGGGAACGCCTGCGGATGCCGGAACATGCAGCAGCCCCCTTGGCATGGCAGCGTGAACGGTCCTGCGTGCGGACCGACCTGCCACCCTTGCGGCGTGTTCCACGCGGATCCCTGCGGCCAACTTCGGGCGAAGCATGACATCCACCGTCATGGCTGCGTCACGCTGCCGCCGTGTTTCCCGAGGCTCCACACCTTGTGCGCGGAGGGCTATATGCCCACGCCCAAGCCGCTGGCCCTGCCCCGTTGCCATCAGTGTGGCGCGGTCATCGAGGGAGGCTTTTGAGCTCAGCCCCCCTCGACGCGACGCCTGATCCGGCGGCAACGGACGACGACACCCTCTCACGCGGTCCGGCCGGTATGTGCCCCCGGCCGGGCCGCGGCGTCGTTTCTGGGAGGCCGATCAACGGCCGAACGCACCTGACGCCACGAGCATCGCGGTCGTGATCACGCTCCACCCGATCACGTCGAGGATCGCGCCGGAAAGCATCATGGCGCGTAGCGGGATCCGCCCGGAACCGTAGACGATCGCGTTGCATGGACTGCTGACGGGCATCATGAAGCCAAGGCTCGCCGCCATCGTGGCCGCGAGCGCCGCCGCCACGGGCTCGACGCCGACGGCCTGCCCCATGGCAATTACGATCGGCACCACCATCGTGGCGCTGGCGACGTTGCTGGTGAACTCGCTCGTCACGACGGCCACGACGGCCGCCACCGCCACGAGCGCGGCCGCCGCGTTGGGCCCATGGGGAATCCACCCGGTGATCTGCCGGCCCGCCGCGGCGGCCAGCCCCGTGGAGAAGCAGAGTTCGCCGAGCGCCAGGCCGCCGCCATAGAGGAGCACGATGTCCCAGTCGATGCGGGCGTGGCTCCACGACATCGCCCGCGGTGTTTGGCCGTCGGCCCCGCGATCCCCGGGCAGGAGGAAGAGCAGAATCGCCCCGATCAGGGCCGCCACGCCCTCGGGCAGTCGGTCGCGAAGCCAGACGCTTGCTGGATGATCCGCCCCGAGCACCACCAGGAGCACGCCCGGCACCACCCACATCGCCACCGTCGCCCCAAACGCGAGTGCGGTCGACTTCTGGCCCGTGGTCCAGCGGCCGAGCCGGGTCCGCTCGCCCCGCACAAAATCCTGCACGCCCTCGAGCCGGTCAACGCCCGCCGGAAAGAGCCGTGACATGACCATCACGAGAATCGTCGCCAGGATCGCAACCACCGGGAGGCTGATCGCACACCAGCCCGGAAACGAGATGCTCACGCCCAGCTGGTTGCGGATGAACCCCAGCCCGATCAGGTTCGTGGGAGTGCCGATCGGCGTGGCCAGCCCGCCGATCGACGCGGCGAAGGCGATCGACAGAAAAAGCCCCGTCGCGAACCTGGCCGCTGGACGGACTCCCGACACGGTGGCCGACTCTTCGATGGCCGCGAGGATTCCTGTGACGATGGCCATCATCATCGCCGCGGTGACGGTGTTGGAGATGAAGGCGCTGATCAGCACCGACACGGCCACCACGGCGGCGAGGATGCCCACCGGCCGCTCACCGACCGCGGGCAGCGATAGCACGCCGTAGGCAAGCCGGCGGTCGAGGCGATGCTGGCGGATCGCCTCGGCGAGTAGGAACGAGCCGATGAACAGGAAGATCAGCGGGTCGGCGAACGGCCTGAAGACTTCCTTGGCCGGCGCCACGCCCGCGACAACACAGGCGACCGCGCCGAGCAGCGCCGTGACGGCCAGCGGCAACGCCTCGGTGAACCAGAGGACGATGACGGCCGCGACAATAAACGCCAGCCGCAGCGCTTCGGGCGAGAGGTCCATGGCGGCGAGTGTAGCCGCGCCGCGAGGGGCTGCCTGTGCCCGGCTTCACCGCAGGTTACCAACCTGCGGCTACGTGGCGCATCAAACGCTCCTCACGTAGCACAGGTTGGCAACCTGTGCCAAAGCTCCCGCAGGTTACCAACCTGCGGCTACGGGGCGCATCAAACGCTCCTCACGTAGCGCAGGTTGAAAACCCGCGATCCAGCCGGCCCGGAAGGCCGGCCACCTGAGTCAGCCCGCCGGGGCCATGGATGGCCCGGCGGGCGTGAAATCAGTACGTCTTCCCGAGCGCCGCCTGGGCCGCCGCGAGCCGGGCCACTGGCAGGCGGAATGGCGAGCAGCTCACGTAGTCGAGCCCGATCTGGTGGCAGAACACCACCGAGTGCGGGTCGCCGCCGTGCTCGCCGCAGATGCCGAGCTTGATGTCCTTCCGGGTCTTCTGCCCCTTCTCGACGGCGATCTTCATCAGTTGGCCCACGCCGGAGGCGTCGATCGAGGCAAACGGATTGGCCTTGAAGATGCCTTCGTCGGTGTACTTTCCGAGGAATGACCCCATGTCGTCGCGGCTCATGCCGAGGCACGTCTGGGTGAGGTCGTTGGTGCCGAATGAGAAGAACTCAGCCGTCTCGGCGATCTCGTCAGCGGTCAGGGCTCCGCGTGGGATCTCGATCATCGTGCCGACTAGATACTTGATCTTCTGGCCCGTCTCCGCCTGCACCTTCTCGGCGACGGCGTGGACGATCTCCACCTGGTTGTCGAGCTCCTTCTTGAAGCCGACGAGCGGGATCATGATCTCGGGCTTCACCTTGATGCCGGCCTTCTGAACCTTGGCGGCAGCCTCGAACACGGCCCGGGCCTGCATCTCGGAGATTTCCGGATAGCTGATGCCGAGGCGACAGCCGCGGTGGCCGAGCATCGGATTGAACTCGTGCAGCGCCGCCACACGAGCCTTCACGGTCTCGAGCGGGAGTTTCAGCTTCTTGGCCAGGTCGGCCTGGGCCTTCTCGTCGTGCGGCACGAACTCGTGCAGCGGCGGGTCGAGGAAGCGGATCGTGGCCGGGCGGCCGTCGAGCGCCTTAAAGATGCCCTCGAAGTCGTCCCGCTGGTAGGGCAGGAGCTTGCCGAGGGCGGCCCGCCGGGCCTCCTCGGTCTCGGCGAGGATCATCTCCCGCATCGCGTCGATGCGGTCGCCCTCGAAGAACATGTGCTCGGTCCGGGTGAGGCCGATCCCCTCGGCACCGAAGGCGATCGCGTGCCGCACCTGCTCAGGGGTGTCAGCATTGGTGCGGATCCCGAGCTTCCGATGCTTGTCGGCGAGCTTCATGATGAAGTCATAGTACTGGAAGACCTCCGAGTCGGCCGGCTTCATGGTCTGCGCGATCAGCACCTGCTTGAGCTCGCTGTCAGCGGTCTTGATGCCGCCGGCGAACACCTCGCCCGTCGAGCCGTTGATCGAGATCGCGTCGCCCTCCTTGAGCGTCTTGCCGGCGCACTTGAGCGTGCCCGCGGCGTAGTCGATCTGGATCGCACCGGCACCGGCCACGCAGACCTTGCCCATCTGTCGGGCCACGAGCGCCGCGTGGCTCGACACGCCGCCGCGACTGGTGAGGATGCCCTCGGCGGCGATCATGCCGCGGAGGTCTTCAGGGCTCGTCTCGACGCGGGCCAGGACAACCTTCTCGCCCTTGTGGGCCAGCTCCTCGGCCTTGGCCGCCGTGAACACGAGCTGGCCAGTGGCCGCACCCGGGCCGGCGGGCAGGCCAGTCGTGAGCACCCGGCCGCTCTTCCTCGCCGCCTCGTAGTCGTGGCGGTCGAAGATCGGAGCGAGCAGCTGCGAGAGGGCGTCGGGGTCGGCCGACTGGATGGCGTGCTCGGCCGTCATCAGCTTCTGCTTCACCATGTCATGGGCGATCTTTACGTACGCCAGCGCGGTCCGCTTGCCGTGCCGCGTCTGCAGCATGTAGAGCTTCTTTTTCTCGACGGTGAACTCGAAGTCCTGAACGTCGCCGAACTTCTTTTCGAGCGTCTGGCGGACCTTCTCCAGCTCCTTGTAGGTGCCGGCGAACATCGCCTCATGCTTCATCTCGGCCACGGGCTTCGGCGTCCGCACGCCGGCCACCACGTCTTCGCCCTGGGCGTTGACGAGATACTCGCCGTAGAAGACGTCCTCACCGGTGGCGGGGTCGCGGGTGAAGGCCACGCCGGTCGCGCAGTCGTCGCCCATGTTGCCGAACACCATGCTCTGCACGTTGACGGCCGTGCCCCACTCGTCGGGGATCTTGTACTTGCGGCGATAGATAATGGCTCGCTCGTTCATCCAGCTGCCGAACACGGCGCCCACGGCACCCATCAGCTGGTCGAACGGATCCTGCGGAAAGCCCTTGCCGGTCCGATCCTTGATGAGCCGCAGGTAGCGACCGATCAGCTCCCGAAGGTGCGACTCGGTGAGGTCGGTGTCGTCGTGGATGCCGAGTTGGTGCTTCAGCCCCTCCATCGCCTCCTCGAAGGGATCGTGCTCGTTTTCGTGCCGCTTCTGCACGCCCATCACGACGTCGCCATACATCTGGATGAAGCGGCGATAGGAGTCGTAGGCGAAGCGGGGGTTGCCCGTGGCCTCGGCGAGCCCCTTCACGGTCTCGTCGTTGAGGCCAAGGTTGAGGATCGTGTCCATCATGCCCGGCATGCTGTCGCGGGCGCCGGAACGAACGCTCACCAAGAGCGCGTTCTTCATGTCGCCAAACTTCTTCCCCGTCTCCTTCTCCATGAGCTTCATGGCGGCGGCGACCTCGTCCTCGAGGCCCTTGGGGAACTTCTTGCCGTGCTTGTAGTAGTCGATGCAGACCTGGGTCGTGATCGTGAAGCCCGGGGGCACCGGTAGCCCGATCTTCGTCATCTGGGCGAGGTTGGCCCCCTTGCCGCCGAGCAGGGCCTTCATGGTGCCGTCGCCGTCACACTTCTTGACCCCGAAGTAGTAGGTCATCTTGCCCGCCTTGCCACCGCTGGCTCCCGACTTCTTGGCAGACTTCTTGGCGGCGGACTTCTTGGTCGACGTGGCCATGGGCAGGACGATCCCTTTCGTGGTGTGGATGGGGAAAAACCCGAGGTTTTTCTCCGCAAAAGCCGTCCGAATCTACGTTCGCGGTCGGGCATCGTCAACGCGAGCGCCGCCGCGGTGCCTGCGGCCGCAGCGTGGGCTAGAATCGATGGATTCGAGGCGCTTCATGACGAATCTGGTGGTTGTCGTGCGATGGACCCGGCCCGCGGCCTGCGGGGCGGTGGTGTGCGCCATCACCTGCGCCACCCTGCTGGCCGCCGACCGACCGCCCGACTTCAACCGGGACATCCGGCCGATCCTGTCGCACAACTGCTTCGCCTGCCACGGTCCCGACGAGCACGACCGCCGCGGCGGCCTGCGACTCGACGACCGCGACGCGGCGGTCGCGGAACTCGACAGCGGTAGCCGGGCGATCGTGCCGGGCCATCCCGAGGAGAGCGAACTCGTGGCCCGCCTCCACGAGACCGACCCCGACGTGGTGATGCCACCGCCCGAGAGCAACCACGTGCTCACCGTGGTCCAAAAGGAACTCCTCGCGAAGTGGATCGCCGCAGGTGCCCCATACGCCCCGCATTGGGCCTATGTGCCACCGCGGCGGCATGGTCCGCCCGCAGTGAAGGATGCGTCGTGGCCGACGAACTGGATCGACCGGTTCGTGCTGGCGCGGCTGGAGGCGGAGGACCTCGCTCCCGCCGCCGACACCGACCCGCTCATGCTCCTCCGCCGGGCGACCTTCGATCTCACTGGTCTGCCGCCGTCGCCCGACGAGGTCGATGCCTACCTCGCCGACACCAGGCCCGACCGCTACGAACACCTGGTCGAAAGGCTCCTCGCCTCTCCCCGCCACGCCGAGCGGCTCGCTGCCTGGTGGCTCGACCTCGTCCGCTACGCCGACACGGTGGGCTACCACGGCGACCAACCGCACAACATCTCCCCGTATCGCGACTGGGTGATCAAGGCATTCCTCGACGACGTCCCCTTCGACCGGTTCACGGAACTGCAGCTGGCCGGCGACCTCGTCGGCCCGGGCGAGGGCGAGCATGCCGAGGATCCGGTGCTGGCGAGTGCCTACAACAGGCTCCTGCAGACGACGCACGAAGGTGGTCTGCAGGCGAAGGAATACCGCGCGATCTATCAGGCCGACCGGATCCGCAGCGTGTCGGGCGCCTGGATGGGCGCCACGGTCGGCTGCGCCCAGTGCCACGATCACAAGTACGACCCCTACACGGCCGCCGACTTTTATCGCCTCGGGGCCTTCTTTGCCGACATTGACGACGAGATGCATCTCGACAGGAGCGGCTTTGGCAAGCAGAACCTCAACAGCCTGCCAACGATTCGCTCCCCCGAGATGGCGATCGTTGGTCCGTTCGAACGGCCCCGGGCGGAGCAACTCGAAGCCGAGATCCACTCGCTTGAAAGCCATCTGCCGCCGCTCGTGCTCCCGCCGCGGGCCCAGCCGCCAGAGCCCGAGGCCGATGCGCTCGTCGCCGACCGGAAGCGGCTCAGGTCATTGACAAAGGAGCGGAGTTCACTCGACCGCGACCTGATGATCACGAAAGCGCTCGAGGAGCCCCGCACGGTCCGCATCCTGCCCCGTGGCAACTGGATGGACGATTCGGGGGCGGTGGTCGAGCCGGCGATCCCGGCCTTCCTCGGCACGCTCAAGGCGTCGTCGGGAATCCGCCCCACGCGGGCCGATCTCGCCCGCTGGCTCGTTACCCCGGTGAAGGACGGCGGAATCGGCGAGTTCACCGCCCGCGTCACTGCCAACCGGATTTGGGCGATCTTCTTCGGCGCCGGCCTCTGCCAGAGCCTCGGCGACTTCGGCGGCCAGGGCGAACTGCCCGACCATCCGGAACTCCTCGATGAGCTGGCGCTCGAGTTCATGGATCACGGCTGGAGCATCCGTGACCTCATCCGCACGATCGTGACGAGCCGGGCCTACCGGATGTCGTCGGCGGCCTCGCCGGACCTGCTCGCCAGCGATCCCGACAACCGACTTCTCGCCCGGCAGGGCCGCTGGCGGCTCCCCGCGGAGAGCATTCGCGACACTGCGCTCGCCGCGAGCGGCCTGCTCGTGGAGCGGCTCGGCGGCGCGAGCGTGCATCCTTACCAGCCGGCCGGCTACTACCGGCACCTCAACTTCCCGCAGCGGGAATACGAGCAAGACGACGATGACCGCCAGTGGCGGCGGGGGCTCTACGTCCACTGGCAGCGGATGTTTCTCCACCCGCAACTGCTCGCGTTCGACGCCCCGACCCGCGAGGAGTGCACCGCGGTGCGGATGAGGTCGAATACGCCCAAGGCCGCCCTCGTGCTCCTCAACGACCCCACGTTCGTGGAAGCCGCGCGAAAACTCGCCGAGCTTGCGATCAAGGACGGCGGCTCCGACGACGAGAAGCTCTCCTTCCTCTGGAAGCGAACGCTCTCCCGTGCGCCCGACACCGAAGAGCTCGCCCTTGCCAGGGGCCTCCTCGCCCGCCGCCGCGCCGACTACGCCGCCGACCCCAAGGCCGCTGCGGAACTGCTCGCCGTCGGCGTCGCCCCCCGCGACATGAATCTTGACGAGCGTGAACTCGCCGCCTGGACCGCCACCGCCCGCGCCGTCCTCAACCTCCACGAAGCCATCGCGAGGTATTGAGCACGATGACACACGCGAGCCGCCGCGATGGACAGACACAGGTTGAAAACCTGTGCTACGGGGGGCACCGCGCCAGGCCAGATGCGGGGCTGCCCGTGCCCCGGGAGCCGGCGTTGCTGACCAGCGCAGCCATGGATGGCGGAGCGCAGGCAGCATCGAGCGAGCGAAGGGCAGGATGCCCGAAGCGAACGTCCGGCGACGGGGCATGGGCAGCCCCGCGCCTCAAGAACGCCTCCGATTCATGAGTGAGCCGAACCAGATGCCCGACCTTTCGATCCACCGCCGCACGTTTCTCGCCCGATCGGGCCTGTCGCTCGGCGGCGCCGCGCTATCGGGACTGCTCGCCCGCGACGGGCTGGCCGCGGTTTCCGCACCGACGTCGCTCGCCAGCGACCACTATCCCGGCGCCGTTTTCCCGCGACACCACGCGCCCAAGGCGAAGGCGGTGATCTTCCTGTGCCTGGCGGGTGGCCCGAGCCACCTCGAGACGTTCGACCCGAAACCAAAGCTCACGGAACTCGACGGTCAGGAGATGCCCGAGAGCGTGACGGCCGGTCAGCCGATCGCACAGCTGCAGGGCAAGAAGTTGATCTGCCTCGGGCCCCGGACGAAGTTCTCCCGTTACGGGACCTGCGGCGCGGAGGTGAGCGACTTCTTCCCGAAACTCGGGGCGCTCGCCGACTCGTATGCCATCGTGCGGAGCATGGTGACCGAGCAGATCAACCACGATCCCGCGCACACGTTCATGAACTGCGGCACTGCCCTCTCCGGTCGGCCGAGCATGGGGGCCTGGGTGACCTACGGCCTCGGCAGCGAGGCTGACAACCTGCCGGGCTTCGTGGTGATGACGAGCAAGCTCGGCCGCAACCCGCAGCCAATCGCTGCCCGTCAGTGGCACTCGGGCTTTCTTCCGGGCCAGTTTCAGGGCGTCGAGTTCGCGACCAGTGGCGCCCCGGTGCACTACGTCGCCAATCCGCCGGGCGTGACGGCGGCCCAGCAGCGCGACCTGATCGACACCGTCGCGGCGCTCGAGCGGCATCGGCTCACCTCGCTCCACGACCCCGACGTGGCCACGCGGATCAAGCAGTATGAACTCGCCTTCCGAATGCAGACCAGCGTGCCCACGCTCGCCGACCTTTCCGACGAGACGCCCGAGACGCTCGCCCTCTACGGCGCCGACCCGGGCACGGCGACGGTTGGCACCAACTGCCTCATGGCCCGGCGGCTCGTGGAGCGGGGCGTGCGGTTCGTGCACGTCTACGCCAGCGACTGGGACCACCACAGCGGCATCGACGGCTTCATGCAGGAGATCTGCCCGCCCACCGACACCGCCGCGGCCGGCCTCCTCGCCGACCTCGCCCGCCGCGGCATGCTCGACGACACGCTGATGGTGATCGGCGGCGAGTTCGGGCGGACGCCGATGGGGCAAGGAGAGGGCAACAAGATCGGCCGCGACCACCACATCAAGGGCTTCAGCATGGTGCTCGCCGGCGGCGGCATCAAAGGAGGCGTCACCCACGGCGCCACCGACGAGTTTGGCTACTTCGCGGTCGCCGATCCCGTGAACGTCCGCGACCTGCACGCCACGATGCTGCACCTACTCGGCATCGACCCCATGCGGTTCACGTTCCCCTTCATGGGGCTCGACGCAAAGCTCACCGGCGTCGAACCAGCGAAGGTCGTGAAGCCGATCCTTGCGTAACGTGGGCCGCCGAGGCCACCGGGGCGGGTCGTCACCCACGTGGGTCGATGACCGTGCCGGCGAACAGCACAGCGCCCGTCTCGCGATCGACGATCGCCCAGGCGAACGGCCGGTCGGCCTTGATGACGAGCGGCTCGTCGCGACTCGGTGCCATGCTCCTCACGCCCACCACCACGCCCGTCGCGGCCGCGGCCTCGGTGCCTTCCTCGGACACGTCCACGAATCCCTCGTGCACGATGGCAGACACAAAGAGATCTCGCGTGCCATCGATGCCCGAGAGGTCAGCCGCGCCAGCGTCGAAGGCCTTCCTCATCCCGAGCGACTTGAGTGCCTCGTTCAGACCGAGCGGCTTGCGGGCGGTCCACTTCGGCAGCGAGAGCACGACCTTTCGGGCGCGAATATCGCCGCGCGCCGCGCCGGCCCACTTCGCCCGCCAGGTGCCGTCGAGTTCGCCCAGCACCTCGTCCAGACCGTCCACCACGTCTGGCACCACGATGACCATCATCAACCGGCGGCCCTCGTAGGGGATCTCACACACCACCGCGGCCTGCTCGGCCGCGCCCACCCGTCCCGCTACGAGCAGCTCGGAAGCGTGCATGAAGGGCACGTCCACGGCATTCCCCGCGGCGAGCTGAAACGGCTCCGGTCGCGTGGCCGACTTCTCAAACGGTTTCGCCCACGGCGCTTTGAGATAGACAGCGTTGGTAAGCACGAGTCGCGTCAGCGGCGTGATCACCCCGGCCTTCAGCAGTTCGGGGATCTTCTTCGCCGTGTGACCGGCCACCCATTCGTTGATGGTGCCGCGGGCCGCCTCTGGCGCCGCCGAAAAGTCGACCACACCCACCCCTGCGCCAAACCGGTGCTCGAGCGTTGTGGTGAACTCCCGTTCGAGCGGTGTGCCACGCTGCGTCCAGAGCCGGTTGGCCACGTCGAGCGTGATCGCCTTCCCCTTCGCCTCGTTGAATGACGTTCGCAGCGCCTCGGCCGCTGCCGCAATCGCCGCGCGGTCATCGGGAAGGCCAAGCACGCCGGCGATCTCGGCCGCGGTCTCGCCGCGGGCCCCCTGGTGCGTCATCGCCAAGGCCTCCCAGATGCTCGCCGGCGAGACCACCACGTTACCCGCACCGGCGGCCCGCACGAGGTCCCAGGCGATCGCGTCGATCCCCTCGGCGGCCGCCTGCGCCGGCTCGACGGCCCGTGCCGGCACCACCATGGCCCAGGCCACCGCGGCCGCGGCCAAAAGCAAAGCGAACCACGGGCGGACGAGGGCCATGAAGAAACTCCTGTCGAAGTGGGAACGGGCGCGGCCGAAGTCACTCGACGCGCGACGGCTTTACAAGGTTCGCACTGCGTTTGCCCCGGATCAACCTACGTCCGCCCCGCGGCGATCCGGACCGGTCCGATGCCGCCCCATGGTCAGCCACCAGCGCGGCGATTCTTCGGCCCGGCGATGTCATCGCGAGCCCTGCGAGCGCTGTGATGCTCACCCAGCGGCCGCCGGAGGGTGCCGGTCCAGCGCGCGGCACCCGTCGTTCGACCACCGTGCACTCAATCCGATGGTGCGTGACACCGTAGGCCACGCGGCCGATCCGCCGTCCTGCAGCCCCGCGTGGCTCGCGCGGAAAATCCCAGAGCCCCTCCCACCATTCTCCCGGGCCCCGACGGATGACGAGCACTCGGTCGCCGCACCGCGTCACGACCGCCGTCTCGCGAATTTCCTTCGTCGCCCGCGGCGCGACCATTACCGGAATCTCCGCCACGCGGCCCTGCGCGACTGCCGCGCAATCACCCTTCAGCGGACAGCGTTCGCAGAGCGGTCGCGCGGGCGTACAAACCATCGCGCCAAGATCCATCAGCGCCTGATTGAAGACGCCCGCACCCCGGCGTGGCACGACCGCCACCGCGATTTCCCAGATCGGCTCGTCACCTGTGCCGCCAACGGGCTGATCGTGGCCGGCGAGCCGGGCGAGGACCCGCCGCGAGTTGGCCTCGACGATCGGTGCCGGATGATCGAATGCGATCGAAGCGATTGCGCCGGCGGTGTAGCGGCCGATCCCGGGCAGGCTTAGCAGCCCATCGACCGACCGCGGAAACTCACCGCCGTGATCGGCGATCACCGCCTTCGCCGCCGCATGCAGCTGCCGCGCTCGGCGATAGTAGCCGAGCCCCTCCCAGTGCTTGAGCACCTCCGGCTCACGGGCGGCCGCGAGGTCGCCGACGGCGGGAAACCGCTGCATGAACCTCGCAAAAAAATCCTTCACCCGCTCGACCTGCGTCTGCTGCAGCATCACCTCGCTGACCCACACGGCGTAGGGATCGCGGGTCCGCCGCCACGGCAGGTCCCGTTTGGCCCGCGCATACCAGCGTGTCAGCCGCCGCCGCACACCAGCCGGATCGGTGATCCCGGCGACGTCAGCCGCACGGGCGTTGGACCGTTTTCCGGCAGCCTGGCGAACCCGCGACACTTGCACTCTCCGGTCCCGTGCGTTCAAACCGTTGGCAGTGTAGTAAACGTTTCGCGGCCGCGGATGCTGGCGATGAGCAACGATCGACACCATGACGGAGCGGGCCGCCGACCGCGTAAGGCCGGCGGCAAGGAGAAGCTTGCCGTCACCCGCCGCGACACCCCCGGGGGCACCGCCTGGGAACTCGTCCATCCCCGCTGCAGCCGGAAGCGGCGCGAAGACATCGAGGAGGTCGAGGCGATGGTGGAGGAGGGCGAGACCGAGATCGCCCACGACGAGCTCGTCTGGCTGCTCTCCGAGTGCCCCGACTTCCTCGAAGCCCACGTTCAGCTCGGCCTGATCGCCCTCGAGGACGACGACGCCAAGCTTGCCCGAGGTCACTTTGGCCGGGCCTACGAACTCGCGATCCGCGCCCTCGACGCCGCCGGCGCACCGCAACCGCTGCCCTACGAACTGGAGAGCAACAAGCCGTTCTTCCAGGCGGCGAAGGGGCTCGTGCACAGCCTGATGGAGCTCGGCCGAAAGCAGGCCGCGAAGGACGTCTGCCAGCGGCTGGCCGCGCTCGACCCCACCGACCCGCTCGGTATCCAGCGGATCGCCGGGCGGTAGCGACAGGCCGCAGGCCGTATCATGTCGGTCGCGTCATCCGTCTGCGGAGAAGGTCTTGCGATGCAGAATCGATTCCCTGCGATCCTCGTCCTCGTGGCTTACAGTCTCCTGGCGACCATCGCCGCTGCACGCGCCGAAGATGCCCCAGCGACAACGGCGACCGCCGCCGAGACCATCCGCCTCTGGGAAGGCGAACCGCCGGGCACGCTGGGCAACGCCGACCACGACGTGCCGGTGGTCGCCTGGTGGCCGGCAGCGAAGCAGGCAGCTCCGTCAGCGGCCCTCGTCATCTGTCCCGGTGGCGGCTACGGCCACCTCGCCGACCACGAGGGAAGCGACTACGCCCGGTGGCTCAACACGCACGGCATCTCGGCCTTCGTGCTCCGCTACCGGCTCGGCACCAACGGCTATCGCCATCCGGTGATGCTCGGCGACGTGTCGCGGGCGATCCGGCTCGTGCGGCATAGCCATCAGCGGTTCGCCGTCAACCCGAAGCGGGTCGGGGTGATGGGCTCATCGGCTGGCGGTCACCTCGCCCTCACGTCGTGCATCCGCGGCGGCCCCGGCGACGAGCAGGCGGCCGACCCGATCGACCGCGTGTCGGCCAGACCCGATCTCGGAATCCTCTGCTATCCCGTGGTGAGCATGCTACCGGAGAAGACGCACGGCGGATCGCGGAAAAATCTCCTCGGCGAAGCGCCCGACGAAGAGGTGGCCCGCCAGCTCTCAGGCGAACTCGCCGCTCACGAGAGCGTGCCGCCGCTGTTTATCTGGCACACCTGGGAAGACAAGGCAGTGAAGCTCGAACCGATCCTCGAACTCTGCGTGAAGCTCAAGTCGCACGCTCGGCCTTATGAACTGCACGTCTACGAGACCGGCCGGCACGGCCTCGGCCTCGGCGTGCGTCCCTACGAGCCCTCGAAGACGCTCCATCCCTGGACCGACGAATGCTGCCGCTGGCTTGCCGCACAAGGTTTTTAGCGTTCATGCTCAACGCCACAAACCCGGCTGCGGGACGGAGCGAAGCGGCTCGCCAACGGCAGGAGAGCCGACGCTCGCCGTCCTCGCCCCGTTCCTCCGCCTCCCCCGTGGTGGGTTCCATGACCTGGAGACTCAGGTGACGACTGGCCGCTTTATCTCGCTGGAGGGCATCGACGGCGCCGGCAAGTCGGCGCAGATCACCCGGCTCGCCGACTGGCTGCGGTCGACAGGACGCCACGTCACCACCTGCCGCGATCCGGGCTCCACGCCGGTCGGCGACGCCGTCCGCGCGATCCTCCTCGACCGACACGATCTTCAACTGGCGGCGACCGCGGAGATGTTTCTCTACATGGCGGCGCGGGCGCAGATGGTGGCTGAGGTGATCGAGCCGGCACTCGCCCGCGGGGAGTGGGTCGTCTCCGACCGCTATCTTCTCTCCAACGTGGTCTATCAGGGATACGCTGGTGGCCTCGATCCCGAGGCGATCCGCGACGTGGGGCGGATCGCGACCGCCGGCAGGATGCCCGACCTCGTGCTCCTCCTCGATGTGGACCTCGAGACGAGCGCGCGGCGGCTCGCGCGGCCGCTGGACAAGCTCGAGAATCGTGGCGACGAATACCGAGCGCGGCTGCGGGCCGGCTATCTCGCCGAGGCCGCCAGCCAGCCCGATCGCATGGTCACGATCGACGCGACCGGGGGGATCGACGACGTGGCGGCGGCGATCCGCCGAGCCGTGGCCGCTCGGTTACCCGAGACGGCGTAGGAGGACGCATGGCCTGGCAGGGCATCGAAGGGCACGACGCGATCGCCGAGCGGTTCGTCGCCGCACACGCCCGGGGGCGGATCTCGGGTTCGTATCTCTTCGTCGGCCCACCCGGCGTCGGCAAAGGGACGTTCGCGCTGGCACTGGCCAAATCGCTCACCTGCGAACGACCGCAACCGGGGCTCGTGGCGTGTGGCGGCTGCGCGTCGTGCGTGCAGGCCGATGCCGGCAGCCACCCCGACATCGATGTTGTCCGCAAGCCAGACGACCGGTCGACGATCCCGCTGGAACTGCTGATCGGCGACGATGAGCACCGGATGCGGCAGGGGCTCTGTTGGCGGATTCTCCTCAAGCCGGCACTTGGCTCCCGCAAGGTCGCCGTGATCATGGACGCCGACCACTTTTCAGAGGAGGCGGCCAACTGCCTCCTGAAGACGCTCGAGGAACCGCCAGATGGGGCGGCGATCATCCTTGTCGGCACGGCGCTTGAGCGGCAACTGCCCACGATCCGCTCACGGTGCCAGGTGATCCGCTTCGCGGCCCTCCCGCCCGACGTCGTGCGGCGGCTTCTCGAGCGGGAGACAGCCGCCGCCGGCACACCGCTCGATCCGGCGGCCCTCGACCGTTGCAGCCTCGCGGCCGACGGCAGCCTCGCCCGTGCGCGGCTCCTGGTAGACCCCGAGGTGACGGCGTTTCGCAGCTGGCTCTTCGACCTGCTCGCGATGCGGCCGCTGCATGGTGTCGATCTCTCGCGCGAGACGCTCGCCTTCGTGGAGGCTGCGGGTAAAGACGCGCCGCCGCGCCGGGCCCGGCTCCGTATGGTGCTCGACGCCACACTCGACGTTCTCCGGCACGCGTCGCGACGCGGCACGGGGGCCAGCACCGGCGATCCCACGCTCGACAGGGCTGCAGCGGCCTGGACCACCGACATCGATGCTGCTGCCGCCGCCGTCGACCGCACGCTCGATGCCGCCGACGCGATCGACCGAAATGCCAACCTTGGCATGCTGGTTGACGCCTGGTCCGCAGTGCTCGAGGAGCCGCGGCTCGGCCGGCTGCGGTGAGCCTTTGGGCCCTTCTCGCAACCGCGCAGCTCGCCCAGAGTGCCGCGTGACGGCGATGATCCGCGGCGACCGTGCCGGCCACAGCGGCCCGGATCGATTTTTCCGCGTGTGCCTGTCGATCCCACGGCAGGGGTCGTACCGATTCGGAACGCCCCACTCGTTTGGCAGGCGGAACACCATCGATCATGGCGACGACCCAGCGGACCGCCGACGGCCGCGCCGGCTCCATCGTGGCGTCGGCGTTCTTCGCCGGCCTGGCGGTCGCGATCCTGGTGGTCGGCCCAGCGGCCTGGGGACCGCCTCCCGAGTCATCGTTCCAGATCGAAGAGGCCGCAGTCGAGGCGGAACGGCCGCCGATCGAGGTCGCTGACGATCTTCCGCATGCGGCCGTGCTGCTCGCGGCCAAGCCACGTGCCGCCGCTGCTTCGCCAGAACGTCTCGCGCTCGCGGATGCGGCAGCGCCCATCGTCAACGCGATCATCGCGCAGGCACTCCCGACGTCGGGCGACACGAAGGTCGGCGAAGACAACCCTCGTGACTCCACGCCGACAGCGGCCACGGCGGACGCCGACCTTGTACCCACTCCCGCACCATCCGCAGTCATCGCGGTGCCCGAAGCCGAGTCGCCGCCACCGGTTCCGGAGGAGTCGCCTGAACTTCGGGCCCTGATCTCCCGCCTGCAGTCCAACGAGACGCCGGTCGCCCAGCCGGCGTCGCCCACGAGCGCGAATCCTCCGACGAGTCCCGCAGCACCCCTGCCGGGCGAAGCATGGACCGATCCCGATGGCACCAACTGGACCGACTCACCGACCACGGAGACCGAGCCGCGAGCGGCGACACCGAACCGCGGCGGCCGGCTGCTTGGCAGGCTGGTCGAGCGGCGCGGCGAGACCGACCGGGCGACATCCGGTGCCGGCCCCCCGATGACCGGCCGCCTCCTCGACCGGGTCCGAGACCGGTTCAGTCCGAGGCCGGACGACTCCGGCGAAGGGGAGGAACAACGGGTCACCGATGCGGCTCTCCCTCTGGACGGCTCCCGCTGGCCGGAGCCTGCGTCGCTGCGCGGGCAGCTCGACTCACTCGCCTCAGGACGAGGACCCGATCCTGCCACGGCGTGGGCCACCGCCACCCTCACGAGCCTCGCCGGGGTGCTGGCCACGGCTGGCCCGCGCGACACCGCTGGCGAGCCTGCCCTGATCACGCTCGGAGACTCCGTCGCCGAAGGGATGCAGGTAGCCGACGCGCTTCCCGACCAAGGGCTCGCCTCGCGGACACGCCGGGCCGCGCTGGCGGTCGCCCGACGGGTGACGGTGTGGCGGGCAGCCTCAGCCTGCTGCGTTGAAATCGCCGCCACGCCGCGCGGCGATCCTTCTGCCGAGATCAGCCCGGGCATCGCCACCGCGGATACGGCTGCTGAACTGGCAGTCCTGCTCGACGCGATCGAACGGTTTGAATCGTCTCACGATCCGGCCGACGCCCGCAGCGTGCGTGAGGCGGCGCAGATCGTTGCAGCAGCGCCTCTGGTAACCGCCGAGGGCATTGGTCGTTCCGTCCACGACCACTACCTCTCGCCCAACGTCCGGATCTCCGTCAACGAGCAGTTCGTGGAGAAACTGCTGCCGGAGACGACGGTCACCACCAGCCCGTTGCATGACTATGTGCTCGGTCGCCAGGTCCGCGGCACGAAGACCGTCGAGCAGTCGACGGCCGTCCTCTTCGATCCGCACCCCACCGAGATTCGCCTCGATCTCCTCGTCAGTGGCGAGGTCGCATCGCGGACGGTCACCGATGCCGGATCCGTGTCGATCCACTCCCGCGGCCAGTCGAGTTTTACCGTCTACAAGCCGATCCAGGTGTCGCCTCGCGGGCTGGGCTTCGATGCCGCTCGCGGCACGGCCTCGAATCATTCACGGCTCGCCGGCATCGAGACCGGGTTCGATTCGGTGCCGCTGATGGGCTCGCTCGTCCGCAGCATCGCCCGCACTCAGCACGACGGAAACCTCGACGAGGCGACCCGTGAAGTCAACGTGAAAATCGTGAGCCGTGCCTGTCGAGAGGTCGATGCACTGACGGAACCCCAACTCACCGCCGCGACAAAACGCGCTCAGGAGCGGTTCTGGGCTCCGATGGAGCGGCTGGGCCTGGAGCCCACTGCGGTCGCGCTCGAGACGACGGCCGAAGCGGCCACAGCGAGGCTCCGGCTGGCGGCCCCGACCCAACTCGCCGCCCATACGCCGCGACCGCGCGCCCCTGAAGACGCGCTGTTCAGCATCCAGGTGCACGAGTCGACGGTGAACAACGCCTGCGAGCGCCTCGGACTCGCCGGGCAGAAGCTGGGCCTCGAGGAACTGACCCGCCACGTCTGCACTCAGCTCGGGCTTCCACCGACCGTTCCCGACGACCTTCCGGAGGGCGTCGAGGTGACATTCGCCGAGGTCGATCCAGTTCGTGTGGAATGCCGCGACGGGCTCGTGCACGTCCGCGTGGCCCTCGATGCGCTCGAAAGCGGCCGTCGAAACAACTGGTACGAGATCGTCGCTCATGTGGCCTACCGGCCGACGGTGTCAGGGATGCAGGTGAAGCTCGAACGCGATGGGCCCGTGCAGCTCAGCGGCCCCGGCCAGAAGGGGCGGATGGAGTTTGGGCTGCGGACCATCTTCGGGAAGATGTTTCCCAAGGAGCGGCCGGTGCCACTGGTGCCCGAGAAGCTGGTGGGCAACCCGCGGTTTGCCGGCGTGCAGGCGGTGCAGGCGGTGACCGCCGACGGCTGGCTTGCCATCGCCCTGGCACCAGGGACGGCGGCCGCATCGGGCAAGACGTCGGCGACGGCGCACCGGCCAACCGAACTTCCCCAGCGGATTCTGCGGCGCTGAGCCCAGACGGCTCGCCCGTGTCGGCGCCGTGCTCGCCATCTACAATGCGGCACCGTCCGCATCCCACCTTCCGGAGCCACGCCGATGTCCGCAGCGCCTGCCTTCCGCATCGAGTCTGACAGCATGGGGGACGTGAAGGTCCCTGCCGACCGCTACTGGGGGGCACAAACGGAACGTTCGCGGGACAACTTCAAGATCGGGGTCGAACGTTTCCAGTGGGGCCGCGCCGTCAAGAAGAGCCTCGGGATCCTCAAGAAGTGTGCGGCGCTCGCCAACGGCGAACTCGGCCAACTGCCTGCCGAGACGGTGAAGCTGATCGTGCAGGCGGCGGATGAGGTGATCGCGGGGAAGCTCGACGAACACTTTCCGCTGGTCGTCTTCCAGACCGGCAGCGGCACGCAGTCGAACATGAACGCCAACGAGGTGATCTCGAACCGGGCGATCGAGATCGCCGGCGGCGTGATGGGCTCGAAGAAGCCAGTCCACCCCAACGACGACGTCAACCGCGGCCAATCGTCAAATGACACCTTTCCGACGGCGATGCACATCGCGGCCGTCGAGGTGATCCACGGCCGGCTGCTTCCGGCAGTGCAACAGCTCCGCGATGTCTTCCTCGGCCTGGAGAAGAAGCACGCCGACCTCGTGAAGATCGGCCGCACCCACCTCCAGGATGCGACACCGATCACGCTGGGTCAGGAGATCTCGAGCTGGCGGGCCCAGCTCGACGACCGGATCGCGGCGATCGAGCGGGAGTTGCCCGGGCTCTACGAACTGGCGATCGGTGGCACCGCAGTAGGCACTGGCCTCAACGCCCATCCGCGGTTCGGCGATGTGGCTGCCTCCTTCATCGCCAAGGAGACAGGACATCCATTCGTGTCGGCGGCCAACAAGTTTGCGGCTCTCGCCGCCCACGACGCCATGGTGGACATGAGCGCCGCGGAGCGCGGCCTGGCGATGGCCCTGTTCAAGATCGCCAGTGACATCCGGTTGCTGGCGTCCGGGCCGCGGTGCGGCATCGGCGAGATCTCGATTCCGGAAAACGAGCCGGGCAGTTCGATCATGCCGGGAAAGGTGAACCCGACGCAGTGCGAGGCGATGACGATGGCCTGCGTTCAGGTCTTCGGCAACGACGCGGCCGTCGCCTTCGCCGGGTCGCAGGGGCATTTCCAGCTCAACGTCTTTAAGCCGCTGATGGTCCACAACGTGATCGAGAGCGCGGATCTCATTGCCGACGCCTGCGACTCGATGCGGATCCACTGCGCCATGGGCATCGAGCCGAACCTGGCCCGGATCAAGCACCACCTCGATGACTCACTGATGCTCGTCACGGCGCTCAATACCCACATCGGCTACGAGAAGGCGGCGAAGATCGCCAAAAAGGCCCACGTCGAAGGAACAAGCCTCAAGGAGGCCGCGGTGGCATTGGGCTACGTCACGCCGGAGCAGTACGACCAGTGGGTCGTGCCGGTGGAGATGACGCGTCCGCTCCCGGCCTGATCCGCCGCGAAACCCTTCGCGACCCGAGCACCGCCACCACCGCCAGGGCTGCGCTGACGAGCACCGATGTCGACGGTTCGGGCACGGCCGCCACGGCTCCGAGGTGCCCCAACCCGGCGACGAGCGGCCGGTAGTCTCCCTGGTCGTAGAGATCCGCCCCGAGTAAGTCGCTGATGTCGAGAATGTCCACCACCTGGTCGGCGTTGAAATCGCCCTCGCTCCAGGTGGCGAGTTCTCCGGTGTCGTATCGCCTGGCGGCAAGCACGTTCCCCGCGTCAATCAAGTCAACGAAGGCGTCGAAGTTGGTGTCGCCTGTGGCAGGGGGGATCACGCTCCCCAGAACCGCAAGCGAGAGTTGCTGGAACACCGCCCCGGGGAGGTCTTCGTCGGACAGGGCGAGCGTGTAGGTGCCGGAAAAGGTGCCGGCCGTGCCCGATCCCATCGACGCCGCGTAGCCGCGCGACGACCCCGACGCCAGGTTCGCGAGCGGGGCCAGCGTGGTCGAGAACACGCCCGCGGGAGCGGTGGAAGACACCCCGTCGAGGTCGAGCTTCGCGGTCCACGCCGTGCCCGAGGCTGCCGGCCGGTTGAAGAGCGTAAAGGAACTGCTCCCCGGGGCGCCACCACGGATCAGCGTGCCGAAGTCGATCGTCAGCGACGTCGTTGTCGCCGCAGAGGCGAACGAGCCAATCGCGTGATCAAGGACGCTTGTGGAAATCGTGCCGCTGAACGTGGGGCTCATCGCCTGCGGACTCGAGGCGATCACGCCCACCGTACCGCTCCGCAGGCCCACCGATGCGGTCGTGAGGTTGAGCACGTGTGTGTTCGACGCCCCGAGTGCGGCGTCGCTCCCCGTGCCGCTCGCGGCCACCGCGCCCGCTGCCGTATAGGCGTAGTCGAGCTGGTCTGCTCCGGCCGCGACCGCGACAGGGGCGGAGTTGGCCACCGTCAGCGTGGCCGAGACCGTCCCACCGCGGATCACCCGGGCCGGGAGCGCTGCGAGCGTCGCCGTCATTTTCGCCGGTAGTTGATAATCGGCCAGCACAGGTAGGTGGTCGGTGACCTGCGTGAGACTCGTGAGCACCGTCTGGGCCTGGGTCGTCGTATAGCCTGGAATACGTGCGGCCAGCGTGGCGGCGCTGCCGGTCGAAATTGCCTGGTTGATCGCATGGGTCGCGGTGTTGCCAAACGCCCAGTAGGAGCCCGCGATGTAGTCGAACCCGCCTCCATCACGGACCTCATCGGTGATCAGTTGGAAGTCGAACCGATCGTCCATCCCTCCCGTTACCTGACCGTTGAACACGCCCGTCGTGGCCGGCGACTGGGTGTGGACGTCTTTGTAGGTCGTGCTGCCGCTCCACGAGCCGACGCGGCTGATGGGATCAAAGGCCTGCCCGTTCCCCGTACCGGTGAGCGTTTGGAACCCGGACTCACTCGACGTGTAGAAGTTGAGGTCACCGGCGTAGATGATGCTCGCCCCCTGCCCGATCGCATCGGCATCAGCGCGGATCGCGCGGGCCTCCACGTTTCGCTCCGCCTCGTTTGCGCCGCCCGTCGATGCCTTGTAGTGGCTGGCGTACACATAGAAGTCGGCGGTCGTGCCATAGCCGACGGGCCGGAACTGATATCGCATCGTCTGCCTGGGTTGGCTGGCAGCGCCCGAAGTCGACCCGATCTTCTTCTCGGCGATCAGCGATACCGACGACGAGTTGTAGATGGCGATGGGGCGTCCCGATCCGGTCGAGCCCGCATCCACCGTCGATCGCTGGTACGACGTTCCCGCAGTGACGGTGTTGAGCAGGGCCGCGTAGGCGGTGCCGGTCGTGGCGACCGACTCGGCCTCCTCCAGGATCAGCACGTCGATCGCCCTGGCGAAGCCCCCCTTCGCCGACGCGTTCATCCCGCGAAACACTGCGTCCATGCCGGTCCGCGGCCCGAAGGCGGCGGGGTCGCTGTTGTTGACGTTGTAGCTGACGATCCGCAGCTGGGCGGTGGCAGAGGCCGACCACCCGAGTGACGCGAGCACGACGACAACGACCAGGATGCAGCGCATGGAAACTCTCTCAACCCCGGCGGAAAACGCTTCCGGAGGCGAACGATGAATCGAGTTCGACAAGGGTAGCAGGCCATCCTGGCTCCACAACGATCGGGTCGCAGCACGGCAAAACCCCGGGCTGCAGGCGGCCGGCTTCGCCAACACTCGAGTGCCTGGCGAGTGAAAGCCGACCGGCCGTGAGGCCGCGGGCGTCCCCTCGCGATGGGGCCCGCTTTAAGCGTGACCCGTGTTATACGGCTCACACTTGATGCTCGCGCGTTCACGAGGCTCGGGGCTACCCATGCCCGTCGCCGGACGCTCGCTGCGCCCATGCGACTGTCACGCCGTCGCCGCCGTCCCGGCGTCAGCTCCGGCTTACGGTCGCCGGGCGCAGCCCGGCTCCCAGCATCCAGGCCTGCGCTCGCTCGATGCTGACTTCGCTCCGCCATCCATGGCTGCGCCGACCAATCCGCCGGCGGCGGATCGGTGCCCGAGCAACGCCGGCTCCCGGGCACGGGCAGCCCCTCGCTGCATCACGTAGCACAGGTTTTCAACCTGTGTGTCTTTCCGGTTCGCATTGGGCTCGGGTGCGATTCCGGAAGGGGGAGCAGCCGGATCGGAGGCACGCGCAGAAGCCGGTGAGACGTGTGCCCTCGGCGGTCGCTCCGGAGCGTTTGAGCCGAGAACTCACACGTCCCGCCGGCGCCGAGCATGTCGCCGGCCGGCTGCGGTGGCCCTCCAACGCGCGAGCATCAAGTGTGGGCCGTATTAGACGAGGACGTTCTTGAACTGCCAGGGATCGCTGGGGTCGATGTTCTCACTGAATAGCCCGGGGCGGCCGGTGAGCGGCGTCCAGTCGGTGTAATGGCCGGTGACGGGCCCCAGGTAAGGCCGCTGGACCTCTAAGCATCGCTGGAAGTCCATTTCGTCGGCCTCCACGATGCCCGCGGCGGGGTTTTCCAGAGCCCACACCATCCCCGCCAGGACGGCGGAGGAAACCTGGAGGCCGGTGGCATTCTGGTAGGGAGCCAGGTCGCGAGTCTCGTCGATCGAGAGTTGCGAACCGTACCAGTAGGCATTCTTCTCGTGGCCGTAGAGCAGCACTCCCAGTTCGTCGATGCCGTCGACGATCTCGTTCTCGTCGAGGATATGAATCCGCTCCTGGCGCACACCGGCCCGGCCGAAGAGCTCATGCAGGGATAGCACGGCATCGTCGGCGGGATGATAGGCGTAGTGGCAGGTGGGCCGGTAGACAACGCCGTCACGGTCGGATGCCGAATCATTGCGCACCGTGAAGTAGTCGGCGATCGAAATCGACTCGTTGTGGGTGACGAGGAAGCCGTACTGGGGTCCGGGAGTCGGGCACCACGAACGCACCCGGGTGTTGGCCCCGGGCTGGAGGAGGTAAGCACCGGCCCGGGCGCCGATCGTCTGCAGGCGACCGTTCTCTGGCAGCCACTTCTCATGGGTGCCCCAGCCCAACTCGGCGGGCTGCATTCCCTCGGAGAGAAACCCTTCGACCGACCACGTGTTGACGAACACATTCATCGGCTTGGGGTTTCGCGATCGCTGCGTGTCACGCTCCGCGATGTGGATTCCCTTGACGCCGAGGTCGCACATCATGCGGGCCCAGCCGGCCCGGTCGTCGGAGGACGGAGTGGGGAGCTTGCGGCCACAGTCACGGGCGAGGTTCACCAGCGCCTGCTTCACGAACCAGGAGACCATGCCCGGATTGGCCCCGCAGCAGGACACGGCGGTGGTGCCGCCGGGATGACGGGCCTTCTCCTCGCGGACGGTCGACCGCAAGGCGTTGTTGGTACGAGCCTCGGGTCCGGCGCTACGGTCGAAATAAAAGCCCGGCCAGGGCTCAACCACCGTGTCGATGGAGAGGGCCCCCACCTCCCGGCAGAGCCGCATGATGTCGAGCGATGAGGTGTCGACGGATAGGTTGACACAGAATCCCTGGCCGCCGCTGGTGAGCAGCGGCTCGAGGAGCTGCCGGTAGCGGTCAGGCGTCACAGCCTGATGGATGAACCGGACCCCATGGCGGTCGAGGATCTCACGGCTGCTGTCGTCCGGGTCGATGACCACCAGCCGGGAGCGGTCGAACTCGAAGTGCCGCTCGAGCAGCGGCAGCGTGCCCCGGCCGATCGACCCAAAACCGATCATGACGATGGGGCCATCAATCTTGCCGTGGACGGGCCACTTCGTCATGTGCTCACTCCGGGAGAGGATCGGACTCCCGCGGATTCTGTGCGATGGGATCGCGCCTGTCCATGCCCGCGGCACCGCGAGGGGCTGCCCGTGCCCATCGCCGGACGTTCGCGGATGCCGTCGTGGCATCCGCTCACTCGATGCTGCCCTCGCTTCGCCATCGTGGCTTCGCTCGGCCAGCAACGCCGGCTCCCGGGCACGGGCAGCCCCTCGCTCACCGTGCGATGGTGCGCATAGGAATGCTCCCGCGACGGGCCAAGGCCGCGGGGGCCATGGATGGCCCCGCGGCCGTGACATTTAGATTGCGGCCGCGGCGGTCTCGCCGGTGCGGATTCGGACGACCTCGGCGAGGTTCGTCACGAAGATCTTGCCGTCACCCACCTGACCGGTCCGGGCGGTCGACATGATCTTGCTGATCACGGCCTGCGACTCGTCGTCGCTGACCACAACCTCGATCTTCACCTTCGGCAGGAAGTCGACGGAATACTCCGCGCCGCGATACGTCTCGGTGTGGCCCTTCTGACGTCCGAAGCCGCGAACCTCGGTCACTGTCATGCCCTTCACACCCAGGGCATTGAGCGCGTCCTTGACCTCTTCGAGCTTGAAGTGGCGGATGATGGCTTCGATCTTTTTCATGATGGTCTCCTCGACTGTGATCGGCCCGCGTCGCGGTGCCGAAGGTGATGATCCCGAGCCGATCGCGCCGACCGACTCCCGCCAAAAGAATTCACCTGCACACCGCGTGCCAAAGCCAAACACGGCAAAACCTCGGTGTTTTCATAGGCCACCTGCCAAAACCTGTCGCGCGAGCGTGAATCCGCTGGTGTCGCGTCGCAGCGGCGCGACACTCGAACTGGCCTCTCACCGTCACCCTGAGTCGCGGCAGAAGGCTCATCGAGGCCTTCTGCGGATTGTTGCAATGCCTCATCGCTTCGAAGTCATTGGTTACAACATCGTGAGGCCGACCGACTGGCAACACGGCGCCACCACGCTGCTGCGGAACGGGGGATTACAATGCCGACTGCTTGCCATGCCGTGAGGGCGATCCTCTGCGGGGCCATCTCGATGACGGTGATCGACGCCGCCGAGCAGGCCAACTACGACGAGTCGGCCGTCCGCGCCTACACGCTCCCCGACGTGCTCGCCGGCCCCGACGGCAAGGCCGCGGTGACGGCCGACGCGTGGCGGACGACGGTGCGGCCGCATCAGTTCGCGCTCCTCGAGACGAACGTCTACGGCCGCCACCTGCCCGCAGTGCCCGTGAGCGTGATAGGCGACGTCGCACGCACCGAGGCGACGCTCGCCGACGGTATCAAGGCCACTCGGCTCCAGGCCCGGCTGCGACTCGGCGACACGCCGCAGGCCGTCACGACCGACGTGCTCGTCTATCTGCCACGGAGCGACCGGCCGGTGCCCGTGTTCCTGCACCTTAATTTCAAGGGCAACCAGGCAGAGCATCCCGACCCCGGCATCCGCATGTGTGAAGCCTGGCTGCCCGATGACACACGGGGGGAGATCGTGGCAGACCGCGCCACAGAAGCCTCGCGGGCCAAGGATGCGAGGCACTGGCCCGTTGAGCAGCTTCTCGACCGTGGCTACGGCGTGGCCACGGCCTGCTACGGCGACGTCTTCCCTGATCGCGCCGACGGCCGTGCGGCAAGCGCCCTGCCGTATCTCCGGCCGACCACCGATGCCGCCGCGCAGCCCGACGAACCTGGCGCGATCGCCACGTGGGCGTGGCAGCTCTCGCGGATCCTCGACTGGCTCGTCACGCTGCCCGAGGTCGATGCCACGAAGGTGATCGTGGTGGGGCACTCGCGAAACGGCAAGGCGGCCGTCTGGGCCGGGGGCTGCGACGAGCGGTTTGCGATGGTGGTTTCCAACGAGTCGGGCTGCGGCGGAGCGGCGCTCGAGCGGCGAAACTACGGCGAGACGGTCGAGGCGATCACGAGGCGGTTCCCCCACTGGTTCTGCCCCGCCTTCCGGACGTATGCCGACCGCGAGGAATCACTGCCCGTCGACGCTCATGTGACGCTCGCCATGACGGCACCGCGTCCGCTCTATGTGGCCAGCGCCGTCGAAGACCGTTGGGCTGACCCAAAGGGAGAGTTCCTCGCCGCCGTCGCCGCCGGCCCCGTCTGGGGACTCTTCGGGCTGGAGGACCTCGGAGCGACCGAGTGGCCGCCGATCGACACCCCCGTGGGCCGCACGATCGGCTACCACGTCCGCACTGGAAAGCACGATCTTCTGGAATACGACTGGCTGCGCTTCGCTGACTTCGCTGATCGTACGCTCCTCGGGATCGAGCGGCCAGCGAGCGTCGATCGACCGACCGAATAGGCTGCGGGTTCGCGATACCGGTTTGGTACACCGCTCGTCCACGCAGCGCGGCCCGGAAGGACGATCTCACCCATTCCGGGGTTTGTTTCACGCGTGGGAGCCCGGTACATTTCGACCCGACGCACCGCACTCGCAGAGGGCCCTATGCCGAAAAAATCCTCGCCCAACCGGCGCCGCTTTCTGGCGGCCTCGCTCCAGGCCTCCGCAGCCGCGGTCGCCGCGCCCTACGTGATCACCTCGAAGGCGCTCGGCGATGCTGTCACGCCGCCGGCGAGCGACCGGATCGTGATGGGAGGCATCGGCATGGGCAACATGGGCTCGGGGGACCAAGGGGCTTTCCTCGGCCGGCCCGACGTGCAGTACGTCGCCGTCTGCGACGTGCGGCAAAAGTGGCGGGACGACGCCAAGGGCCGCGTTGACGGGAAGTATGGTTCCAAAGATTGCGCGGCCTACATCGACTTCCGCGAACTGCTTGCCCGCGACGACATCGACGCCGTCCACATCGCCACGCCCGACCACTGGCACTCGATCATGACGATCGCCGCCTGCCGCGCGGGCAAAGACATCTACCTCCAAAAGCCTGAGACGCTCACGCTCCGTGAGGGTCCACTCATGATCCAGGCGGCCCGCCGCTACGGCCGCGTGGTCTCCGGTGGCAGCCAGCGGGTGCTGGAGGACTACCGCGACATCGTCAATCCCTGCTGGGCGGGCGAACTCGGCGCGATCAAGTCGATCGATCTCGCCATCGGCCCGCGGTCGATGCCCTGCTATCTGCCAGCCGTCGCCACGCCCCCCGACATCGACTGGGATCTCTGGCTGGGCCCCGCCCCCTGGGAGCCCTACAACCCCGGTCGCTGCGACGGGAACTTCGGCACCGGCGGCAACAGCTGGCGGTCATACATCGACTACTCCGGCGGCAGCCTCACCGACTGGGGCGCCCACAACGTCGGCGGCACGATCTTCGCGGCCGGCCTGCTCAACGAGCAGCCCACCTCGATGACCTGGCACCCGGCAACGAGCGACGGCAAGGAGGCGGCCTACGTCACGCTCGTCTACCCGAGCGGCGTCGAACTCCACTGCAACCGTCCCAAACAGCTGTGGCCGGGCGATACTGCGGCGACTGTGTCGCAGGAGCGGGGCATCGTGATTCGCGGTGACGGCACGTCGATCACCCCCAAGCCAGTGCCTTCCTACAGGGGCAATGGTGGCATCTACGGCGACTTCATCGAGTGCGTCAAAACTCGCGAGCGGCCGTTCCGCGACCTCGAACTCTGCGTCAACACGATGACCGCACCACACATGGTCGCCATCGCCCAGCGGCTCGAACGATCGCTTGAATGGGACCGCTCGGCGCAGCGGTTCATGAACGACGAGGAAGCCAATCGCCTGCTCGACCGCGCCCGCCGCGAACCCTGGACGCTCTGACCCGGAGAACCACCATGCCCTTCGATACCACCACCCTCGACAGTCCATTCGCCGCGCTCGCCGCGTTCGACTGGGGCGCTGATGCCGCCCCGCTCAGCGTGATCGATGCCGCCGTGGTGGCGGCCCACGGAGATGCCGCGCTGACGGCCAACCTGGAGAAGCGGCTCGGCTCGATCATTTCGGGAGCCTCGTCGCGGGCGGCGAAGGAATACGCCTGCCGCAAGCTCTCGATGATCGGCACGGCGGCCTCGGTGCCGGGTCTCGCGTCGCTGCTCACCGATCCCGACGAATCACACATGGCCCGGTTCGCGCTGGAGCGGATCCCCGCTCCGGCGGCGGGCGATGCCCTGCGGCAGGCGCTCGGCAAGGTCCGCGGTGACCTCGTCATCGGCATGATCTCGTCGCTCGCCAACCGGCGCGACACAGCGAGCGTGAAGCCACTGGCGAACTTTCTCGCCGGCGACGCGAAGATCGCAGCAGCAGCGGCTTCCGCGCTCGGCCGGATCGCCACAGTGGACGCGGCCGCCGCGCTCGCCGCGGCAAAGGTTCAGCCGGGGCCGGTCGCCGATGCCGTGATCGATGCCCGGCTCGCCTGTGCCGACGCCCTGCTCGCCGCGGGAAATCGCGGGGCCGCGAAGGCGATCTACGAGGCGGTCGCCGCAGGGATCGGCGATGCACCGACCACCCGTCGTGGCCGTGCCCTGCGGACGGCGGCCCGTAGCGGCATCCTTGCCGCGCTCGACGACACCATCGGCCAGACCATCCGCCGAGGCTTTATGGCGGCGTGGCTTGCCCTCGCCCTGCTAGTTCCGATGGCGCACGCGGAAGTTGTCGCTCCGGCCCCCTCCGCCACCGCCAAGCAGGCGGCCGAAAGCGTGCTCGCCGCCATCGCGGCGGGCGACGCCGACCTGCGGGCTGTCGCTCTCGAGCGAGTTCGGTACGGGCTCCACGGCACCTGGTTCACCGAGGCTCTCGTTACCAAACTGCCCACGCTCGATCCACGCCGGCAGGTCGAAGTTCTCTCGGCGCTGGCCGACCGGGGCGACGTTGCGGCCGTGGCTGCCGCCACGAGCCTCCTCAAGTCAGCGGGCGATGCCGACGTTCGGCTCGCGGCGATCCGCGTTGTGGGCAAACTGGGTCGCGGAGCCGACGTGCCGGCGCTCGTGGTGGCACTCGCTGGCGACGGTTCGATACCGGCAGCGGCGCGGCGAGCGCTCGTGGACCTCTCCGGCCCCGATGCCGCCACGGCGATCCGCAAGGCTGCGGAGACCGGTTCAGCCTCGTCGCGAGTCACGATCCTTGACATCCTCGTCGAACGCCGTGACCGCGGCGCCGTGCCGCTCCTGGTCGCCGCGGCCGGTGGCGACGACGCCGCGATCCGCCAGGCGGCGATGCGCGGCCTGGCCGCGTTCGGCGGCCCGAACGAGATCCCGGCGATGGTGGCGTCGCTCATCAAGTCGTCGGGCGACGAGCGGAAGGCCGCCGAACTGGCGATCGTGAGGGTCTGCACGTCCAGTCGCGATGCCGAAGCGGCCGCCAACGCGGCCATCGCCTCCTATGAGGCTGCGGACGAAGCGAGCCGCCAGGTACTCCTGCCCGCCCTCGCCCGCATTGGCGGTCCGAAGGTGATGGCGATGATCGACGCGATGCTCGCCGATCCGGCGAAGCGGCCACAGGGGCTCGACGCTCTCTCCAAGTGGCCTGACGCCACCGTCAAGGACCAGCTCCTTGAACTCTTCGGGAAGGCGACGGACCCGCAGGACAAGGATCTGCTGCTCGGCACGCTCATTCGGATCGCGCCCCTGCCCGACAACAAGCTCGACGACGGCCAGAAGCTCGACCTCCTCGTGAAGACGATGGCTCTCTGCCAACGCAACGAAGACAAGGCGAAGGTGCTCGAGCGAGCCAACGCGATCCGGACGATCGAGACCTTCCGGTTCGTCGTGCCCTACGTCGATGACCCGGCGATTACCGAATCGGCCTGCGGTAGCGTGGTGGAACTCGCCCACCACCAGAAGCTCCGCGACGCTCACAAGGAGGAGTTCACCGCGGCGCTCGACAAGGTCCTCGGGATCACGAAGAACGACGAACTCGTCGAGCGGGCGACCCGCTACAAAGCGGGCCAGACCTGGAACCGCCAGAAGAAGAACTGATCGTCGGCACGCCCCTGTCCAAGCCCAACGCCGTGAGGCGTGGGGTGAACCACCACCAGACGCAGCGGCTAGCGCGATGCGCTCCCGTAGCGCAGGTTTTCAACCTGCGGCACATCCGGCACAGGTTGAAAACCTGTGCTACTCGCCTCGCATCGCAGAAGCCCAACGCCGTAAGGCGTGGGGTGAACCACCACCAGACGCAGCGTCCAGCGTCGTTCGCCCGCGGCCTCACGGCCGGTCGGCTTTCACTCGCCTCGCACCCGAGCGCGAGGATCCGGTGTGAACTGGATCACTTGCGAAACTGGCCGCCGTCGAGGCCGTGCCCCTTCATGAGCCGGTAGAGCGTGCCCCGCGGCAGTCGCGCCTCGCGAGCGGCCGCTGACACATCGCCGAGATGCCGCGCGAGCAGGTCGGTGAGAAACTGCTTCTCGAACCGGGCCACATGATCGGCCCGCTGCGCGAAGAAACCGACGGCCTCCGCCTCGGCGCTGGCGGTCCTACCCGCCGCGCTCACCACCTCGTCGGGCAGGTCGTCGATTCCGGCCGTCGATGACCTCGTCATGGCGATCGCTCGGCGGACCACGTTCTGCAGTTCGCGGACGTTGCCCGGCCAGTGGTAGCCCTTGAGCACCTGATACACGTCGGTCGAGAGGCCGCCGACGCTCCGCCCCATCTCCGCAGCCGCCTTATTGGCGAAGTGCTCGGCCAGCAGACCGATGTCGTCGCCCCGCGTCCGGAGCGGCGGCAGGTCGACGCGCACCACGTTGATGCGATAGTAGAGGTCGCGGCGGAACTCACCCCGCTGCACCATCTGGTCGATCTCGCGAGACGTGGCGGCCACCACGCGGACGTCGACTGGGTTCTCCTGACGGGCCCCCACGCGGCGGACACGGCGTTCCTGGAGCACGCGGAGCAGCTTCGCTTGCAAAGGGAGAGGCAGTTCGCCCACCTCGTCAAGGAACAGCGTGCCGCCGTCGGCGAACTCGACGAGCCCCATTCGCCTGGCGTCGGCGCCCGTGAAGGCCCCGCGCTCGTGGCCGAAGAGCTCGCTCTCGATCAGGGCATCGGGAATCGCCCCACAGTCCACCGGCACAAACGGACCCTCGGCCCGCCGGCTACGGGAGTGGATGGCCCGGGCGACGAGCTCCTTGCCGGTTCCCGTCTCGCCGGTGACGAGCACGTCGACGGAACTCGTCGCCACGCGATCGATGATCGAATACACCTGCTGCATCGCCCCGCTTTCGCCGAGAAACTCGGCGAACGAGTAGGGCCGCTCGACCGCCCGGCGGAGCACCTCCTCCTGGGCCCGCCGTCGCGACGTCAGCAGCAGCTTCTCGATTGCGTCTTCGAGGTCGGTCTCGATGTGGGTGATGTCGAGGTAGTCGCCCGCGCCGGCGTTCAGGCAGGCGCGGGCTGTGTCGACACTCGGCCGGGGATCGATCACCACCATCGGCAACTGTGGATCAGCCTTGCGAAGGGCCGCATAGAGCACATCGGCAGTCGGCCCCGATCGGGCCGTGACCACGCCGAGATCCCAGGAGTCACGAGACAGCGTGGTGAGCGCCCCATCGAGTGAGGTCTCCACCCGCACTTCGAGCGGCTGGAGCCTCGCCACGAGCCGCGCGTAGGGCAGGGCGGTGGCGCCGGCCGAATCGATGATGATGATGCGGGGCTGCTGCACGAAACCGAAGCCTCGGGGCGCTTGTGGCCGCCAACCGTGCGCCTGCCGCGACAAGTATGCAACCGCTTGTCGCGCGGGGCAACCGCCGCCGCCGCTTTCGCCCCCAAGGAGCTCTGGTACATTCGGTCGAGGTTTGATTCAGCGTTTTCGCCGCCTTCTGGAGCCCCTCCGCGCATGGCGATCGACACCTACGCCCCCTGTCCTGGCGGCACCGGCAAGAAGATCAAGTTTTGCTGCGCCGATCTCGTCGGCGACCTCGAACAACTCGACACGCTCGTGGAGGGCGACCAGATCTCGGCCGCCCTCGACCAGGTGAAGCGGTTGGAGGAAAAGCACCCCGGCCGCGCCTGCCTGATGGCCACGCGGACGAAGTTGGAACTCGCGTCGAAGCGGTATGAGGAGTCGGCTGCCAGCAGCATGGCCTTCCTCGACGCCTTCCCCGACAACCCGCTGGCGCTCGGTCACGCTGCGATCACCGACGCACTCGCCGGCCGGATGCAGGAGGCCGCGGCGTCGTTCGACAAGGCCCGCGCCTCGGCCGCAGCCGAGGGGAAGGAAGCGTCGGCCGAACTCGTGCGAATCGCCGCCACACTCGTGCAGGCGGCAGCCCAACTCGGCCACATCGGCTTCGCCCAGGGGATCGTCGACTGGCTCGGCGAATCGGGGCTCGGCACCGACGAGGAGCGGCGGCTCCTGGCGGCGATCGTAGGCTCGTCGGGCGTGCCGGCGGCATTGCGAACCAGGATGCGGCTGGAGCCACTTGAGGGCGACTCACCCTGGCGGGTGGAGTTCGAAGCCGCCCTTGACCACGCGCGGCACTGGCGACTGGCGAAGGCCTTGACCACGTTCCGCAGCCTCAAAGCCGTGGCGGGCGAGTGCCGGCAACTCTTCACAAATATCGCCGTGATCTGCGAAATGCTTGCCCAACCCTTTGAGGCCGCGGAGGCCTGGCTGGCGGTGGCGAAGATGACTGGCACATCTCCGGATGACGCCGTCGAGATGACCGGGCGGGCGATCGCGCTGGAGAACGAGGCCGATCCCGACCGTTCACCCCTCGTGAGATTCGCCAGCCGCATCGCCCCGCTCGCGGTTCCCGCGGGCGAGGAGGGCAATGCCACCATCGACCTTTTGGAGGACCGAATCCGCCACGCCGGTCGCTTCGACCAGGCGGCCTTCGACCGGGCCCAGTGGGTTTCGCGGGGTGCCGCACCGCCCCGGTCTGCCTGGCGGGTCTACGACGAAGGGTCACCGGCCCGGCTGCTGGCGACACTCCTGATCTTCGGCCGGCAGACCGATCGGGATCCCGAGGCCGTGCTCCAGGGCTTCGCGGCCGACATCGAGCAGGCGCGGCCCGCGGTCGAGGCGGCAGTCGGTTGCACGTTCGGCGAGGAGATGACAACCGACGCGATGCCCGCGGTCACACCCACGAACTGGCTGATGGGTTCCCAGTTCCGGATGAAGCCGCCCACGTCTGCACCTGCCCCCGCACCGGCCGGACAGCCCTCCGTCTTCGACTCGATTCTCGACGAGCAGCGAAAGGCAACCTGGGACCGATTCCTTGCCGTCTGGCCCGACACGCCGTTGCCCGAACTACTCGGCAAGACGCCCCGCGAGGCGCTCCGCGATCCCCAGGCCGCGCGACGGGTCGAGTCGCTGGTGAACGAGGGCGAAGCGACGTCCCGGCGGCCCGACGCCTCGACGGCATGGACCGCCCTCCGGGAGCGGCTTGGCATCGCGCCGCCGGCGACCATCGAATCGACGCATCCCTTCGACGACGCTGTGCCGCCTCTGCGATGGCACCGGCTCGACATGGCGAAACTCTCGATCGACGAACTCCGCGGAGTCCTGGTGACGTCTCTCGATGCGGGCTTCGAAAAGGCCGCCGGGCTGGCGGCCGAGGCGCTTGCCGCACGGTCCGACGCCACGCCCGCCGATCGCTGGGAGGCCCTCGGGGTGCTCGAGGAGCGGGCCGCGTCGAGCGTCCGCAAGCTCGAGATCATCGCCGAGCTTCGCGACATCGCCAAGACGCTCAAGGCCAACGACGGCATGCTCGACGTGGCCGAACTCCGCGTGCGGATGCAGCGGGGTGACGAGGCCGATGCGGTCCGACTGCTCGAACACGTTCGCCGCGAGCACGGCCGCGACCAGCAGGTGATCCAGGCGTTCGCCGAGGTGCTGATGGAGGCGGGCGTCGACCTGTCGGCTCTGGCCGGACGCTCCATGCCGGGCGGCGCAGGCGGCCCCGCCGCCGGTGCCGCGATCCCCGCGGCCGCCTCGGCTGCCGAGGCGGGTAAGCTCTGGACGCCGGGAGGCGAGTCGTCGGCATCGGCCGGGGGCGAGAAGAAGGTCATCTGGACGCCGAACTGACGTCCCATGGCGTGGAGCCCCTTCGACGAGGCGGCGATGCGGCGGGCGCTCGAACTCGCGACCCGCGGCCGCGGCTTCGTGGAGCCGAATCCGCAGGTGGGCGCCGTCGTTGTCAGGGACGGCGAGATCGTTGGTGAAGGCTGGCACGAGCGATTCGGCGGACCGCATGCGGAGGTCATAGCGCTCGGCGCCGCCGGCCCCAAGGCCCGTGACGCAACCCTCTTCGTCACGCTCGAGCCCTGCTGCCACCACGGCAAGACGCCCCCCTGCACCAACGCCATCCGTGCTGCGGGGATCGCCCGTGTGGTCGTCGCCACCGGTGACCCGTTTCCCGCGGTCGCCGGCCGCGGCGTCGAGACGCTTCGCGCGGCCGGCATCAACGTCGAGACCGGCCTCCTCGCCGCCGAGGCCGAGCGACTCACGGCACCGTTTCGCACGCTCGTCACGCGAGGCCGTCCCTGGGTAATCGCCAAGTGGGCCATGAGCCTCGACGGCCGACTGGCGGCCGCGCCGGGCCAGGACCGCTGGATCTCCTCGGTTGAGTCGCGCGGACTCGTCCACGACCTGCGGAGCCGTGTCGATGCGATCGCCGTCGGGATCGCCACGGCGGTGGCCGACGACCCACTGCTGACGGCCAGGCCCGTGGCGGAATCCACGGCAGGCCCCCGGCAGCCACTGCGGATCGTGCTCGACGGCCAGGCTCGGCTGCCACTGGCGAGCAAACTCGTGCAGACGGCGCACGACATGCCGGTGCTCGTCGCCGTCGGACCGCAGGCGCCACATGACAAGGTGGCGGCACTCGAAGCGTCTGGCTGCGAGGTTTGGCGGGGCGATGCGGCCGACACTGCCACCCGAACGGCAGCGCTCCTTGTCGAGCTCGGCCGGCGACGGCTGACAAACCTGCTCGTGGAGGGTGGGCCGACGCTCCTCGCTGGGATGTTCGCGGCCGATCAGATCGACGAAGTCTGGGCCTTCATCGCACCGCTGATCCTCGGGGGTGGCAACGCTGGCGGCCCGCCACCCCTTCCGGACGTGCCCCGGCTCGCGGTTGAAGACGTGTCGTTCCCCGGTGGCGACGTGCTGATCCGCGGCACGATCGGAGGGCCGATGATCACTTCGCCGGCGTGTCGCGAATCACGTTCTGCCAATGAGTGACCAGGGCGTCGCCCTGGAACGACGTCTCAGCGGCAGCCGCCCGGAGTGACTTCGCCACGGCCAGTACGACTCGCACGTGCTCGAGCACCTCCTTGGCCTGCTCGTTCTCGTCGGCTGCAGTCAGTTCGACGTCGGGGTCGACGACACCATCCCGTTCCTGCACGCAGCCGTAGCGGGTGAGGTAGGTGACCCACGGCTCGAGGGCGTCGATCACCCCCGCGAAATCCATGGCCGCAACCGACGTCAGCGGCTCGTCGAACTTCGCGAGCTGCGAACCCGTTTCGAGCCGGCTCTCGACGAGCATCCGCCCGGCCTGCTTGGGCACCATCGAAAAGACTGCCACCTGGTCGCCCACGCCGATTGCCGGACGAATCTGCTCATCCAGACGGCTATTCACGAGCTTCCACGACCACACCGAGCCTTCGTCTACCTTGGCCTTCTCGGGCTCGGGAATCTGGTAGCCCTCGGGAACCGCGTCGGGATCCATCCGCCGCAGGGCCTCGGTCAGTTCGTCGCCGAGCGCGAACAGGTCGCTGAGGCCCTCACGGAACAGCTTTGGGTCTTTGAGCGACACCACCACTGCCGGCTCGACGAGCGGGAGCGGTTCAGCCGACGGCGGCAGGTCTCCCTGGACCCGTTTCGTTCGCCCCTTGGAGTCGAGCACCAGGCCAACCTGGCCGTCGGCCAACGACTTCGCGATCTTGTCACGGAGGATCGCCGCAAACTTCACGCCCAACGGCGCGACGTGCTCGGAAAAGGCGTCGAGTTTCTCGCGCTCGTCGACCCCCAGCTCACCGCGACCGTGCTTCTGGAGGAGCGCCCATGCCCCGCGAACGAGTTCGACCAGCGCATCGATCCCCTCCGGGTCGCTCTTCATCCTGGAAACCATTACGCCCAGGGGCGCGCCGCCGGCATGTTCGAGCAGATCGAGTCGTTTGGCCCCGTCAAACGGCTGGTTCCGCGCCCAGTTCCAGGAATAGCCCTCGTACCCTCGCTCGGCGAGAAACGAGAATGCCATCCACGGCCCCGGATCCGGCAGTCGCTTCCCCCACTCGTCGACGACCTTCTCCGCGAGCCCACGAAAGTCTTTCTTGGCTTCAACCGTCACGCCCGACGATTCATCGAGTTGGTCGACGACCCCAAGGAGCGATTCCATGTCGGACCGCGATGAGTTCACCGCCTCGCAGAGCGACTCGCTCATGTAGGAGATGCCGGTGAGTCGCTTATCACCGTGCTCCGCGAGCGGCGCAAACGCCGGCAGCGTGAGGATGCCCTTCCGCCCGCCGTTTGGCAGGGCCAGCTTCTCGAGGTGGTCGGCCGAGTCACCGAGCGACACGATCACCCAGTTGTCCACAAGCCCGATCGCGAGCACCACGTCGAGCGTCTTCAGGCGTCCAAAGACCTTCGCCACGCCTTCGGCATCGTCGGTCAGTTCAACGGCCGACCGTTCGAGTTCTTCCCAGGGCGCCTGAGCCCCATCCAGCGTGAACGTAAGGATCTCACCGCCGGCAAGCTTCCTTCGCGCCACCGCGCGGGCCAGATCCGGGTCACCCTGGAGCATGAGGGTGGCGAGGATCTCCAGCCGCTTGATCTGATCGGTGGCGACGTCTCGCTTCGCAGTCCTGAAGCCCCAGACGACGTCGGGCACCACGAGCAGGTCGAGATTGCCCGCCAACGCCGTAACAACGGCGCGCGCCTGGCGGGCGGCATCGAGCGACTCGACCTCCGCGCCGCGAACCTCGAGATCTCCGTCGCCATCCTCCTCGATCGACTCGACGACGATGTCGGCCTCACCGCCGGTCGCCTCGCCGACGCCGGCCTGTTGCTGGGCTTCGCCCAGTTTGCGAATGAGACGCCAGAACGACACGCACGATGGCTCGCCGTAGACGAACGTGTCGGTCGCCGCCATGTCGGCGAGGAGTTCGACGGCATCCTCGTTCTCCGGAAGCTGCATGAACGTGTCGAACGTGGAGAACGGACTCCCGGGTGTCATGCGCTGCTCGTCGAGCGAGTCGAGAGCCCGTCTGATCGCAGGGAGCTGCATGATCGACTTGAAGGCGTTGCTATTCACGACCGCGTCATACTGCTCCCTCACCCGCAGCGACGACGAGACGAAGGCAGCGTCCTGGGGGACCATCGCCACCCCAAGACTCCCGAGGCGCGAGGTGGCGGGCTCGTCGGCCACCGACGTGGCTGACGCCATCAGCGTCGCGAGGCAGGCGAGCGAAACTCGGCGGCCGGCCGCTCCTAACCATGCCCGGCGGGGTATCACCCAGAGAAATAGCGACATCATCGGCGGCATCCTTCCCGTCGGGACGTTCAGCCAGCCGCAACCCAGGCGCGCGGCAGGAAACCTTAAGATACGCGATCCCTCAACGGTGGGAACACCTGTTTCGACTCGGCGCCCCGCCACCGGACACTTTCCACCCCGCAAGGAGAACCCCGCGTGCACATCGGCACCACGCTCGTCGTCGACACCTTCGCCGAGGCATTCCGCCTCCGATTCGCCCGCCTCCTCGTCACCGCCCACGACGACCATTGGCTCGACGCGGCGATCCGGGCGGCATGCGGTTACGGCACAAGCGTGATCGGCTGCGATGCCGAGGTCGGCGTCGAGCGGCGAATCGACGAGAACGACACGCCGGATGGCCGTCCCGGAGCCGCGCTCCTGCTGTTTGCCTTTTCCGCCGAGGCCCTCGCCAAGGCGGTCGCCAACCGGACGAGCCAGTGCCTCCTCACCTGCCCGACCACGGCGGTCTACGACGGCCTCCCTTCAGAATCAGAGCGGGTTTCGCTCGGCGGCCACGTGCGGTTTTTCGGCGATGGCCGCGAGAAAACCAAGGTGATCGAAGGCCGCCGCTACTGGCGGATCCCCGTCATGGACGGCGAGTTCCTCGTCGAGGAGACTGCGGGCGTTGCCAAGGGGATTGGGGGCGGCAACATCATCGTGCAAGGGAGGTCGCTTGAGGCCGCGCTCGACGCCGCCCGCCGGGCCGTGGTCGCCATCGAACCGGTGCCGGGCACGATCACGCCGTTTCCGGGAGGCGTTGTTCGGTCTGGAAGCAAGGTTGGGTCCATCTACGAATCGCTGCGGGCCTCTACGAACGAGGCCTTCTGCCCGAGCCTCGTGGGCCGTGACCCCACCAGCCTCCACGCCGACGCGACCGCCTGCCTGGAGATCGTGATCGACGGATCAACCGAGCAGGCCGTGGCGACTGCGATGGCCGCCGGCATCCGGGCTGCCAGCGGGGACGACGTGCCGGCGATCTCGGCGGGCAACTATGGGGGCGCCCTAGGGAAATTTCATTTCCATCTTCACCAGATTCTCGCGTCGGCCTGATCGCCGCTCCCTGCCCGGTCACCCACCGTGACCGACTGGCCTTCTCCCTGGCCGCCGGCTTTGCTACTTCCCGCAGACGACGGGGTGCGCCCCGCCGTCGCCACGAGACCACGAGGGTTCTCGCATGTCTGAATCCATGCCCGAAACTGCACCCGAAGCCACTCCCGAGACCGCGCGCGCAGCCGTGCCGGCGACGACGCCAGGTCCTCGTCCATCGCGTCAGGACCTGGTGGTGCCTCCCCGGCAGTCGAACCTCTCGGCCGTGATCGGCATCTGCCTCTGCGCTGTGGCCGGTTTCGGCCTCGTCTGGGGGCTCGGCATCGGCCGCGGGCCACAGGCGTCGAGCGACTCGCCACCGGACGCACCGACCATGGCACGGGCGAACGACTCGCACGAATCATCCCGCCCTCCAGACGATGCGAGTGCCGCGGTCCGACGGCAGGAACCCGACATGTTGCCGCTCGTCGATGAGGCGGTTCCGGCGCAGCCATCCGCAGGAGAAGGCCGGTGGAACGGCCGCCCCGCGGGCCACGAGACACCTTCGACCTCTTCCACCGACGAGCGATACGGCGTGCGGCCAACATCGCTCGACATGCCCGATGCTGTGCTCCCAGCAGCCGGTGACCACGCCACACCGCGGCCGCTTCCGCAGTTTGAGGCAGCCGATCTGGAACCGGTGCCTGGCACGGTGATGCCGGTGGCCGCCGACATCCCTTCCGATCAGCCGCCAGGAACCTATCCGGCCGATCTCGCGCCACCGCCCGAGTCACACTCCACCGACCTTCCGCCCGCACCGTCCTCGGCGATGCCCGCGACCCCGAAGATGAGCACGACGGGGCCGAACGCTCCTTCGCCGGAAAACCTCCCCGAGGACGCGGGAGACCTCGCCGTAGGTGAGCCTGCTTCCCCTTCCCCTGTGGCGACGGCACCAATTGCCCCCGCGCCGACAAACCCATCGATGGCCGCCGCCTTCGGTGCCGCACCACCGCCGTTCTCAGGTCCCGCGCCGCCCTTACCGATGCCCCCGCAGCCGCCCGCGCCGGCGTTCATGCCGCCTCCGGCCGCGCAGCCTGCGGCCGCGATGCCCCCGATGCCGCCCCCTGTGACCACCGCCGTCGCGTCCGGCGGCTCGCTCTTCGCGGCCGCCCCAGCCGTGATGCCTGGCGACCTGACCACTACGGATTCCGAGCAGCCCCCGTCGGCGGCCGAAACGCCCGGACAACCGCGGCCGACCGGCCAGGGACGTCCCGGCCCGATGCAACTCGAGGGCGTGCAGACGCCGCAGGTCTCGGTCGAAAAGCGTGGCCCGCGCGAGATTTCCGTGGGCAAGCCGGCCCGCTACGAAATCGTGGTCCGCAACGTCGGCAGTGCCACCGCCCACGAGGTCATCCTCCGCGACGCCATCCCGCAGGGTACGGCACTCGTCGCCACCACGCCTCCCGCGAGCCCCGTCACCCCGGCCTTCGGCGACGCCGACGGGGCGCTTCTCTGGTCGCTCGGCACGCTCCCTCCCGGCGGCCAGGCGGCGGTCACCATGGAGGTGATGCCTCAGGTCGAGGGTGAAGTTGGCAGCGTAGCCAGCGTCAGCTTCCGGACCGACGCCTCGGTCCGGTCACGGGCCACGAAGCCCGACCTGCGAATCGAGTGCACGCCACCCGAGCCCGTCCTCATTGGCCGTGACCTGCAGGTCACGGTCACCGTCACCAACCCTGGCACGGGTGTGGCAACCGGCGTGGTGCTCGAGGGATTCCTGCCCGAAAACGTTTCGCACCGCTCGGGCCGCGAACTCGAGTTCGACGTCGGCCAGTTACGGCCAGGTGAATCCCGCACGATCGATCTCGTGCTCGGCACCCGCGGCCCGGGCGTCCATGCGGCGCGGCTCGCGGCCCGCGCCGACGGCGGCGTGGAGGTGATCCACGAGCTACCGATGGAGGTGACGGCGCCCACGCTCGAAATCGCGATCGATATGCCGTTGCGGCGATTTCTCCAACGTCCGGCGACGTGCACGGTCGCGATGACCAACGCGGGCACCGCACCAGCGCGGGCCGTGGAACTGGCGGCGCAGCTCCCGCCGGGCATGAAGTTCGTGAAGGCCAACAACGCCGGCTGGCACGACGACCGCACGCACCGCGTGCTCTGGAACCTCGAGGAACTGCCTCCTGGCGAGACGGGCTCAGTCCAGATGGTGGTCATGCCAGTCGAACTCGGCCCGCAGAAAATCGTGGCCGCCGCCCGCAGCGCCGACGGCCTCGCCGATCAGGTATCGCACACCTGCGACGTCGAGGGCCTCGCCGCACTCTCATTCGATGTCGTGGATAGCGAGGATCCGATCGAAATCGACGGCGTGACTGAATACGTCGTCCGCGTCGGTAACCAGGGCACCAAGCCCGCCACGGGCGTGCGGCTCGCAGCCACGCTTCTCGGTGACCTCGAGCCGGTCGAGGCCCAGGGCCCAGGCGGCCACCGCGTCGACAACCTGACAATCACGTTCGAGCCGCTCGCGAAGCTCGCTCCGGCCGAGGAAGCGGTGTTCCGCATCCGCGCCAAGGGTCGCCGCGCCGGCGATCAGCGGATCCAGGTGCAGCTCACGAGCGCCGACCAGCCCGCACCGATCACGAAGGAAGAGATCACGCGGGTGTATGCCGACCGCTAAAGCGGCACCGCTACCCCTCGTCAATCAAAGCGCACGCGGGGACAGGAAGCCCAATCGAGTGAGCGATGGGGATATGCGAGGGGTTGCCCATGCTCCGAGAGCAGGCGTTGGCGGCAAGCGAAGGCAGGATGCCGAGAGCGCAGCCGGCATCGAGTGAGCGGAGGGCAGGATGCCCGCAGTGAACGTCCGGCGACGGGGCATGGGCAACCCTGAGCGCAGTGCGAAACGGAAAGACACACAGGTTAACAACCTGTGCTACGGGGGGAGCCCCGAGCCAGGCCAGATACGAGTCGACCCGCCCTGTATCTGCCGCGCCGAACAGGATTGGCAGGATGCCCGCAGTGAACGTCCGGCGACGGGGCATGGGCAACCCTGAGCGCAGTGCGAAACGGAAAGACACACAGGTTGACAACCTGTGCTACGGGGGGAGCCCCGAGAGCTCTAGCGTGTCTCGACGGTGAAGATCTGATTCCACGCCTGGCCATCGCTGCCGGCGATGTGACGCACGTAGGCGATTCGCCTCCCATCGGGCGAAATCACGCAGGCCTCCGGCCGCGGCGCCGACCCGTCGCAAACCGGCGGCGTGAGCCTGGTCACCGCGCCGCCGTCGGCAGCGACGAGACACACGCTGCCGTCGATGACGCACGCGAGGTGCCGGCCGTCGGGGCTCCAGGAAAACGCACTGGCGATGCCAAGGGCATCGTGCGTCAACTGCCGCGACTCGCCGCCGGCGGGATTCACGGTGAAGATCTGGACGACGCCGGCGTCGTCCCGCATCAGAAACGCGATTCGCGACCCGTCCGGACTCGATCGCAGCCAGTGCCGCGGCCCCTGGATGCCCGGATGCCGGCGGTCGGCCGTGAACGTCAGCCGCCGCTGCGTGACGCCGCGCGGCGGAGCGGGCCGCGTGACGGCCGTGCCGGCAATCGGTCCGTCGCCCGTCACGGAGAGAGCGGTGAGATCATCGGGTAGATCGAGGATAAAGACCTCGCTGATCGTCGCCCCCGTGGCGGTCACGACGTTGCCCTGGAAGGCGATCGCCCGCCGCTGCCGCGAGCCGTCGGCACGCACGTAGCCGTTCGTGCCGATCCAGGCTTCCTCAAAGGCTTTCGAGATCTCGTCGCTGCCGGGACGCGGGGAATCGCTGAGTTGGGAGGCGAGCACCGTGAACGCGGAGCCGTCGTGGTTGCGCGGGTGCGTCTTCGGCACCAGGATCGGCCTCCCGCAGACGCTCACCCCCACGCCGCGAAGGCTCTGCTCAGTGGCCACATGACCGGCAGCCGCCGCCTCGAGCACAGCGTCCTCGTACGTGAAACTCATCGCCGCGCCGTCGGGCGAGAACACATGCACGTGGCTGCCGCCACGGAGGGCGCCGGCCGTGAATGGGGGCGTGAGATCGCGGGCATCGAGGTTCTCCATCACGCCAGGCCGCGACGCCCGCACCACGACACCCTGGCGGCGGGCAGCACCGTACGACCAGTCGGGCGTCGGCGACTCCGGCCCGAGGATAAACACGACCCGGTCATCCACCGGGCTCGATGTCACCACGCCGCAATGCGGGCCGTTTCGCGACTCATAGAGCACCTCAACTCGCCCGGTCTCCACATCGACCCGCTCGATCCGCGTGCCGTCAAAGGTCGAGCCGTCGGCCGCGGAGCGGATGTCGTAGACGATCCACCGCGAGTCGGGCGACCAGGTGCCGGAGTTCGTGAGCACGTGGCCGTGCGGGGCGACGGTGATCTGTCGCGGCTCGGGCATGAACAACCGCTCCCGATGGGTGAGCCGGTCGAGCCCGACCGGTGTTCCTACGACCTGAGGACGGCGTTCACGCGGCGGCCGCACTCAGCGACCACGCCGTCGACGATCCGGCCGGCCTCGTCGCCGGAGAGTGTGCTGGCGGCACTGCGGAGCGCCATCGCGACGACAAAGCTCTTGCGGCCGGCGCCGAGACGGTCGGCGTCGCGCCAGACCTGCACGAGCCGGCAGCCCTCCAAGACATTGCCTGCTGCCTCGCGAATGGCCGCCTCGACCTCGCCCCACGGCACGCCCTCGTCCACCACGAGGTTCACGTCCCGCTGCACGGCGGGAAAATCACTCGGCTTCACGAGCGGCCGCTCGATCGACGCGGCGAAGGTGAGCCGGTCGAGTCGCACCTCGGCGGCCGACACCGGGCCCGGCAGGCCGAGCCGCCCGGCAACGTCCGCGGCCACCTCGCCCACGACCGCCACCCGCTCCGCGGCGTGGCCGGATCGCTCGAGCACCACCTCGGCCGCACGGCCACGCGCGAAGGGAGCAAGATCGATGGGCCGATAGCCGAGACAGACTCCGTCGCCATCGAGGCCCAGTCCGGCAAGCACGACGTCGCACAGGCCCTTCACCCGGGAAAAATCTCCGCCTACCACGATGCCAGCCAGCAGCGGCTCCTCAACCGGGCCTCGCCGGGGATCGTCACCATCCCGACGGGCGAGGTAGGCGCGGGCCATCTCGAACAGGTCGGCGTCGTCCACACCGACGGCGGCGTTCCCGGCGCGGGCTTCGAGCAGGCTCGGCAGGAGGCTTCGCCGCAGGCGGTCGGCACCTCGTACCAGCGGCGGCGCGATCACGAGCGGCGCGGCCTCGCCCCACGGACTCGGCATCGAGGCCATCTCTTCGGCGACCACGCTGCGCGTCATCGCCTCACAGAGCCCCGCGGCGACGAGCACCTCGGAGGCCCGGCGCACGGTCCGCTCGCGGGCCGAGAGTTCAACCGGTCGCGCCGCGATCACGGCGTTCTCGGGCACGTGGCCGTAGCCTTCGATCCTCGTGATTTCCTCCACGAGATCGATCTCTCGCCAGCAGTCGCGCCGCCACGTGGGGGCTCGCCAGAGGTGATCATGCGGCGCGGCACCGCGGGCCTCGACGAATCCGAGTGCTGTGAGGATCTGCCTTTGCCGAGCGTCGGCGATGTCGACGCCGAGCACCTCACCCACGCGGTCCGCGGCCAGCCGGATCTCGGCCGGGGCGCAGGCCACGTGGCCGGCCACCACGACGCCCCGTTCAAGCAACCCACCCGCGTGTTCGAGGATCAGAGAGGCGGCCCGGCGACTCGCCCAATCGACCATCGCAGGGTCGGGGCCGCGCTCGAAACGATACGACGAGGCGCTCGCGAGCACGAGCCCGCGGGCCGCGGCCCGCACCGGCAGGGGCGCGAACTGCGCCGATTCGAGAAGCACATCGGTCGTGTCGGCGGCGATCTCGGTGTCGGCGCCGCCCATCACGCCGGCGAGCGCCACTGGCCGCTCCGCGTCGGCGATCACGCACATCCGCTCGGAGAGCGTGTAGGTCTTGTGGTTGATGGCAACGAACGGCTCTCCCTCGACAGCCCGCCGCACCACGATCCGGCCGCCCCGGATCTTCGCGAGGTCGAAGGCGTGCAGCGGTTGACCGCTCTCCAGCATCACATAGTTGGTGACGTCCACCACGTTGTTGACGCTCGCCACCCCCACGGTGGCCAGCCGATCGACGAGCCACTTCGGGCTGGGGCCAACCTTCACCCCGCGAATCACCCGTGCCGTGTAGCAGGGGCAGATCTCGGGTGACAGGATCTCAACGGCGACGCTCCGCGTTACCTCGCCGACACCCTCGAGTGGCCGCGGGTCGGGCACGTGGAGCGGCCGACCGAAGAGCACTGCCACCTCCCGGGCCACGCCGATGTGGCCGAGGCAGTCCGGGCGGTTGCTGGTGACTTCGATCTCAACCGCTGTGTCGTCGCCCACTGCCGTCGTGGACTCGTGGTTGAGCCCCGACATGAGCAGTCGCTCGACCATGTCGTCGACCGACCCCGGGGCCTGCACGTAATCCGCCAGCCAGTTCGTCGAGATGATCATGGCGTCAGAACTGCCTCAGGAACCTGACGTCGTTGCGGTAAAAGTCCCGGATGTCTTCCACGCCGTGGCGGCGGGCGGCGATCCGCTCCACCCCCAGCCCAAACGCGAAGCCGGTGACCGTATCGGGGTCGTAGCCCACCGACTCGAGCACCGCGGGATCGACCATCCCGGCGCCGCCCATCTCCACCCAACGGCCGCCCCATTCCATGTCGACCTCGACGCTCGGCTCGGTGAACGGGAAAAACGACGGCCGAAAGCGAACCTTGACGTCGCCGCCGAGGAAACTCGAAGCGAACATCCGCAGCACACTCTTGAGGTGGGCCATCGTGGTGCCGGGTTCAACGAGCAGGCCCTCCACCTGATGGAACATCGGGTAGTGCGTGGCATCGGCCGTGTCGGGGCGGTAGACGCGGCCGAGCGACACGATCCGCAGCGGCGGCTCACGCTTCTCCATCACGCGGATCTGCACGGTGCTCGTCTGCGACCGGAGCAGCAGCGGATCGGCCCCGCGGGCGACCGCGAGATAGAAGTTGTCGAGCGGGTCGCGGGCCGGGTGCTCGGCCGGAATCGCCAGGGCTTCGAAGTTGTGCCACTGGTCTTCGACCTCGGGCCCGTCCACGCTCTCGAAGCCCAGGCGTCCCATGATCTCCTGAACGCGGCGAATCGTCTTGGTGATCGGATGGAGGTGACCGAGGCGGATACGGTCCGCGGGAAGCGTGACGTCGATCGCCTCAACCGCCGGTCCGGAGGCCCCGCCCGCGACCCGGGCCTGCGCCGCCTCGAAGCAGGCCGTGATCGCGTTCTTCGTGTCGTTGAACTGTTTGCCGCCGGCCGGCTTCTCGGCTGCGGCGAGGCCACCGAGCGATTTTTGGATCGCCTTGAGGCGGCCGCTCTTGGCACCGAGAAACTCGATGCGGGCAGCCTCGACTGCCGCCGCATCGCCAGCCGCCGCGAGGGCAGCCTCCGCATCGGTGCGCAGCCGCTCCAGTTCAGCGCGGAACGTGTCGAGCGGCACGGCTGTCACGGCTTCACGCGACCGCGGCCGGTTCCGGCAGGTCGAGGGCCTTCCGCACCTCGGCGGCGATGGCATCGAACCCGGTCGGGTCGAGCACCGCCATCTCCGCGAGCGTACGCCGATCGAGTTCGCAGCCGATCTTGACGAGACCCGCGATCAGCTGGCTGTAGCGGAAACCCCGCTCGCGGCAGGCTGCGTTGAGCCGCACGATCCAGAGGCGGCGGAAGTCACGCTTCTTGCGCCGCCGGTCCCGCCGTGCGTACACGCCCGCGCGGATGATCGACTCCTTGGCTGTGCGGAGCAGGCGGCGGCGACCACCGACGGATCCCTTCACTCGCTTGAAGAGACGCTTCTTGGCACGGAGACGCGGGACAACGCTCTTGGTACGCATGGATCGAAACCTTGGACGGCTGGGGGCCCGGTGGGCCCGGACTAGGGAACCTTAAAATCTGGCGTCAATCGCCGCAATTGCAAGGGCGCTGGGAAAATTCGGCGGGTTTTCGTGAGCGGCGGCGCTGGTAGGGGCGGGAAGGGGCGCGAGATCAAACGGAAGGGCGAGCCGCCGGCGGTGACATGCTCGCGGCCGGCGGCATGTGGTGGCGGTTGGTCCCCACGCCTCACGGCTTGTACGGACAGTGGGTAGCCGCCCGTGCAAGCCGAAGGCCGTAAGGCCTCGGGCGCGGTCGAGAGGATGCCGAGTCTGTTCTGGCCGCGTCCCACGCCTCACGGCGTTGGGCTTGTACGCGAGGATCACGCGGAGCCCGCAAGAGGCGCCACCCAACAGCCCTCCTGGATGGCGGGCTCTCAGGCTCAGCCTGCACCCGGCCAAGAACCGCCACCCAACGGCCCGCCCGGACGGCGGGCCCTCAGGCCCAGCCTGCACACGGCCAAGCAGCGCCAACCCGCTGCCCGCCCGGACGGCGGGCTCTCAGGCCCAGCCTGCACCGGCCACGAGGGCGGTGCAGGCGTGTATCACGAGAGCGGTGCATGCTTGTATTCAGTAACTGTACTTGCCGAGCGCGTCGTGGATCCGATGCACGTCGGACTCCGCCAACACGCCCGTGCCGCGGAGCTTCCGCTTCCGCTTCGCCGTCAGGCGGACCTGAAGGTGGCTCGTGCCGGCGCGGCGATGCTTCACCTTGCCGGTGGCAGTGATCCGGAAACGCTTCTTGACGCCCTTGTGGGTCTTCTGCTTTGGCATGACAACTCTCCTCGTTCGGGAAATGTGTGCGGGAACTGCTGGATAGTGCGGGGCGTGATTACTTGGGCGAGAGCGTGCAGACGAGCCTGCGTCCCATTTGCTGCGGCGGCGCCTCGATCTTGCTGACGGGCTCGAGTTGCGCGACGATCTGCTTCATGACACGCTGGCCTTCGTCGATGTGGGCAAGTTCACGGCCACGAAAGACGACCGAGACAACCACCTTGTCCTTGTGGATGAGGAAGCCCTTCGCCTGATTGACCTTGAACTCGATGTCGTGCTCTCCCGTCTTGGGACGGAGGCGGATCTCCTTGATCTTCGCGTGGTGGACGTGGGTCTTGTGATGCTTCTTTTTCTGTTGGTACTTGAACTTGCCAAAGTCCATGATCCGGCAGACGGGCGGCTTCTCGTTAGGCGCCACCTCTACAAGATCGAGGCCGGCCCCGCGCGCAAGGCTCATCGCCTCGTCGGTGGAGATGATGCCGAGTTGTCCACCGTCGGCCGCAATCACCCGGATTGGGGTGATCCGGATCTGCTCGTTGATGCGATGCTGCTTCTCGATGGCTCACGCCTCCGGCCGCGGATCGGATGATCGCCAACCGGAACGACGTCGTGCTGCTCGCACACCGGGCCGGCGAATCTCCTGTCGAATTTGGAGTGCGACCATACCCCGACGCGGACGAAGGGGGTATTTCCACACAAAAAAGAGTGTCGCCGTCAAACCGGGCAGCGTCAAGGCGTGCGGGATTCCTGCGGGAGCCGGGCCTGGCGGCCAGAGGTCAGCCCGTCATCATCAACGGTTTTCGGCCCGGATTCCCCATCCGTCGGGAGCCGAATGCCGTCCACCAGTTCCCGATCGGACGTTCCAAACCGTTTTTCCTGCGACTGCTCGAGCGTGCAGGTCACGACGAGTCGGTGGCCAGTCCCGTCAGTGAGCACGCAGTGAACCCAGCGAAATGGGAGGCCGTCGGCCCGTCCGGTTGCCACCACTCGCACCAGCCGGATACCGTCGCTCCGTGTCGCCTCTGACGAGTGCTCAAGCCTGCCGAACTGCCCGGCGAGCGACCGCTCGAGATCGCGTTCGACCTCCGCGATTGTGGGAGGCGACTGCGACGGCGCACGGGGCAGGGCGGTGATCGAACACTGCGCGACCAGGGCTCCGCGATCGACGAATCTCATCACGAGGCCGTCGGGACCGTCTTCGATCGCCCGCCAGCGCGAGTCGTGCACAAGGTCGTAGCGATCGGCCGCATCACGCTGCCAAATGAATCCCGGCTTGCCGGCACCGCGGAGACGGCTCCCGACACCGGGCTGTTCCGCAGCGGCGACATCGGCACCGGCCCGCTCCTCCACCGCCGCCTGGGCGACCGTGAGCCGGGCCTCGACGTCGAAGCCGGGAGCGACGTGACTGGCCTCGCGCCGCTCCTGGAGCGTCACGGCGAGGTTTGTGATCCCGCTGCCGAGGCGCACACCGCCATCGGCATCGCTGGCCGCCGCGGCGCACGTGCCTTCGACGACGACGTGCGTCGGCACACCATCGGCGGCGCCGTCGATGATTCCCGAGAGCTTCACCGCGGCACGGCCATCGACGACCTCGATGAGTTTCGCATCGAGGCCGCCTGATTCCACAGTGTCGATCGCGAGCAGTCCGGCGACCGCGTCGGCCGCCACAGTCCACGAGTCGCCAAGCGCCACCGGCTGATCCGGCAGGAGGTGGTCGAGCAGCAGCGGGTCGAATGGCGTCTCCAGGAGGTCGAACTCCTCACGACTCAGGAATCCCATCTCCAAGAATGGGATCGGTGTCGCGCCTTCGAGCACGACCCGCATCGTACGGGCATCATTCGGAAGCCGCGCTGTCCGAACGGCGTCATCGACCCGCACGTCGGCTGCCGCGTCGCGGTAGTGCCGCGTCACGTTTTGGCCCTGCTCGTCGGAGCGGGTCTGCACGAAGTCGAACCGGGCGTCGACCGCGATCGGCCGCCGCACTGGCGGCACGTCTCGGCCCGCCGGCGCGAAGATCTCGCCGGCGACATCGAGTTTGATCCGAATGCGGTGGGAGTGGACTGATTCGGCGATGGGCTCGGCGGTGGGTTCGGTGACAGTCTCGACAGCCACCCCCGCAAGGGGTGCTTCGGACTCACCCGACTCGTCGGGTTCGCCAGAGGGCTGTTCGGCCTGGGGCGCGTCGGCTTGGGTCAGTTCCGGTGCCTGGGCTTCCGCGTCGGGGACGTCCTCGACCTCATCGATCGGTTCGTTCACGGTGACAGGGCTGTCGACCGAGGCCTCTTCGTTCGCCCACACCAGAGCGGCCCACCCCAGCAAGGCAGCGGTCAACAACTCGACCACCAGCGATCGCCCCCGGGTCATCGATGTCACAGCCATCTGCCCTCCCCCCGTCGTGTTCGTTCAGCGGCCCCAGTGGCCGCCAAACTTCTTTTCGTCTCGTCGGGGAGACATTCGTCGCTACCGGGTGGCGGCATGCCAAAGTTCTCCGTGACACCGCCGCCAACCCGCCTCAGCGAAAGTGTCTGGTGAAACTTTTCCGCTGATTTCATGGTCCGAATGCCCACGTGCTGGCCGGAAACGAGAATCCTGTCGCCGTCCGAGCCATCCGTAAGTCGCTTGCTGGAAAAGACTTAGGATCGAAACCGGACCGCAAAGCCGCGGGTGTCAATTGAAAAATCCTCAAGAATCCCAGTTGTCCATGAACCTGTGTGGCCCCCCCTCCGTATAAAGAGCACGTTCTCAGGCACGGACGGCGGTCATGGATGTCCGCCACACGCGTGGGACGGTGTGTCTCGATCACAACTCGGTCGGAGCGGGGCGGGTGCCCGGGCATTAAGCCCGTGCAGTTGCCATGCTTCGCCACAACGGCTGGCACGGCTGCTGGCAGGAGAATGATCATGCGTTCCAGTGCTACCAGTGAGAACTTCATCCGACTGTTCGAAGACGTGACCACCGATGGTCTCGCAAACTCGCAACCCTCGGTTGCGCCGGGCGGCGACGTCCAGGCGGGCGAGCACGTGCTGTCCATCGAGGAGTTGGCCGGGCGGTTCAGCGTGTCCACGAAGACGATCTCGCGGTGGCGCGACCATGGCCTCGTCGCCCAGCGGTACACGGTCGACGGCCGAAGGCGGGTCGGCTTCCTCGCCAGCGCCGTCGAGCAGTTCATCCTCGAGAATCCGCTGCGGATCGAGCGGGGCAGCAGGTTCAGCCAACTCAACGACGATGAGCACGAGAAAATCGTCTCGTGGGCCCGGCGGCTCGCGGTCGCGGGGGCCTGCCCCGCCGACGTGCATCGTCGCATCGCCGAACGGCTCGGCAGGAGCGTGGAGACGATCCGCTACACGCTCAAGCGGTACGACCAGGAGCACCCCGACACCGCCGTGTTTCCGACGGCTGACGGCCACCTGCGTCCAGAGAGCCGCGCCCGCATCTACCAACACCATCTTTCCGGCGAGCCCGTCGAGTCCATCGCCCGCCGCTACCACCGGTCGAAGGCAAGCATCTACCGCGTGATCCTGGCCCGGCGGGCCGAGCAGGTGATCCAGTTGCCGCTCGACAACATCCCCAACGCCCTGTTCTCGAGGACAAGCGCGGAGAAGGTGGTCGACCAGCCGTTCCCCGGTGTCCCCGACGCCAAGCGGGTCCGGCGGCCCAGTGGGCTGCCCGCCTACCTGGCGAGCCTGTACGAGGTGCCACTGCTCACTCGCGAGCAGGAGGTCTGGCTGTTCCGGAAGTTCAACTATCTCAAGCACAAGGCGATGACGCTCCGCGAACAGCTGGATGTCGAACGGCCAAGCGCCCGGCTGATGGATCAGATCGAGCGGATCTACGCCGAGATCGTCGAGATCAAAAACCGCATCGTGCGGGCCAACCTCCGCCTGGTGGTTTCGATCGCCAAGCGCCGCGTCTCCCCCGGCGATAGCTTCTTCGACCTCGTTAGCGACGGCAACATGTCGCTGATCCGCGCCGTGGAGAAGTTCGACTACGCCCGTGGTAACAAGTTCAGCACTTACGCGTCGTGGGCGATCATGAAGAACTACGCCCGCTCCATCCCCGACGAGCACAAGCACCGCGACCGGTTCCGGGCCGCCGACATGGAACTCCTCCAGTCAGCCGCCGACCGGCGGTCAGACGAGCTCCAAGAGCGGATGGCGGCCAGCGACCGGCTCGCCCAGGTCGGCAAGTTCCTTAACCGGCTCGACTCCCGAGAGCAGACGATCATCGTTCGCCGTTACGGCCTCGACCACCAGCACGAGCCCCAGACCCTCAAAGAAGTCGGCTCGGCGCTCGGCGTGACCAAGGAGCGGGTGCGGCAGATCGAGGCCAAGGCTCTGGAGAAGCTCCGCGAGGCAGCCCTCGCCGAGGAAATGCTCCCGGAGCTCGAATGACCCAGCCCGGGCTTCGTGGCAGCCGGTCTGTCGTGGGAGTATTCTTGCCGGCATGAACTGCTTTCCGTTTCGCATTGCAGCGACCATCTTCGCGATCACCACCGCGGCCGTGTCTCCAGCCAGGGCCGTGGCCCATGACTTTGACGGCTGGCAGGGCATGCGGGTGATCCCGCTTGAGGGCCGGGCCGAGCGGCTGATCGTCGCGGATCTCGGCGCCGACGGCCGCGATGACGTGATCGTGGTCAACCCGCGGCAGGCGCGACTCGACCTCTACCGCTGGTTGCCGGAGGCCGACAGGGTTCGCGACTCCGCCGGCGATCCGGATCGGCCCAACGAACTGCCGCTGGCGACCGACTGGACGCACGGCGAAGTGTCGATCGACGAAATGCCGATCGATGCCGTCGCCCACGACGTCGATGGAGACGGCCGGCCCGAACTGCTCGTGCTCACCGCCCCATCGAACCGGCTCTCGATCTATTCCCAGTCGGCAGACAAGGCGGTTGACGCGAAAGCCGCCTGGAAGAAGACCGGCGATTGGAACCTGCTCGCTGGCACGCCGACCGGCAAATCGGGATGCCTGCTCGTCCGCGACTTATCCGGCGGCCGGCACGAACTGCTCGTGAGCTGCGAGCAGGGCATCCAGCAGCTACCGCTCACCCGCGGCAGCCGGGCGGTGTGGCTCGCGCCGCGCGAGAATCGTGGCCGCCTCGACTGGCACCTCGCCGATCTCGACGGCGATGGCGACAAGGATCTCGTGGAGTGGTCGAGCGTGGCCCGGCAGGTCGTCCGCTGGTATCCCTGCGGTGGTGATGGCAGTCTCCTGCCCGCACAGACCCTCCACGATCAGCCGATCGAAGGGCTCCAGGTCGGATCCCGCCCATCCGGGCCAGCCGACGTCTACCTGCTTGGCGGCTCAGACAAGGGCGTGCTGCGGCGGTATCAGGTCGCCGAAGGCGAGCCGACCGATGTCGGCCGCCAGGAGGCGCTACCGCTCGTCGGCGCCGCCCGCCACAGCTGGTGCGGCATGCTGGCGGGCGAGGGCGTGGCGGCGGTGCCTGCGATCGTCGCCGTCGATACCGCGCAGCCCAGGCTTCGCATGCACCGGCTCGGTGCCGGCGGCTGGCTCGCCGAGGAATCGTTTCCCTCGATCGGCGGCGTGAAGTCGCTGGCTGCGCCGGCTGGTCAGCCTGGCACGCTCCTCGTCTGGGCGAAGGATGCCTCGGATCTGCATCGCTGCCGCTGGGAAAACGGCCGGCTGACCTACCCACAGCCGTGGGAGCGCGAGGGGAAGGACCGCAAGATCCTTGCCCTCGATTCGGTCGGTTCGACCGTCTGGTGGGCGCAGCGCGTCGGCTCCGACCTCGACCTGTTCGTCTGGCCCGCCGACAAGCCGGAGCCAGCCGTCACCCACTATCCGGGCCTCGGCCCCAAGGTCGAGCAGGTCGTGTGGCTTGGCGGCGACGCGCTGCTCGTGCAGGATGCCTACGCGACGGCAGGCAAGTTCGTGACGCTCGTCGATGGCAAGCCCGACGTGAAGACTCCCGCGCTGCTCGCCAAGGTCGATCTCTCCGAGTATCTGCTGCTGGAAGTCGATGGTCGGCTTCGCAAGGCCCGGCTCACCGACGGTGTGCTCCAGTGGCTCGGCGACGACCTCCACCCGGTTGATCAGGTGATGCTGACGGAAGGCCAAAAGATTGCCAGCTACCTCCCGCTTCCCGCGGTCGCCGGCCAACCCGCCGAGGCCTGGGGGCTCGAGCAGGGTGGAGGATTCCTCCATCGGCTCGCGGCCGACGAGGCGGGCGTGATGCGAGTCGCGGCGAGCGTCAAGCCGCCTGCCGGAACCGGCCTGCGATGGGATCCCGTCCTCGGCCTGCTGCTGGTCGATCAGGACCGCGTGGTGCGGCTGTCGCGAGGCAAGCCCTGGGAGCTAAAACTCCTCGAGAGCATCGACGGCCGCGTCGGCCGCCGGAGCGGAGTCAGCGAGTCGACGATCCATCGGATCCTGGCCAGCGATCTCGACGGCGATCGTAGTGACGACGTGGCCCTCTGCGACGACCGAAAGCACCAACTCACGGCTCTGCTCCGCCGGCCTGAAGGCCTGCAGCGGTCGGTGACGTGGAAGGTATTCGAGGACCGGAAGTATCCCTACGACGGAGGCGAGTCGAAGGACATGGTGCCGGAACCGCGGCGAATCGCCGGGCTCGACGCCGACGGCGACGGTGACCGCGACCTGGCGATGATCAGCCAGGATCGGCTCGTCGTCTATCTGTCGGCTGAGGATCGCCCCGAGAACCACGGGCACCCTGAGCATCACGACGGCGATGGGGAACACGATCGCACCGAAGAACAAGGCGAGGCAGGACGATGACCGCGCGGTGGCTTCTTCTGGTGGCCGTGGCCTGGTGTGGCTGGGTCGGTGCGGCTGAGATGGTGACCGTGACAGTCGTCGGCGGAAGCCGGGTGACGGCCCCGCTCCTGCGGCGAAACGACGACGGCGTCGTACTCGACCTCGGCTTTGACGTGCTGCAGATTCCGGCTAAGAAGCTGCTCGATGTCCGATCCGAAGCGCCGGAGGCCGAGGGGGGAGAGGAGAGCCAACACGACATCTTCCGCACCGCCAGGCTCGAGGCCCGCGAGGTGCCGGAGCTGGTCAAGCGGTTTGGCGAGGCGGTGGTCATGGTCCGCAATCCCGGCGGCCTCGGCACCGGCTTCCTCATCAGCCCGGACGGCCACCTCGTGACCAACTACCACGTCGTCGAGAACAACACGCGAATCCAGGTGACGCTCTTCCGCAAGACCGACAAGGGCTTCGAGAAGACCGAGTTTCGCAAGGTGAAGATCGTCGCGCTGCAGCCGCTCCGCGACCTTGCGATCCTCCAGGTCGATCCGGAGGAGACCAAGGGGCGGCTGCCGGAGCCGGTCGTGATCAACGACCGCGACGACCTCCGCGTCGGTGACCTCGTGTTCGCGATCGGCAACCCGGCAGGCCTCGAGCGGAGCGTGACGCAGGGCATCGTCAGCAGCACGACGCGAACCATCGACCAGATGCGGCTCATCCAGACCGACGCGGCGATCAACCCGGGCAACAGCGGCGGGCCGATCTTCAACGCCCGCGGCGAGGTGGTCGCCGTCGCCTGCGCGGGGGCGGCCGTCTTCGAGGGTCTAGCGTTCGGCATCCCCGCCAACGAACTGATCGACTTCATCGTCCATCGCGACACGTATCCCTACGACGAGTCGCAGCCCCAGAACGGCGTCACCTACCTGCCCCCTCCGCATCAAGCCGATGGGACGGCGGCCGAGGGGGCGAAAGCGGCGCCGTAGCGGGCCGGCCGACTCCATCGGCCCACGATCTCTCCATTGCGAAAGGATTCGTCATGCGCTTCCGCGCCGGCTGGCTCGCGTCCGTCGTCCTCCTGCTCGCCGCCACCTCCAGGCTCGCCAGCGCTGGCGATCTGCGGCCCAGTTGGGAATGCCTCCCGGAGGGGACCGCGGTGATGCTCCGCATGCCGCAGCCAACGGAGTTTCTCGAGGCGATCCGGGCGCGGACGAAGTTCGGCGCGGCGGCGCTGTCTGAAACGCGGCTGCAGGGATTCGGGAAGATCTTGCTGGAGAAGGTCCGCGCGGATGGAGCGGCGGGCAACCTCGAGGACCTCGATCAAGCCCTCGGTCGGTACGACCTGCGCACCGAGGACCTTTCTGCCGCCTTTCGAGGGGACGTCGGCGCCGGCTTCGTGCTTCGCCAGCGGGACGCCGGCCTGCCCCCTCTCGTCATGATGCTCATGTGGCTCGAGCCGGGCGAGGAGACGGCGGCCCGAATGGTCACGGCCGCACAGCGGAAACTGGAGGAGGACATCGTCAAGGACGAAACTGGCACGACCAGGCGGGTCGATCTCGAGATGGCGGGCCACGAGGTGCTCTGGATGGTCGAGCCGGTGATGGGAATCGACCCGACTGGGCTCGACCTCGGCGACGTGAAAATCGAAGAAGATGACGAGGAGGCGATTGAGAAGCGGCTCGCAGAACTCCAGGAGCGGGTCCGCAACGCCACGCTGGTGAAGACCGGACACACCTACGGCTTCCTCGCGCGGCTGGGAGGCCGCCTCGTCGTCGGACAGACGCTACCGGCAACGGCCGCCGCGGCACAGCAAGCGGCGGAGGAGCGGGACTTCGACACCGAAGGCGGAGCTGATGAGGCCAAGGAGACCTTCGAGCGATTCCTCGCCGCCCATACGGACACGGGTCGGTCACCGCTCGCGGAGGTGCTTGAGACTCCCGGCATGGCTGGGACGCTTCCCTCAGGCCTGCCGCTGCTCGACGTGGTCATCGATCCACGCGTTCTCGTGAACTTCGGCGACGAACCGACCAAGGCGGGGCTTGCCATGATCGGGGCAGACACGCTGGGGCCGATCGCCTGGCGGCAGACGCTCGACGAGGGCCACTATCGCAGCGGGATATTCGCGTCACTGCCTGCCCCACGCACCAGCCTGATGCGGATCCTCGACCAGGAGTGCGATGCCTCCGAGGTGCCGTCGTTTGTCACCCGTGAGGCGATCGACTTCACGCAGATCTCGCTCGACCTCGGCAAGGCCTACGAGACGGTGAAAGAGTTTGCCGTCAGCCAACGTGACGGAGAGCAGGCGGCCAACATGTTCGCAGCCGTCGAGATGCAGGCCCAGGGATGGCTCGGGGTCGAACTGCCTCGGCTGCTCACGTCGCTCGGCAGCCGCCACTGGATCGTGAGCTATCCGCCCCGGGTGGCAGAGGCCTTCGCGGAGGCACGTCGGGCACGCGGTCGGGACGGCGGTCAGCAGGCGCGGCAGATTGCCGACCGCGTGGCGGTCGTCTGGCAGATCACCGATGACGCCCCGTTCGGCAAGATCCTACAGCGGCTCGCGGGCATGGCCGGCGGTAATCTCCAGGAGGAACAGGGGTTTCGCGGCGTCCGCATTCCCGACGGCCCCGCCGTGTTCCTCGGCCAGGACCACCTCGTGGTCGGCATCGGCGTTGACTCCTTGGAGAAGACGCTGACCGCGATCCGCAACCCACCCGCCGGCGAATCGTCGCTTCGCGAGAGCGACGTACCACGCCGGGCCGCCGACCTGCTGCCGCTCGAGCCGGCGCGGATGTTCGGCGTCAGCGACAGTTCGCGGGCGGGCGGCACGCTGGGCGTGCTCCGCGACATGGTGCTATCGCTCGTGCCGGAGGATGTCGAGGAGCCCTACCGCGACCTGCTCGCGGGCGTGCAGAAACTCCTGCCGAGCGACGAGGAGATGGGGGGGATGTTCGGCGTGGGCGCGACGACACTCCGCGCCGATGACAACGGCGTCTCGCTCCAAACGGCCTGGGAGATGCCGTCGCCATAGGCCGGGGACTGGCTCAGACGGCTCACGCGTGAAGTTGAGGCGTTCACGAGGCTCGGGGCTGCCCATGCCCGTCGCAGCCTCTCGTAGCACAGGTTTTCAACCTGTGTGTATTCCCCGTTCGCATTGGGCTCGGGTGTGATTCCGGAAGGGGGAGCAGTCGGATCGGAGGCACGCGCAGAAGCCGGTGAGACTTGTGCCCCGCAGCGGTTGCTCCGAAGCGTTTGAGCAGAGAACTCACACACCGCAGGTGGGTCGGAGACCTCATTCCCGCCGGCGCCGAGCATGTCTCCGGCCGGCTGCGGTGCCGCGACGAAACGCGAGGTTCAGGTGTAAGCTGTTTCAACCGCCAGATTTGTCGCGTTCAGGAAGTGCCTCAGCCGCACGACCCCAATCTGGCTGCGGGCTCGGTGCGAGTCGTCTCGCGGGGGCAGGATCGCCGCATGGTCGCCATCTGCGCACCAATCCCTCCGCCTGCCGTGGCGGCCTGGGCCGTAGACTGTTGGGCATGCGTTTTCTGCACACCGCCGACTGGCACCTCGGGCGCGTCTTCGCCGGATTCGACCTGCTCGACGCGCAGTCGCATGCCCTCGAGGAACTCGTCCGGATCGCCACCGACGCGAAACCTCACGCCATCGTCATCGCCGGCGATATCTAC